>BGZN01000002.1 GCA_003864455.1 Candidatus Termititenax aidoneus | reverse complement strand
TCCAGAGCGGTCGGCGCGGGCAGCAATTCCATATTGGCCGCTTCTTTTTCCATAACCGCATAGTCGATAGAAATATTCTGCTTTTTGTCTTTGATAATCTGATACTGGCGCGCGATTTCCGCGGAAAGATTTTGCGTAAAATCAATGCCGAGCAGCGCGCGGTAAATTTCCGGTGCGTCACGTTCCAGCGCCTGCAAAGCCGTGTCGATGCGCATTACGAACATTCCAGCGTTCCAAAAATAATTGCCCGCGGCCAGATATTTTTGCGCTGTGGCCAGATCCGGTTTTTCCACAAAAGCCTGCACGGACAATTGATCACCCTGACCGCCGGTCTGAATGTAGCCATAACCGGTTTCCGGACGATCCGGTGTGATACCGATCGTGATTATTTTGCCGCCGGCCGCGCGCGCGACCGCCTGCTGGAACAACTGACCGAAAATATTTTTGTCCATGATGTGATCCGCCGGCAGGAAAAAAAGCACAGTCTTTTCGTCATTGGTTTTCTGCCGCGCGTACAGAGCGCAAAGTCCCACCGCCGCCGCCGTGTTGCAGCCAAAAGGCTCGGCCAGTATTTCAGCCTCGCCCGGCGCGCCGTCCAAATCTCTGCACTGCTGCTGAATGTCCGGCGTGTAGCGTTCCTCCGGCACGATGACAATTTGTCCGCCGGGAATGCGCTCGATAGTCTGCTGCAGCATAGTTTTCTCGCCGACCAGCGGCAGAAATTGTTTAGGCAATTTACCCGCGCTGGTCAAAGACAGCGGCGCTAAGCGCGTGCCAGAACCGCCGGCGAGAACGAAAATGTAAGGCGCATTCATTAACAATATTATACTGAAATAAATCTCCTTAGAATACCCCTCTATATCGCCGCGCCAAGAATGTTTCTTCTATTGCCACTTGGGGCTGGGTCGAGGCGATAAGGGCTTATCTGCCACCGGAAGCCGACCATAGACTTCCTCGCCACTTTTGTAGTAGGCGCTTGGAAGATAGTTGCCGTAACCTGAGAGACTATAAAAAACAGTGGTTATATTGCCCGCCTTGAAATAAATTTGCGGCGCGCCGTATTGAATGTCCGGCGCCCCATAAAATCTACGCCGTCCACCGGAAAACCATTGATGGAAAGCGTCAACCATATTTTTATTTTCCGGAGTGTCATCCTGGACAGTAATCAAACCGTCGCCGTTAATATCTTTTTTATAACCATTAGAGCAAGAATTTGCGATCAACACGCCGGTCTCGCTGAAATATCGATTGCAAGCGATTAATTCTGCGTCCGTTACATCTATGTGCGCTCGATCATAGTCCCGCCAATTCTCATAACAACTGCGCAAATTATTGGCGAAACTCGCCGAAAATTCCTCCAAATTGCGCAACAAGTTTGATAATGCCTCCGCCGGGAGCTTGATTAGCTCCGCGCAATCCAACTGAAACATCGGCGGGGTCATACTATTATCCAAGGAGTATTTTAAACCGCTGGCGTCCAAAATATCCCGAACAGAGCTAAACACCTCCTCGGCATCCGGTTTTTGTTTCTTTTCTTTCTCAATATATTTGACTATCCTACTAACTTCATATTGCACAATCTGGCCTGCCGAAGGATTGGGAACATTTCCCAATAACAGGCTCTCGTTTGTGCCGTGACCGCTAAAGACAATTACGTCTATTTTGCGGGTTTGTTCCGCGTTTGGCTCAGAATTATTACAATAATAGGTATTGGCAAAGGTTTGGGGTATCTCGGCTTCATCGCCAATTTCGTAATAACAAACTTGATAACCCTGCTCCAGCAAAGCGGTAATATGTCTAGAATCTCGAAAAGCCCCGTTATAGTCCCCTGCTCGGACAGTCTGTATAATTAAGGCTACCGGTTTATTAGGATCCAAGGGCTGCTCGCGGAAAAAAAGCAGTTTTTCCACTGTCTCCAAATCGAACCGCTCATAACAATTTATGCCCACATTCTGACAACGCTGGAATAGCGTGTCCAACTCTTCTTTAGTCTTATTTTCACTAGATACAGTTACCCCGGCAAAACTTTCAGCCGTTTCTTCAGGAAGAAAACTACGCAGAACTAGATATTCTGGCCCGGCAAGCCTGAGCGAACATCTGTCGCTTTTGATCCATTCCAGCAAGACAGCTTTTTTTTCTGGCTCTAAATCAGAGAGCAAATGCGGACAAACCGTTAACGAATCTATTATGCGGCTAATATTCAAACTTCCTTTAGCAGCCTCGGCGCTAAGTTCTTTCGCCGGCAAGAGCTTAAACAAAAAGCATTGTGAATCCACTGCAAGTGAATCTAGATAGGCCAGATTTTCATGCACCAAATTCAGCAAAGCAAATTCTTCTAAATAAAACTTATTATCCCAGCCCACAGCATCATTTTGAATTTGAGGAGAAATATTCTTTATCATATGAGGCCAGACAGCCAATACCGCAGTTACAAATTCCAGCGAGTTACGATCCTGAAAGGACATCCTGCTCAATAAGCCGCCTAAAGCAAAAACAGGAAATTTAATTTCGCTATTTTCACCGAATATTTGCAGCACTTCCAACATAGCTTTTTTATTGGCGGCAATAGCGTCAAGTTTATCTTTGTGCTCTTTCATAAAATTCAGCACTGCCTCATATTTCTCATATTTGGTGCCAGCGCCAGCCTGCACTTTTTTCAGGAAATCGTTCAAGCTATTTAAGAAGTCACGCTGCGCGGAAGTAAGCTCCGTTTCCTCTAGGCTTTTGTCAGTAATCTTAATCCTCCACAAAGCATCTAAAGCACCTTCAGGCAAACCATTTAATATGTCTACCCCTCCCCCCGAATCTGAATCCGGCTGATACGGGACAATCTGGATCCGTCCGGTTTGAGGATTCAATTTACCGGCAGTCACTTGCGCAATTTGCCAGCCCGACTGCGCGGTAAGCTCATTGTCGTCATAGTAAAGCACATAGTCCCTGCCGCTGGCGGTGTCGTAAAACAAGCGTCCGTTAAGCGGCAGCCCCTTGCTGTTTTCCGCCCACAACCCCAGCGTCAGAGTTCTGGTCTGTCCAGACGAGTCAGTAATTTCCAGTCTGTTGCTAGCACGGAGATCGCTGACAAAACCAAATGTCGCCGCCGCGCCATTAAAATTGCCGGCCACTTTGCACAGATTTGGAATGGCGCTCTTTTCCTTGTCTCCCGTTCTAGAGAGCGCAGTCGAGGTCGTTGTAAAATCTCCCGCGCCCAGCGCAGATATATAGGACAAGAAAAATCTAGACATATGGTGTTATACTCTCCATTTAAACAATACCCTACTTTCAAAAATATATACCTGACCGTCAAAATATTATTGCCTCTTTAAACACGGCGGGCTAAAATCCAGCCATGAAGTCCCTAAAAATCTTGTTTATTATTTTTAGTTTACTCAGTATTTCTTGCGCTGTCTTTAGCAAATCCGTTCCATCGGAAAATTCCGTTTCTCCGCGGCCGGAAAAAATTTGCGGCGTGTATGTCAGCATCTGGACGATGAATTATCCCGAACGCTGCCGGCCGCTGCTGAAAAATGTCCTGGACAGCGGTTTGAACGCTGTGGTCTGTGATTTTAACGGCGCGAACCCGACTTATCTGAAAAATCTGGACTATGCTAAAGAGCTGGGCTTGTATCTCATCGCGCGCATTGTGGTTTTTGAGGAGGGTTTGGGCGCGACCTATCAGACCGCCGAAGATCCGCAAAATTGGCAAAAAAAACTCGCGCTGTCCCGCGAGGCTGAAACGCTGGGTTTTGACGAAATCCAGTACGACTATATTCGTTTCTCCGACCGCGGCTCGTCCGATCCGCGCAAAAAAGATATTATCGAAAAATTTTTGCAGGACGCGCGCGCTACGGTGAATATTCCGCTCGGCGTGGACGTTTTTGGCTCGGTGGCTTATCAGCCGCACCATATTATTGGCCAGGATTTGCGCCGCATGTCGCCCTATATCGACGCGGCCAGTCCGATGCTTTATCCGTCGCATTTTTACGGCGACCGTCTGCGCATGGGCAATCCTTACCGCACGCTGCTCGAAGGCTCGACGCTCGGCAAAAATAAACTTAAGGGGCGGACGGCGCGCCTGATCCCTTACATACAGGGCTTTGCCATGAATCTCGGCTATGCCAATATGACCCTGTCCGCTTATATACGCGAGCAAATCCGCGCCTGTGAAGACGCCGGTACGGACGGATTTTTTATCTGGCACGCCGGCAATGAATACGCGACGGCGTTGAACGTGGTCAAAAATTACGGCGCGCTTTACCAGCGTCCGGCCAAGAGCCAGACGGAAATTTACCAGTATCTGGGCATCTCGCCCAATATGCTGCTCTACTAATGAAAAGACCGGAATTATTATCCCCGGCCGGCGATCTGGAAAAACTCCAGACTGCGGTGCGTTTCGGCGCGGACGCTGTCTATGCCGGCGCTGGCGATTACTCGCTGCGCACTGGCGGCAGCTCTTTCACGCTCAATGAACTGGGCGAGGGAATCCGTTTTGCGCATGAGCACGGCTGCAAATTTTATCTCGCGCTCAATATTTATGCTTTTGACCAGGAATTAAAAAAAATGCAGGCTTATTTTAAAGAAGCGGAAAAACTCGGCATCGACGCCGCGATCGTTGCCGACGCCGGAGTTTTGCAAATGCTGCGCGAGTCCGGCACAAATGTCAAATTGCATATCAGCACGCAGGCCAACACGACAAATGCCGCGGCAGTCCGTTTCTGGCTGAACAACGGCGCGGCGCGGATCATCGCGGCGCGCGAACTATCTCTGGCGCAGCTGCAAACGCTCAAAGCCAGCGCGCCGGAAGCCGAGCTGGAAATTTTTGTGCACGGCGCGATGTGCGTCGCGTATTCCGGCCGCTGCCTGCTTTCGCGACATCTCACCGGCCGCTCGGCCAATCACGGCGAATGCGCGCAGCCCTGCCGCTGGGAATATGCTTTTCAGCCGGCGGACGCAGCTGAAACTTTCACCGCGGAGGAAGACCGCCGCGGCCTGTATATTTTGAATTCCCGCGATCTCTGTCTGCTCGAGCATATACCGGAGCTGATCGCGGCCGGCGTCGATAGTTTCAAAATCGAGGGGCGCATGAAATCCGCTTTTTACGCGGCGATGACGACAAAAGTTTACCGGCAGGCGATAGACACTTATTTGGCCGCGCCGGAAAAATACAGCGTTCGGCAGGAATGGCGCAACAATCTGGCCAAAATTTCGCACCGCCCCTACACCGACGGTTTTTTGTTCCCGGACGGACAACCCACGGAATATCCGGAAAATTCCGCTTATCTCAAAGGCTGTGATTTTGTCGGCGTGGCCGAAGCTTACGACGCGGCCAGCCAGCAAATAACTATTTCCGGCCGCAACCAATTTGGCAGCGGCGACGAATTGGAAATACTCGACCCCAAAATCAACGCTATCCAAAAAATCAAAATCGGCCAGTTGCGTAAAAGCAGCGGTGAAATAATCACGGCGGCGCATAATTCTTATCTGGTTACCGCCGATCTGCGCGGCCAAAACATTGACCCCGTCAGCAAATATTCTATACTTATCAAATCAAGAACATGAAAAAATATTATCTGCTAATTGCCGGTTTATTGATTTTGCTGGGCGCTGCCTGGCTGCTGTCCAGCGCCGGCCGCCTCGAGGCCGAGAACACCGGTCCGGAGAAAAAAATCGAGCTGGCCGAAACCACCGTGCGCGGCTACAAGGACGGCCGGCTGCTCTGGTCTCTGCAGTCGCGCTACATCTGGTCGGCGCTGAATATCGATCACGCTGTAGTCGAAAACATTTACAATGGCAGGCTTTACGACAACGGCCGCCTGCTGCTGGACGATTTTTCCGCCCGTAAAGTGCAGGCCAACGCGCCGCAGGAAAGACTGTACGCGGACAAAGGCTTCCGCGCCACGCTGCGCCGCGGCGGACAGCAGCCGGTGAGCATCTGGGGCGAGCAGCTCAATTACAGCGCGGCCGCGAAAAGATCGACACTGCAGAAAAAAATCCTGGTCGTCGACCGCGGCACGCGCATCAACGCCAGCAAAGCGGAGATCGATCACGCGGCGCAGCAATTATTTTTCGGCAAAGACACTGTCCTGACGCGGCCGGACACAACCCTGACCGCGGACGAACTGACCGTCGATCTTAAAAACGACATTTTTACCGCGCGGAGCAATGTGCGGCTGACGCGCGAGCCGGAGCAGACCGCCAATGAACTGCGCCGCGCCAAAACGCTGATCTCCGCGGATACTCTACAGGCCGATGTTTCCGGCAATTTCGCGCAAATGACTTTGAGCGGCAATGTGTTCATCGAGCAGGCCGGCAAGCAGGCGAGCGGCCGGCAGGCTCTTTACAACGAAAAAGAAAATTTAATTTATTTGAGCGACGGCGAATACAGCCAGGCCGAAAACGCCGCGGTAGTCAAAGCTCAAAAAATCATTGTGGACATCGCCGCGGAAAAATTCACCGCCGCCGGCGCCGCCGAAGCTTCTATTATTCTTCCTCGGAAGCAATAAAATTCGCTTTCAAAATATCCGCCGCGCTCTGGCCGGGATCGGGCGGCAGATTTTTGGGCGGCGCGGTTTTTTTGACCTGCGCGACCTTTTGCGGATCGAGATCAAGCTCGTTAAATATTTTAGACAGCTGCTCTTGATTAAAAAGCTGAATATTTTCGCTGAATTTATTATTTTCCGGCATGCTTAAATTATAACACAGCAGCCAAAAATCCAAACTATTATTGTGCGGAAGTACCTGCCGTAGGGACGGCAATAAATCTTACTATTATGGTACGACCGCGCGCGGAAGTACCTGCCGCAGGAGCGGCAGGTATAAAAATCAATATTCTGGGTATATATTTGGCATGGCCAATAAAGAAAATACCGCTGTCGAATTGCAAATCAAGCCGCAGGTCAAAGCGCCGCTGCCTGAGGTCAAGCTCAAGCCCGCGCCCGCCAGTAACAACACATCTGAGCTGATCACGCATTTGCTTTTGCAGCGTTACAATAAGCTTCAAGCGTGGTTCGGACAGATCAAAAACAAAATTTTGGCCGTCAGCTTCGTACAAAAAACTTTTAAGCTAAAACAAACTCTTACGGACTACCAAAAAAAATATACGGACAAAGAAAAGCTCGGCGCACAAACCGCCCAGTTCAAAACTCAAGCCTTGACTCAAACCAAGGGCTTGCTGGAAAAATTCAACAAACAATTTCAGTTCGGCGACAAGTTGACCAAAATCAATGACACAGTCGGCAAAGATGCTTTGAAACATTTGTTTCAAAACAAAATCCAGCGCGCTGTGCAGGCCAAGCTCGCGCAAGTCAAAGAAGACATTCAGGAAATCCAAACGCGCGGCCAGAATATTCTCAACACCAGCCTGCGCAACAGCCTTGATAAAAAGAAACAATCCAAACAAAATTTAGTATAATAATCCTGACACGGAGGAGTGGCAGAGTGGTCGATAGTCACTGATAAAATCAGACCTATACTACCCTATCAATTCCGCCACGAATTTGTCAATAGTCGGCCGCGCGTAGAATTTCATAGTCAAATTCAATTTTCTGCATTTTGTATTTCGTGTTTTTATGTTTTTAAAGTTGCATTTTTCCGCGCGCACAGCGGCATTTCTGCGTGAAGCATTGCGAACATAATGCATTTGCTTCTCTGTAATGCTTAATGCCTATTGCTAATGCATGTATATATCTACGGCTACAGCTACTGCTACGACCACTTCCACTGCCACTGCTACAGCTACTGCCCCGATGTGCTTGGATATTTTCATTGGTATTTTAGCAAGCCAGCTTTGATGTTCTTATTAAGCTTGCTTAACCATTTTGTTTAAGCAAGCTTGTAAATTTATCAAGAAAATATCAATAGCCTGAAAATAACGGATAAACTTCAGCGCACACTTGAATTTTTGCAAAACTAATCCGATATTCTTGAGCATGGCCGGACATCATTTAACAATTAAGAATGAAGCATTTTGCCGCAAGGTCGCGCTGGAAATAAAAGCGCCGTATCAAGCATACAAAGAAGTTTACAATCCGAAAAATTCCACGGATAAATCTATTAGAGAAATGGCCAGCAAACTTTATCACAAGCCGCATATCCAACTGGCAATAAAAGGTCTGCAGGAAATAGACCGGGAGTATTTGAAATACGATAAGGAGAAATTCTTACGGGATATGGACGGTTTTATAAAAGAAAACAAGGGTGGAAACAAAGCGGTCGTTTTGCGCGCGTATGAATTAAAGGGTAAAGCGGCTGGAGTTTTTGCTAATGAAAATCCAGTTTTTAATAACAATATTCTGAACAGCAATACCGCCATAATAAATAAGTTCGCGGAACGAGAGAATCAAATATGAATGCTTTAATGCGCAATTTTAGGCCGGAAACCATAGATAAAATAAAAAACAGTCTGGTTAGTTTCCGCAAATTTGCGCTGGTGGATGACGACAGCGAACATTGTCCGTCCGCCTGGTTTCATCATAAAATTTCCAAACTGCTGTTGAGTGATCCTGATAATTATCTGGTGGAAGGATTCAGGGAATGCGCTAAAAGTTCGTATATTATACGGACATATCCGGTACATAAAATAGTTTTTCCACCGGAGAATAAAAACACGCTTTATATTGTCCTCATTAAATCCAACGAGGCGCTGGCCAAAAATAAACTTGGCGAAATTATTAATATCTGTAAAACAAATGAGCTGGTCAAAGCAAATATCAAAGGCATATATGAGGAATCTAAAAAAGCATTCTTGCTAAGAGTATATAAAGAGAATGAAATCGACACGACTCTGATCAGGATTGAGGCTTACGGCAAAGGCTCGGCAATTAGAGGCTTGGTCTACAACGATGTACGGCCGGATATAGTTTTAATGGATGATATTCAGGATAGAGAAGACGCTAAAAGCATCTCCCAGTCTAATTCGGACTGGGACTGGTTTTTATCAGATGTTATTTTTCTAGGGCGCAGCAGCCGGCTGTTTTTTATATCTAATAATCTGGGTGAAAAATGCATTGCCGAAAAAGTATACAAAGCAGAAAATCTTAAAGAAATTAAATTCTCCAAAATGCGTATTCCGGTCCTTGCCAAAAACGAAGCCGATGAATATGTGTCTAACTGGCCGGAAAACAAAAAATTTAGCGTCGAAAAAATGCTGGCCGAACGTGACGATATGGAGAGTCTCGGCAGGCTGAGCTTTTGGTATGCCGAAAGAATGTGTCAGGCCATTGCAGACGAAGCGCGCGTATTCAATCCCGACGATTACAGAGAATATTATGAAATCAACCGGGAACAAATAGTCCGCGGCTGTAATATAACCGCCTGTCTGGATCCGGCCAGCTCCACCAAAGCAGAAGCCTGTTACAGGGCAATAACCGTGGTAGGTACAAGCGAACAAAATGAGTGGTATTTGCTGGACTGCAAATTCGGCCGCTGGGGAACTTATGATCAAATAGACAGTATTTTTGAAATAGTGAAGCAATACAAACTAAAAGAATTTTACATAGAAAAAGGCCAGATATATCAGATCATAGAGCCGGTAATATTGGAGGAGCAGAAGCGGCGCAATGTTTTTTTCAAACTGAAAGAGCTGGAACACGCGTCAGAGGGGTCGAAGTTAGAACGAATAAAAGCTTTGCAGCCGCGCTTCAAAGCGCAGCAGATATTTTTTCCGGCCAATCCGCATTTGGAATGGCTGAAAGAATTAAAAGCCGAGCTGGCCGGAGTAACCAACGAGGAAATAAAGAGTGAGCGTATAGACCTTGCGGACAGCCTGGCCATGCATATACAGGTAGCCAGGCCGCCGTATGGCCTCACTGCGCATGCCGGCGGCGTGGTGCGCGCCGTGCGCTGGAACAAAAAATTTCACTAAAAGGAAAGGGGCAAAGCATGTACGAAATCAAGAGCTATAATCAAAGAGGGAAAGTATTTACATGCGCTGAAAAGGAATTTGTAGACCGCTGGTATTCTTTGGTCAGCAGAGAATTTAAAATAATCAGTCTGCCGCGGTTTTACGATATATACAAACAAAACAATATCAGCGCTTTTTGCCTGGAAAAAAATGGCGAGGAGACCGGAGTGTTCGCCTATTCTTTCCAGCAGGACCTGACCGGTAAAATAATATTCTCTGAAATGCTGGTGTACATCAAACCTGAATACCGCGGCGATATTCGCCTGCTGCGGAAATACATAGACACGGCGGAAAGCATTGCCAGAGACACCGGCTGCGACAGTTTAAACATTGGGGCAAATATTGGGTACAAGGATCAGACATGGCTAAAGATTTTGAAACGGTGGGGGTATCAGGATAGGAGTTTGGTGAAAAGTCTAGCTTGATTTTTTTATAGGGACATGAGTTACTTTAGGGCAACCATGGAAGTATTCATTATTTTCGCAATACTTGGTCTCCTTTTCCTGTTCATGGTTTTAGGGCAGTCTTTTAACACACCTAATAACGAAAACTCACAAAAAAAACCTCAACAAACTATTCAAAAAACCGAACCCGAAAAACCACAATCAAACACTCAGGATTATATAAATAATGTTGGGCTTTTCTTAGAAAAATATACAAATTTTACTCCTCAAGAAATAAATTACTTTATTTCAACATCACCAGATAGCACAAAAAACACAGATACAATCATGCATGTTTTCAACGGAAATATAGGCAAACACATCAGAGAAAAATTTGATTCTTTGTTTAAAGAGTTAAACATTAAGTCAAAAGAACTAGAAGACTGCCGGATAAAATACTTTTCAATACATACGGAATCAGAGAAAGCCAAATTGTCTAATGAACAAAACAAAAATAAAATCACTACGTTAGAACTAGAAAATAGCAAACTTTCAACTAACATTAACAAAGCACGCAGTTCGTATATTATTGCAAGTACCGAATCAGCAAATTTAAAAGAGAAAAATCAAAATTTGGTAAAGTGTATCAAGGAAAAAGACAAGCTATACGAAATATTTAAAAACAACCTATTAAGCTATAAAAAACAGGCTGTCGTTTTTTCTGATTTTGTAGATATGCAATACGCTCTTACGATAAAATATCTACGAATGAAAAAACCACATGCTAATAAAACGGCAGACAGGATAGAGCGTGATTGCAAGAATAAATTAAATATATTCTTAAATGGCTATAAAGAACTTCAATATAAAATAGAGGACTTTCTGAGTACTCATCCTGTTTTTGAGGATTATTTTTATGATAATAAGGATGATGTAGTAGATAAAGAATTGCAGGAAATCGCAAACATTGAAGATGACGAAAAAAGGATAATAGCCCTCATTTCCAAAGAAAAATACGACAGCTTAGACGAGAATACAAGAAATCAACTTGCATTGGAAAATTATATCACCAAGAGAAAAAGCCGCTGGGCAATCGGTAGAGACTATGAGATGTTTGTCGGATACGAATACGCCAACAATGGCTGGACTGTTTTATATCACGGAATATTAAAAGGGTTTGAGGATTTTGGTAGAGATTTAATAGCAACCAAGGGCAATACCACACATATTGTTCAATGCAAATATTGGTCTAAAAAGAAAATAATTCACGAAAAACATATTTTTCAATTGTTCGGTTCTACAATAGCATACAAAATAGAAAATAAAACAGAGAATGATGCTGAGAAAGAAATAATCCCCATATTTATGACTAGCACAACACTATCAGACCAAGCCAAACAATTTGCAGACTACCTCGGCGTGAAATATATAGAGAATAAAGAGTTAGGTAATTTTCCAAGAATAAAATGCAATATCAGCAAGAAAAACAAAAATAAAATATATCATTTACCAAGCGATCAACAATACGATAACACAATAATAGAGCCTGAATACGGGGAATTTTACGCCCATACAGTAAAAGAGGCTGTGGAAAAAGGCTTCCGCAGAGCTTATTATTGGCATGGACTAAAAAATAAATTCTAAAATCCCCTCTTGAGTTTTTGCAAAAACAGCGCTCGATGTGGTATAATGTATTTATTAATCTTGGCAGGTAATACCTGCCTCTGCTTCCCGGGCATGCCCGGGAAGCCATTTAAATTATTAAGGATTTTCATTTGAATAGAGTCGTTTGTTTTATAGACGGTTTTAATCTTTATCATGCAATAGATAATCTTGGTTTTAATCATTTTAAGTGGCTAGATATTCCAAAGTTGATGAATTTATTTGTTGATAAAAAACTCCAAAAAATCGAAGCAATATATTATTTCTCAGCATATGCCTACTGGCGCCAGTCATCCGCAAGGCACAAACTATATGTCAGCGCATTAACACGTAATGGCGTGATTCCGGTCATGGGAAAATTCAAGCAAAAAAATAAAAAATGCAACAAATGCGGCAATAGCTGGATCGCCCACGAGGAAAAAGAATCTGATGTTAACCTCGCGCTTTATCTGGTCAAATCGGCTTTTTACAAACAATACGACGAGGCTTTTATAGTTACTCAAGATAGTGATTTTGCGCCAGCTTTAAAAATGGCAAAAGAAGTAAACCCGGAAGCCAAACTAAAAATTATCACACCGCCTAATATTATTCCTTCCAGAGAACTCGTAAGGATTGCTGACAAAGCAGCATCCATAAAAGCATCTCATCTACAAAAATGCTTGCTTCTAGAAAAGATTACCAGTCCCGGCGGCATGACAATATCAAGACCGCTTGAATATACTCCGCCCCAAATATAGTCCCCTCTTGAATTTTTGCAAAAGTAGTCCGATAGTTTTGTTGAAAAAACTATCGGGAGGTCTTTTATGTGCGGTGGTGGCGGAGTTGCTATTGGAAATCCATTTGGCGGCAGGCCTCTATGGGACTCGCGCGGCGGCGGAAGCTGGAATCCACATGGAATATCTGACTTAGAGAAGGTATTGAATGCCGGGACTTATGAAGCCAAAAATGATGATGAGGATTGGAATGATCCAGCCCAACCAGGGTCTGCAAAAACAGTATATGATCCAGAAACTAACGACAGTTATTCACCAGAAGAATATACAGAATTATTAAGAAATAGAAGAAATGCCGAAGTTAAAGCAGAACAAGAAGCCTATCAAGAACAACTAACACAAAAACAACTAGCACTCAACACACGCAAAAGCATAGTCCTGGATATGCGTAATAACAATCCGCTGCGGTCCGGGCAAAGTTTGATCCAGACCACCGCGCCGGCAACAGCTTCCGAGAGCGACAAATACAAAGACCTGCCGGAAGCAATAAAAGACGAGCCGCCGGTAAAAAGTCCGGAGCAAAATTTGGATGCGCTCGGCTCCGCGCTGGGCGTCATGTCCAACAAAGAGAAATTGCAGGACTTGATGGGAGCTGACGGCATGAGGGAACTCGCGACAAAAAGCAATCTGCAAAATTCCACAGATCCGCAGGACAAGATCATGCTGGAACGCTGGCAGGCCTGGCAGCGCAAGAAACGGGGAACCGGCGCAATACCGCCGGGCATGAGCATATTCAGCGCCGGACGCCGTCCGGTCATGGGGCTAATGGGTGAAATTCCGGCGGAATATTTGCTCTGATAAGGGGCTTGAATTTTTGCAAAAGTAGTCCGATAGTTTTTTTGAACAGGTAAAGAGGAGAGCGAAAAATGTGCGGAAGTCCTTCGTTAGTCGGCAGTTACGCAAATAATTACAAGCGCAGCAATCCGGCGAATTACTCTACCTATCCTGCTGAAGTCTTTGGCAGCGCCGGAACACAAACAAGCGCCTACGCCAAACCGGACGCGCAGGCGGACTATAACGCCAACATGGATTATATGAACAACTGGATCACCGAGACCAATACGCGGCTGGCGGCGGAGCAAGCGGCGGAAGCCCAGCGGCGCTACTTTGATGAACAGTTAAAAATAACCAAAGAGAAGCAGGAAAAAGATGAAGCGGATGCGCTGGCTCTGCGTAAAGACACCATTTTGAAATTACGGAAACAAATGGGCATATTCAACCCGTCCATGAAAAATCCGTGGGGCAGCCGCGCCGGATACTACAACCCGGCGTACAGCGCACAATTCTAGCAGGAGCAAGGACTTGAAATACACGACGGAAGAAATTTGCAAGAAATACGACACGGCGGACGGCATAAAACAAACCTGGCTAAGTAAGGTCAAGGAATTGTTCCAGTACACGATGCCGGACCGCGACAACTTTAACAAACCCGCTGCCGGCGCTGAAAGCCAAAATTATCAGGACAACAGAGAGGAACTTTTTACGAGCGCCGGTGAGCAGGCCGTAAATGAATTTGTCAACAAAATGCAGGAAGTGCTCTGTCCCATCCAGCAAAAATGGATAGAGTTGGAAGCCGGTTATTTATTCAAAGAAAATATACGTGAGGCGGTTAATAAAGAGCTGGCCAAAATCACGGACATAGCCAATGAATTCAAAAATGTTTCTAATTTCGACGAAGCCTTTTCAGAATTTTGCTACGATGTATTTGCCGGCACCGGCTGCCTGCTCACAATGCCCGGCACACAGCTGGGGCCGCTGGTGTTCAGAGCAATACCGCTCAAAGAATACTGCATAGAGGAAAGTGTGAATGGCGATGTGGAAGCGGTATACCGCAAATTTTCCATGAAAGCCGAAAGAATTAAATATCAATGGAACATTAAAGAGGACAAAGAATTTTCCGGCGACGATAAAGACAGAGAAGTGCAGATACTGGAATGCACATATAAAGATTTGGACAAAGGCACTTATGTTTATTTAGTCTTGAACTACGGGGAGAAAAAAGAAATACTGCGGCAGGAATACCGCACCAATCCATTCACAGTGCTGCGCTGGAACAAAGCGGCCGGTGAGCTGTACGGCCGCGGCGTCGGACTGACTGTTTTAAACGACATCAAAACCCTAAATATGATCAAGCGGTACGGGCTAATGGCGCTAGCCTATATCTTTCCACCGATGCTGGTCAAAGAGGACGGATTATTAAGCGCCAAATTAGACCTGACGCCAATGGCTATGAATTATGTCGGGACAGCAGAGGATTTATCAGCGCTCATACAGCCATTATTTAATAGCGGATACAAGATAGATTTGGAACAATACCGCACACTGGAATTGCAGCAGGATATTAAGCGCAACACGTACGGCAATACCCTGCCAAATGAGGGCAGCAAGAACCTGACCGCCACGGAAGTGAACGCGCGGTTAAATGAATTGCGCAACAATCTCGGCAGTGTATTCGGCCGATTAATCCGTTTTCAGACCGATCTGGTGCGCAGAATAATAGACATACTGATTATTACCGGCATACTGGCAGAAAATGAATCCGGGCAATCTTTTGATATAACCAAAATAGACAACCTCACGTACAGGATAAAAATCAACTCGCCGATTTCCCGTCAATTAAAACTGGCCGAAGCGCAGGATATTATAGGTGTAGTACAAATATTTTCGGGTATGGACCCGTCCGGCGCGATGCTGTCGCGCATAATAAAAAAAGATGATGCCCTGCCCTATCTTGCGGAACTGCTGGGCATGCCGGCCAGATTTATTTACACCAAAGAGGAAACCGCACAAATAGATCAACAGCAGGCTATGGCCGCACAAGCGCAGCAAGAAGCCGCTGTGCAGGCGGATATTGGCGCGGCCAATGCTAAAGCGCTGGGCAAAGCCGGGGCCAATATTATGGAACTCGCGGCGGAGCGGCAGCAATGAGCGATATAAACACCAAAAGTCCCTTTTTAACAAAGACCGCTTTGCGCCAGTTAGATACGATCAGGCAGCGCGCCAAAGAGGATAACGAAAAATTAAAAGGATTATTTTCACAAACTCTGGACAATGCAGCCGGCAAAGAAGTGCTGGAACATCTAGAAATGCTCGCGCATAGAGGATTTCCCAACTACGACAACGCTAACCTGAACTACGCCAAGATCGGCCAGCTGGAGCTGCTCAAATATATTCGGAGTCTGCTCGAAAAATAAAAAGAAAGGAGAAATAAGTATGGGAGAAACAACAACACAAACACTGGAGGCAAACAATGGGCAAAATACAACTCAATCTAACGTGGGAGGAAATGAAAACGGTGGACAAAACAACTCTCAAGTAGGCGGTAACGCCGGAGCTGGGCAATCAGATTTTGAATTTGATTCGCGTCTATATACCGAGAATGGACAGTTTAATAGAGATGGAGCAAAAGAATATCTAACGGAATTACAGACAGAATTAGAAGCGCAAAAAATGCGCGCCGAAGTGATGCGTCAAAAATTGAGCGGCGGCCCGGCGCCGAAAACGCCGGAGGAATATTTCAGCTCTTATCAGGCTCCGGACAAATACAAAGGCTTGTTTTCGGCGGAGAATCAAAACAAGGAAGCTGTCGCCGCGCTGGCCGGCAAGCTGGCGCAGGTATACCACGCCAATGGCTTGAATCACAGCCAGGCAGCAGACATATCTAACGCTGTGCTGGAGACACTGGAAGCCGCCGGCGCAATAGATACACGCAGCGAAGCGGAAATACAAAAACAACGGGCGGAGTGGGTTGCCGACCAGCAAAAACAGCTCGGCGAAAATGCCGGCGAAATGATCGCGCAAAGCAGCAAATTCGTGCAGGATGCCATGCTGGATTCCGACACCAAGAAGCAGCTGCTGTCCGCTATGGAATATGTCGGCGCACCGCTGATCAAGCTGGTGCATACTCTCAAACGTTCTTTCGGCCAGGCGGCCGGAGCAAGCATACCGGCTAATGTGAATGCGCTGCCCGGCGGCAGAACAGAAAGAGAATACCGCGATGAGTATATGGACAAAAATACTTCGGACGAACGCCGCAGAGAGATCGTCGCCGAACGCGCGCGGCTCGGACGCGCGGAAACCCTGTTCTGACGCGGCTTCCGCATATTGATAAAAATTAGAACACCTGTTTGCAAAAATTCAAGAGGGGTAAAAAATACCCCCTTGAATTTTTGCAAAAGCAGTCCGATATAGAGCATAGAACAACGGGGTATGAAGTTTTTTTGTTATGGCCGCTCACACGACGAAGTTCGCTACCATACTTCGGCGCCCCGGCCGGACAATTAAATGGACGCCCCGTTGTTTTAGTTAATACCCTGCAGTAGAGGCTCACACGCCGGACAATTTCGGCGCCCCCTCAAAAATACGGCAGCTCACTATTGACGCAAAAAATATCAAAAAGAAAAGGAGAAAGAAAATGGCTTTAGATACAGTGCAAACCTATAAGGATTATTTTGTCGCCGAAGTGCATAGACTTTATGAGAGCAATAAGACGCTGCGGCAGTTTGTTACGCTCAAGACAGGCGTAGAGGGAAAAACAGCCCAATTTCCAGTGGCCGGCGGCGGTATTGCTGTACCGGCGGCGCGCGGAAAGAATATCACGCCTATGAATCAAGCGCGTGAAATGGTGGTCGCTACTCTGAGCGGCTGGGACGCCTATGATTATGTTTACGGGATTGATCAATTAAAGATCAGTTATGATGATATTTCCGTAACAGCCGCGGCTTGTCTGGCGGCGATTAACCGCCGCGAGATGCAGTTAATCCTGGACTCGATCAAGGATAAATGCAGCAGCGGAAACAACAATTTGCTGGATTTAAGTGACATCTTTACAGTTGATGCCTTGTCCTCGGCAAAGGAATACTTTGACGATAATAATGTCGACGAGGAAGATAGGCACATTGCTTTAACAGCCCACCAGCAAAGACAACTGCGCGACGATGCACGCGGCATCGATTCCGACACGCTGAACGACGTCAAGGCCTGGTTGCGCGGCACTCTGCCGGTGCTGTACGGCTTTCACCTGCATACGATCAGCGGCAAATTGAAAGAGGGCGGCCTGCCTGCCACCGGCTCCGGCAGCACCGCAAAACATGGCTCGCTGGCCTGGCACAAACAGGCTGTGGGCCTCGCGGTTTGTCTCGATAAAAAAGCATCGATGGACTGGATACCGGAAAAGAAAGGTTATTTCACCGGTATGACTTATGACGCCGGCGCCGTTGGCATCGACAAACTTGGCTTCCTGCGGATCAATACTCTGGATATTAAGCCGGCTGGATAATTTTGAAACCCTTTATTTTTAGGGATAGGGACGCCTACCCGCAGCGTTGGGGCCCGGGACGCCGGGCTTAAAAAAACAAAGGAGAAAATCATGGCATTTGATATTAATAATCTGAATCCGGTGGACAATCTCACCAGCAGGGGCAAGTCGCCGGTCGAGTATACATACTGGAACCAAAACACTGATACCGTAACAGCAGCAGGATATTTTGTAAATTTAGCGTTCGCCGTAAACGATATTATCCGCGTGTATGCCGCTAATTCTGCAAAGATTTCTTTTTACAGAATTACCGCGGTTTCTGACGGGTCCTCAGGAACAGTAGCCGGCACGGCCACCATCGCGTTGATCGGAGATATTCCGGCTCCGTCATCTGGGACCTAAGAAAGTTGATACCGTAAATCGGGCGGCCGGACTACCGGCCGCCGCGCCTAATTAAACAAAGGAGTTATTATGCCGGACATTCCTGTTTTCCCAGAAGTAATTGACAACTTCACAGTAGAACAAAAAAACGACGGAGACACGATCTTTGTCCAGCACATAAAAGAATTAGCTGAAGGCATACAACGCGCCGAGGAAAGGATCGGGACCGGATCACCGGAAGCTCCGACGCATGAGCAAAGAATAACCGGCGCGGAAAGCAGTATTGCCGAGGAAACATCAAGAGCCACAGATGCAGAAACAGAACTAGATCAAAAGACCACAGCAGAAGTTACTCGCGCCACAAGCGCCGAGAATACCATCGCCGGAAATCTATCATCTGAAGTTACTCGGGCCACTGCAGCCGAAGCGCTAAAGGCAAATACGGCGGATGTGGAGAGCGCTTATGTCAAAAAAAGTTACGCGCTGAATGGCGGAACAAATCCAACCTATCAGATGCTCAAGGCTATCACCTGGAACACGGATAGCTACGGACACCTCCAATTGCATGCCTGGATGCGCGACCTGTCCGGTACAACGACAACGGACATTGAGGATGATTTTACGCCGCCGCTGGCCAGCTCGACCGGAGACGGAATTATGCCCAAAGAAACATTTGCAACAGTGGCGGATTTAGTGAATAAAGTCGCGGCGCTGCTCGGGGCGATCATTCCGCGCGGAGAAATACCGGAGGGAACAGCCGAGGTAACACAGGAAATACTGACCGAATACATAGAGGACACTTATGAGCGCGATCCGCAGGCCGGTGACGGCATTAAAGACGCGGATAATCTCACCTGGGTCTATAACGGCAGTCTATGGATAAAGTGGGGCAATGATCAGGTGGGACAGGCTACGAATGACGACGGCCAGACCACCGGCTCGATGGGAATTGTAAAAGGCAAAAACACAGATGGATATGTGTTTGTTGAAAATGATGGAACGCTGTCAGTTGTGGGCTGGGATGCCTTTAAGTCAGCCTTTAATACGCACACGGGCAACACAAACAATCCGCATAGTGTAACGAAGTCACAGGTTGGACTCGGCAACGCGGATAACACCAGCGATGCCAATAAGCCGGTGTCCACAGCACAGGCTACGGCTATAGCGGCCAAGCAGGACAAGATCGCCGCGGGGACGGCTGGAAATATTTTAACTTACAGCGGCACGGCAGGCAGTGTGGGAAGCAAAGCAATCGATACTACTCCCACTGCTAGCAGCACAAATCTTATTACTAGCGGCGGCGTTAAGACCGCTGTTGATGCAAAACAGGATAAAATCACTGCGACGGGAACAACCAACGTGCTCACCGCTCCAGCATCAGAGGGCGGTCAGCCAGGTACAAAAGGTATAGGCGCGGCCAGCGGCATCGCGCCGCTGAACGCCAGTTCCAAGATAGATGCCGTATACCTTGATGATGTTGTTACAGATTTGATTAGCACGACAAAGTCTATAACGCTAGTCAGCGGCAAAACTTATAACTGCGGCACGCTTACATCACTCACGATAACCTACCCCTCTGGCTATTTTGCGGCAGAGGTTAATTTCAAATGCGGCTCAACAGTTACAACAATATCCGTCCCGGCCGGTACGATATGGTACAGCGGCAAAGCGCCGGAGATCGAGGCAAATATGTCTTATAGATTAACCTTTCAGTTCGATGGCTTTGCGGTGAAAGCTAATTGCGGCGGCTATGCCGCGGCAGCTTAGGAGATATATATGCTAATGATGATGCGTAGAGCGGATGCTGGCGGCAAGAAATTTAACATTGACCAAGAACTTACAGCTCCAGGTGAGTATACTTTGCGCAAGAACGGGTTATTTATCCTTGAAGGTCAGAGCCCTGATATACCGGTTGTAACAACAAAAGTAAATTTGAAAATAGAAACCCTGCAGCTCGTCGGTGGTGGCGGTGGCGGCGCGTCTGGAAGTGGCTATATTAATGGAAACAACTCCATGAATGGCGGTCCTGGTGGCGGAAGTGGTTATCTCTCAACATTAGCCAATCAGCAATATACCAAAGTTTCTGAATTATCCATTTTTATCGGCGATGGCGGAATAGGCGGAGCAGGAACTCCAACGGGTAGTAGCGGAAGTGCGGATGGAAGCAATGGCGAAGCTTCGATTTTTTACATAAGTAGCGCTGCGTTATTGACCGCTAACGGGGGCAATGGCGCATTATATGTATACAATTCAAGTGGTAACGGTGGAGCAGGAAGATACAATGGCGGTGCATGTCAAAAAGGATATAACAATTCGAGGGGCGGTAATGGCGGCGGCGGAGCTGGATATAGTTCTGATGGGCAGATCGGCGCTGGAGAACCAAGTTCTACTGCACCCGAACGCAGTGGTGGTTATGGGCTTGATTTCAACAATGGAGAAAATGGATTGGACGGCAACCACGGAAAAGGCTGGGTAGGCGGCAGTTTTGGCGGTCTTGGCGGACAAGGGCCTGGCGCTGGCGGCGGTGGTGGTGGTGGACCGGCGCAAAATAGTGGCGGTGGAAATGTGTACTCCGGTAAAGGTGGCAAAGGCAGCGCTGGTTATTGCCACATCGTCTGTTCAGTAGTGCTTGATGGGGGGGGGGGGGTAGTATATAAATGCTTAACACTACTCTCCAAATTATTTGCTCCAAAGCGAGGCGCATCATGTTGATGATGATGCGCCGTGCGGACGGCGGCGGCGGGTCTGGCTATCACACAATACTTAATGATCAGTGGTTTTCTCCAAAAACAAATTTATCCATAATTGTTGGAAATGGCGGGAATGGTTCTAATACGCAGTCATCGTCGGCATACGGACAAAATGGCGGTGCGACTTCTATAAACATAGACACAGTCTCAATAACGGCTAATGGTGGTAATGGCGGCTGGAGCGGCTGGTGGGATCAGCAAGGTGACCAACCACAAGCAGGCGGTATTGGCCAATACAATGGCGGCGGTAGATGGGGATATGTTGGTCAGAGCGGCTATACCCCCAGAGCATATGCGTCAGGCGGAAGTTACGGCTCTGCCGGAAACGGACAAGGAAATGTTTGGGATTACACCGAGCCAACCCCAATAGGTTTAGGCTTCAACAACACTGCGGTGGTAAATTGGGTTAACGGTTTTAATTGTAAAGCTCCTCAAGGTCCAGGCGCGGGCGGTTCTTGTGGTGTAGATAACGCCAATCACGCTGGACTTGATGGCGGCGCTGGCTGGGTGAATTTGTTTTATAAAGTGACGTTGTGATAGTTTAGGAGAACAAGAAATGGCTACCTATGACATAGCAAGCTACGACCAAATGGAAAATGTAACAAGAGCGCAGGTATTGTCAGTTGTCACAGCACACCAGCTCTGGCTAGAGTACGGCGCATCGTGTCGTTTACTTTTGTTGACCAGCCGCGCCCAAAATACGATTTAAGTCCCACTAAAACATCCTGGTCAAAACGCATGTCCACACGTTTTTTAGGATATTCTTTTTTTGGCCGTCCGCGCCGCAAGAGACGAATACGGCCGCTTTCTAAATCCTCAGCGGTCGGTATTTCACTCTCGTCTATCGGCAAAGACTTAGCCTTTTTGAGCATGGCTTTTATCTGCGCTGAGGTATACGCGTTTCTAGCTTCCCTTGCAGTTATTCTAGTTATTGTCATAGTATTTACTCCTTTCTTTGTCGTGTGTGTAGCGCAGCGAGATAATTCTATACACATCCTGCCGCATCGTGTAGCAGAGACAAAGCACATCGCCAAAGCAAAGCCCATAAGCAAGATGTCTAATCTCTTTGTACTCTTTCCGATTATCAATATGCGTGGCGACTTTCGGATCAGACAACACATATTCGGCAAGCGGAAAATCAAGCCCATGCTTACGGACATTTTCCGCGCGTTTATTTTCGTCCCACTCAAATTTTATCGCATCGCTCACAATACGATTGTACACACATTAAATAAATCTGTCAAGAAGCGGTGACGGTAGTTTTTTAGAACACCGCTTTTTAAAAGTTCAAATGGCCAAAAATACCACTTGAATTTTTGCAAAAGTAGTCCGATATAACAAGAAATGACCATCGATAACTTAATAAAAATATTCACTCAGACCAGTGAGATATTCACCGCGCTTGGTATTGCGCTGGGTGCGCTGGGCGTATTTTCGGGCAAGCTAAAAAAATGGCTCGGCATACATGAGCTGCATGTCGGGCTGAAGCGTTTGGAAATAATGAATCTGATACAGCACACGCCGGAGAACAGCGCCCTGATCTGCAGGCTTTATGACAAATACAAGAAAATGGACGGGAATACTTACATAGATTCTTTGTTCGGCAAATGGAAACAAAGTTTCGGGGCGGAATAAAAAAATGAAAATCACGTACCAGATACAAAATAGAGATGATAAGAGTACGAGCGGCATCCTTACTCTCAACGCCTACAACACACCAATCATTACCTATCAAGCGGTATCCGGCGGCTGGGGCAAGGGCTCTCTGCCAACTGGAAAATATTCCACCGGCAAACTGTGGACGCCGGAACAAATAGCCGCGCTATCCAATGCAGCCAGCTATCAGGTGTTCAGCTTTGGTTTCTTTTTGCCGCTGGTCCCGAAATTCGAGACAGACAGGACGGAACTTGGCATACACCCCGATGGCGGCGTGCCAGGAACGCTGGGCTGTGTGGGACTGAAACTACAAACAGCAGCCGAGGCCATACGCTGCTACATGCTGCTGCTGGCCGGCACCGTAAACGGTGGCATAGACGTGGAGGTGTACTAAATGACTGACGAAAAAACAGACAAACTATCCGGCGGGCTGGACAGCAAGACAGAACACTTAACCTTTGCTGAATACGCCGACAGGGACGGCTGGCTTAAAGCCCTGCTCTGGACTGTGTTTGGCGGCGCATTCTTTATCGCGTTGATGCTGGCTACTGTTGCGTTTTTTGCCAGCGACCGCAGTTCCCTATCGCTGAGCGCCTATCTGTCTTTTATCGGCCTGGCATTAGGGCTGAAACACGTGAATGAAAAAGAGGAGGAAAAAGGACAATGACCATCATTAAGAATATTTTACGAAATATTTTCAAAGGATTTTTCGCAGTGTGTTTGTTTTTCGCCACGGCGCTGGCGGTAATTCTAAAACTAGAGAAAGGAGAAAAAAGAAATGGATATAAAAAAATCGGCAATATTGACGAAGCTCGTGTTATTGGCGATCGCCTGTCTGATAAGTACGGCCGCGGCAGAAGTTGATTATAAACAGCTCTACCTGCAAAAGACGGACGAGCTGTACACGGTCGATCAGATAATCGCATCACAAAATGTAAAGATAGCGGCCGCCGAAGCCAAGGAAAAAGCGCGGTATATCTGCCGCATACCGTTTACCGATCTGGGCATCACGACCGAACACGCGCAGGGCGCGTTAATAACAGGCGTGTTCTGGCTAATCACAGCGTTATAAGGAAAAAATAATGAGCTTTTACGGCGAAGCAATATACGGATTAAGTCAATACGGGGAGGGCCTGGCAATGTACCAAAGTAACAAAATCAAAAATCTTGCGCTCATGGCGCTGGGCTTCAGCGAAGAAGTGGATTTTTTTAATGATGATCCTGATTATCAGTACAGGGATATTATCCGCAAAGTAAACGATTTTTACGATAACAGCTTGCAATCTGAATTTTCCGGCCGGTATGTTTGGAATTTCATAATGAGGCGCGACCGCTGTGTATTCCGGCAAAATAAAACGGCCGGCAAATTTAAATACAGATACATCTTGCGCTATGACAGCGACCCGGAAAGCCCAACTTATCAGCAAGGCATTTTTAATTTTCTTGCGCTGCGCGAACTTTACTCAGACCCGGAATACAGGTGTCCGATAACGGATTTTGAAACGATCGGCATGTATGTGGACACCGACGCTGATGAACTTTATGTATGGTATATGGCCAAAATAGAGGAGACTTTGTTTCCTGAATATTTCGTCAAATATTTTCGGCTGCGACTCGCATCCGATATGTGCATGCTGCTGACCGGCGATCCGGAATTAAAAGCCCAGCTGGAAATGGAGATCGGCAATGCGCGAAACCCCGGCGAATACGCCGCCGCTAAAAACATAGACGCCAGACAAAATCCGGTGCGGAGACTGGATGCCGGACCATTTATAGGGATACGCAGATGAAAACACTGCAAAAAATAATGAATTTTAGCAGCGGTATGGTGAACGAGAAGCTGCTGGAGCGGCAGGATTCGGACATTTTGGCAACCGGTTGTTCTTTGCTAAAAAATTTAATGTGCTCGCCTTTTGGCAGCGTATACACGCGCAACGGCATGAAAAAGCTCGCGGAAGTTACCACAGAAATAACCGGAGATGCTTACCGGCTTGTCCCTTTTATTTTTAGCAACACGCAGGTTTATTTGTTTTTATTCACGAATGAGCTGCTGAGAATATTCTTTAATGACCAGTTGATCAGCAGTTTGAACATCGATTACACCTCCAGCCAAATAGCAGTCCTAAAATACGCTCAAGAGGAAAACATGATCGTCTTCACGCATCCTGACGTGCCGCCGAAAATGATTGTCCGCAAAGAAACTTCCGGCCAGATAACTTTCGAATACAATGATTTCGTAATAAAAGAAATTCCGCGTTATTCTTTCGATAAAGTTGTAATACCAAATGAGACCGTAGCTAGTTTTAAATTCACTCTTGGCGATAAAGCAGAAGGACATATTTCAATAACAGTTAATGAACCGGCCGGATTCCAATTTCAAGAAACAGATATTGGCGGATATATAGATTCGCCGGTCGATCAGGGCGCTGGCCGCGCTAGAATTACCAGCATAACAACAGGCTCTAATACAGCAAGCGCAGAAACTATTATTACAGCAAGCGCAGAAACTATTATCCCATTTTACGAAGCAAGCAAACAATATTCCGGCACACTGGAGCGCAATTATGAGCCGTCCTGGTCCGCTGCGCGAGGCTGGCCAGTGTCCTGCGCGTTCTTTAACCAGCGGCTGTGGTTTGGCGGCTCTAAAAGCCGACCTGCCAGTATCTGGGCTTCGCGCGTTGGACAGTACGATAATTTCGAGAATACCGCCAATTATGAAAACGACGCTATAGATATAACTATAGCCTCAAACACTGTGGATTCTATAAGCGATCTGTTTGTGAATAGAGGGATTCAAATATTTACCGACGGCGGCGAATGGGTGATCCCTGAGGGCGCGGTATCCGCGCAAAACATTTATATACAAAAACAAACTCCGAACGGCATCTATAAAAACATTATGCCGGTGAATATAAACGGCGCGACAATTTTTATAGAGCGCAATGGCGTAGCACTTATGAATTTTTTGTATACAAATGAGCAGTCCGCTTTTTCCACGGAATCCATGTCCGCCGTGTTTGGAGACTTTAAAAATCCTGTCGCCATGGCCGCGGATATTAACCCTGGTGCGGACAGCGGAAATATTATTTATATCGTGCAGGCAGGCGGAAAAATGATCTGCGCGGATTTCCTGCCGACACGCAACACATCGGCGTTTTCAATATTTGAAACACGCGGTAAATATAAAGACGCGCTATCCGTAGCATCTGAAACTTACTTTATCGTGGAAGACAGCGGCCGGTTCTTTCTAGAAAAAGAAACAAAAGGTATGCGCAGCGATCTGACCGAAGCCATAAACCTAACCACGCCAGACCAGACCTTTACCATGTCAGATCATTACGATATGGACCGCCTTACACTATACACGGACCAAAAGGAGCTGAAGCGCGGCACGCCGGAAGCTCCGGCAGATTACCTGGTGGACGGCCACACTGTCACCATGACGCTGCCGCCGGACGGCTTCGCGCCGGCAACACTTTATTATGGCTATCCGTTTGATTTTGAAATGCAAAGCACCAAGATTTCCATAGAGCAATATTCCGAGAATGTCTTTAAACGCATTGCCCGTGCCGTGATTACCTGCAATAACACCCGCAGGCTGTATTTTTGCGACCTGAAAAGAGAATCCGCCGCGCCGGACGACATCAGCAGTCCGCCTAAAAATATATATGAATACTGGGGAGTAACCAATCCGGCCAAAGACTTACGATACAGCTTTGAGGGAAATTCTATTTATCCGGTGGAAATATTGAGCGCGGTTATGAATATCACTTATGGAGGAGCGTAAAATGAGTTACTGGGACGCAACGCAATCCGGCGCAACTACCCTGGCCTCTTTAACCAGCAGCGCCAAATGGAATATACCGGACATAAATTATGATATTTTGAATATAAACGCGGATTACCGCGACATAGAAGCGGAACAGCGGCAGATAAAAGCCGAGCAAGAAGCGAGCATACTGCGGCGGCAATTTGCCGGAGCGGTCGGTACGCATATCACAAATACGGCCGCGCGGAATATTAAAGTTGGCGAAGGCAGCGCGCGGCAAAATGTAGAGGACAGCGCAGTAGAACTGGGCCAGGATATTGATACTATGCGCGAGAATGCCAGATTTGAAGCCGACCAGCTGCGCAGCGAAGCCAATCTCTTGCGCGAACAGGCGGAAACGGAACGCAGACTAAATGAAACGCAGAGGGAAATGGAAACCGCGGAAGCCTGGAGCAGATTGAGCGCTTTGTATGGATCGACCACCCTGCAGCAAAAACAAACCACGCCAACGCAAGCCGTAGCGACCAGCGCCGACGGCGAAACAAAACCGCTGGAAACCGCGCCAACAACGGCTTCCGCGCAGGTTACCACAAAACAATCCACACCGGCACAGAACACAGCTATAGATGAAAGCAAGCAGACGATTTTTGACAAATCCGCGGAAAATTTAGGGTTAAAGAAACCTGTCAATCCAAGCCAGTTTATTATAAGCGACAGTCTAAAAACTTTAATTACCAGAATAGAAAAAGTATCCAGCGGAAAAGTAACTTTGGTCCCGTACTCGGACGGCACTTATGATCTAGTAGAAAACGGAAAAATTTTGTCCAGCGGAAATATTAGTGAATTAAAAGGAAATTATCAGTTGAGTTATTCAAAGAAAAAAGGTTTTAGCATGGAGGGCACCTAATTATGGCACAAATATACGAGAGACAGGTATTGCCGGACGCCACGCCGCGGCAGCTGGACACCAGCGCCGCGCAGAACAACTTGCAGAAAGCCACGCAGATAATCAAGACCGGCCAGAGCATTGTTGAGACACAGGCAAAAATGGCCGCGCATAACGCTGAAGTTGAAAGAAAACGCCAGCAGCAGCAACAGCAAATCGCTGAAACCAGCGCCAAAAAAGCGGCCGAGCAAATAATTAAAAATGCTTATACTGTTTATGGAACTCAAGCTCAAAAGTATGAGGAAAATATAAGTGAAAATCTAGAAAAACTCTATGAAACTATTCCTGACGGACCGGCTAAAAATTCTGTTATGGGTGAGATAGGTATCATTAAATCCGGCTATGACGCGCACGTAACCGACAATATCAACAAAATACAGCAAAAACAGCACAACATCTCGATGGCAGATGATTATATTACCGATGTAGACACGGCCAAAAGCAGCCTGTCCAATTTATTTTTTACACCCGGCGAAATAGCCAATGAGTTAAGCGCGGAAACCCTGCAAAAAGCTGTCGCCGGCAGCGACGCGGCGGGAATGATCAACCGCGCTTATGGCGTTCGCAATGCGGTAGACCAATACGGCAACTCTATTTTTAGCGAAAAACAGCGCACACATATAGAGGAACTTCACGATAATATGGGCTATTACGCCGCAATAGATTACATGCAGGACAAAGTGATGAACAATCGCGCTCTGGCGGTCCAGCAACTTCAATGGTTTACCAACAACAAACAAACAGTTATGGACGCCTTTAAGCTGGATGATCAGCAGTATGAAAAAACGCTCAAAGATATGCGCTCTATTCTTGATGGACAGATCACGGCAGGGCAGCTGGAAGTGAATAATTTTACTCTGGCCGACATAAATGCCGGATACAAAAATGCAAAAATAGAAATAACGGATGGGCAGCCTAAAAGTGAAATGAATTTCAACACCGCGCTGGAATTTTCGGCGCAGATAGACAACGCCATAAATAACGGCAATTACAATACCACCGCAGAGTACAACAAACTGCAGGACCAAAAAGCGGTCGTGGACCGGATAGTAGTGGATATGGTGGAGCGCGGCAAGACCGTAAAGCACAAATGGTGGGGCGAAAATGCCGGAGAAGCCGGTGAAAATCTGGCCAGAAAAAACGTCGAGCTGCTTTCAAGTTTGAGCGGTATTGCGGACAAGAATTTTATCAATGCGCTTAAAGTCGAGCATTACAGGGCGCAGGCGGGATTTTTTCAGGAAAGAGGCTTAAAACTGACCAGTTCGGACAAACAAAATATTGACGATGCACGCGGCATCGCCAAAAACACATTTATCCGGCAGGCAGAGCGGCTGGTGGGCAAGCAAAAAGTAGATGAGGGGCAGGACGCTTTTATGATCTACAGCGCGGCGCTGGAAAAATGGAAGCGCAGCAACAAAAAAAATAATCTGCAGGAGCGGCTAAAATAATGGGCGAAGCAATACCGATAAACACCAATCCCGCCGCGCCGGCCACACCGCTGGAAACACCGCAGGTTGCGCCGGCGCGCGCAACAGCAACCACCCAGTCCGCGCCGGAGCCGGTCCAAACTTTTACTAAAGGGCAGCAAAAACTTATCGACGCAAATAAAGACGTGCCGGTGATAGAGAGCGATTCGGATTATCAGCTGGATCATTACTGGGCAGAATTTCAAAAACAGAGCGCGCCGGTCATGGATAACTACAAGTTGTATTTGTCTAAAGACCGGAATACAAGCAACATTCAAAGAGCCGTGTACGCGATAAATCAGGCGGCGGCAAATAGAGCCAAACCAATAGTTGAGCTGGAGGGCGGCCAGGATTATCTGGATTATCAGAGCGAGCAGTGGCAGTGGATTATGAGCTCGGATAGCTCCAACATAGATTACTGGCAGGCCAAAGGCCCGATGAAAGCCGGCGAAGTTTTTGCCAGATTCAATAAATGGGAACTAATACCGGTGTTTGGCACAGGTTATTCATTGGGCAAGAATTACGTAATGAAAAGTTTATTTGACAAGCTGTACAAAAACGAAGAATTGACTATGGACGAGCTGTACACTTTGCGCAAATTCCGCGACGACATGATGGAAATAGAAGCGCGCGGAATGAGTATCGGCGGCAAGATCACCAGCGGCATAATGAACACCGTGCCTTTTCTCGGAGAAATGGCTGTTATAGCCCTGACCAGCGGCACGGCAGCCCCGGCTGTCGCGGCTAAAGGAGCTGGAACTGCCGCGGTCAAAGGGACGGCCACAGCTGCCACCAAAGGTTTGCTGTCCAGAAACGCGGCGAAAGCCGGACAATGGGCGCTGCGCGCCGCCAAAGCAACGGCAAACCCGACAATGTGGCCGCGCACTCTGAATAACGGCGTAAATTATATGCTCAATGATTCTTTTTATCTCACGGATAAAGGCGCGCTGCTGTACAAAGAATCCAAGATGCATCCGGCCACGGCTCTGGTAAAAGGCATCGGCAGCACCTGGGCCAGCATTTTTTCTGAATACGCCGGCGAGTATATGCTGGACCCTATAGCGGGCGGAATGATTTCAAAAATAAATCCGGTATTTTTACAGAATTTTCAGAAAGCTTTGAAAACAACGGGAGCCGGCAAAGCTTTTGAAGTAATGAGAAAAGCCGGCATGAACGGAATTGCTGGCGAGGAATTCGAGGAAGTATTTGAGGGCTGGCTGACAACAGCGCTGCGCCTGGATAACAAAAAAGGTTTTAAGCGCACCTTTGACGATTACATGGAGGCCATGTTTCCGCAAAGCGCGGAAGACGCGCTGGTGGAATTGGGGATTTTAGCGGTGCCGGGCATGGTGTCTACCGGCACAATGGCGCTGGTGGCCAGAACAGCACGCAGTATTGAACGGGAAAAAGGCCGGCCGATCACAGATGAGGAGCTTAAAGAAGTCGTAAAATCCGTAAAGTCTGTTTATGAATCTGATATAGATGAGATTAATCTAGCCTGGGAAAAGAAAGAAACCGCTGAGGATATCGCCAGCTTTGAGGAAAGCTTCAAAGGCTATACGCAAGAAATGGAAGCCGCCGGCCTGACCGATGAGGAAGTGGGCAGCAATTCACTGCTAATCCAAAACTTTGTCGAGGCCGCCGCGATTAAGACCGGCCGCACGCGCACGGAAATATTAAACGGCTGGCTGGGTGAGGACCGCCGGCAAAGCCTCAAAGTGCCGAATGTGCGGCGGTTGGAAAATGAAACCACCGCGCAATATGAGCAGAGACTGGCCGCGCAGGAAAGTTTGGGGCAGCCAATGCTAAACGCCAGAATGACAGCTTTCGGTTCTAGCAACTTCACGGACTTTTATAAATGGGCGGAAAACAATACAGACAAAAAAAACAAAAAGTATTTTGAGTATCGCAATAATAACTTAGACCTTGATATACCAGAGGACATTATCAAACACGACAAAAACAAACATGGATTAAGCGCAGCGGAAATTAAGAACGTATTGGCCAATATAAAAATACCAGAACGGGCTGTGTTCAATAATAAATCGTCTATTGGCGGACAAGCCGTTTTGTTAAAAGTGAATACAGGCAGCGGAGATTATGGTGTTGTACTGGAAACATTTCCCAAAAGGAATATCGTAACAACGATATTTAAGTCAACTGGAGAAAATGGGGTAGATGCATGGCTAAATAAAAATGGAGGCGTTACGCAGGCGACTGCACCCTCAGAGAATAATCCCTCTCAGTCTGGGCAACGTGCCGACAATTTGCCGGTCGCTTCTCCCTTCACGCCTCTTACAGATATTATAGCACAAACCCGCGCGAATATTGACAAATTTGATGACAAAGACATTGCAGACGTTAAAAGGCTGTACCAGTCGCAACCAAATACTGAAAAATTAAGGATTGCGCAAGAAGCAATAGACTGGGCGTTTCAGTCTGCGCCAATAGCAAAAACGACAGGGACAGAATGGCCCGGCATTTCTAAAAAAGAACTTGTTGCAAAAGTCTGGGGATATTTTCAGAAAACAGGCACACAAATTGAACGTTCCGATTTCGGTACAATCAATTTGACCAAGCAGGGAACTAGAGACTCTGTCTATCATGGTATTGGCAGAGAAAAAATAAGCGCATTCGTGGCAGTGCCGGAAATAATTAAGAACGGTAAAATCTTCTCTCAAGAAAAAAACTACAAAGGCAGAATGTACGATGCTGCGCTGTTAGTTGCGCCTATCGAGATAGCTGGAGAAAAATATATTGCCACGCTTGTCGTAAAAACACGAAATGGATTCAGCACTTATTATTTGCATGAAGTTGAAAAGGAAAGTGAATTAAAAAAAGAGCTTCTGACCGATACTCGTGCGGCAGAAGCTCACGAGTCAATTATAGCAAAGAATTTAAGAGAAGCAAGCGCTAACCTATCCCAGGGCCGGCGCGGATTTTACAACCCCAGCAAAAACCTTATCACCCTGCTCAAGGATGCGGACAGGTCTACATTCTTGCACGAATCCGCGCATTATTTTCTGGAGTTCTACCTGCGCTATTTGCCGCAAGAGCTGGACGCGGTGTTTAAGTTTGCCCATGTACAGAATAAGCCGCTCAATCAGTTGTCGGATGCGGAATACCGCCAGATGCAGGAAGCCTTTGCTGTCGGCTTCGAGACCTGGCTCATGGAAGGCCGCGCGCCAAATGAACGTCTGGCCAATGCCTTTGCGCGCTTCAAAGAATGGTTGACAGAAATATATGAAAGTATCAAAAATCTGCTCCAGCAGTCCGGCTTGAAAATAGAATTGAGCGAGGACATACGCGCGTTTTACGCCGGCATGTTTAACCGGCCGGACGCCGCGACCACCATAGATTCCAGCCTGACCTACGACCGCAATATGAATTTGTATCAGGACGCGGTGAAAAAATTAGAGGAAATAAACAAAAAGAAAAAAGCGCTCAAAGAGAAATACGGCGCGGCGGCTTCGCCGGAACTGGCGGAAGTGGAGCAACTGGCGCGGGATTTAGAAATAGTAATAACTAATCTGAAACCAAGCAGTATGGTGGAGGGGGCTGAAGAAGCCTGGAGAGAATCGCCGCTGTCTCAGGTGCAGGAACGCAAAGTATATATTGATCCAAACTCGGACATCAAAAAGGAATTGCAGGTCATACCGCCGCAATGGAGAACGGAAGAGACGACCGGCGCGCGCATAGACGAGCTGGCGGACGAACTTGGCCTGACGCAAAATGAGCTGCTGGCGGAGATTGCTAAAAATCCGAGCAAACGGGATTTTGTAGAAAGGTATGTCCGCGAGAAAAAGAATGAACTGGCGCGCGACCTGCAGGAACAATTTGCGGATGAGACAAAAGTGATCGGAGAAATTACACCAGAGCTGGCGGATATGCTGTCGGCCGGCGGAAAAGAATTTGTGCAAACTGGGGCGATAATATTAAAGCAAGAGGATTTTGAGCACATAAAAGATAGACACGAAAAACAAATTAAAGAACTTGGTTTTGATAATATAAATGATTTTATAGATTTTGTTTTAAAAAATGTAGATGCTGTTTATCTTGCAAATAATGCTTATAATTTCGTAACCAAACAAACACGGCAACATGACAGCCGCGTTTTACTGGAACTCAATTTTAACAATGAAAATAAGCTTTATGAAATAAAAACAGCCCATCCGTTCAGGGATAATTTTTTCAAGGAAAAAGAACCGCTCTGGGAGAGCCGCGCATACTCTCCTGCCAGAAATTCCGACAGCCAAGCCCAACCTAATGGGAGCGCTATTCATGGCCAGACCAAAGAGCCACTCCGGGAAAGACTCACGGGCAATCCTGAATCCTTTCGCGAGTTAACTGGACAGAGCGACCAAACTAATTATACCGCCGCAGCAGAAAATAGCAAGGTGGACGGCGGCGCGCTGGATTTTACGGCAGTCTCTATGGAAGCGCTCAATACCGAACGTGAGGCCGGCAATAAAGGTTTTGCGGAGCGCGCAACAGACCAGCTAAAAAAACGTCTGAACGAAATAGCCAGAGGCTTGCGCGAGGGGGCGCTGAACGAGAAGCTGACCGTCCTGCAGCTGGATGTGATCAGGGCCATAAAAGACTCGCCGATAGATGCGGCGTATAAAATAAAACTGCTGGACAAGCTCAAAAAAGCGGATAACGATTACAACCGCAAATTTATATTTAATGGGTTGTACAGAAAAGAAGCCGAATACTGGAAACGCATACAAAAAGAAACTCTGGACAAAGAGATACACCGGTTATTGAGAAGCACGAAGCCAAAGATCAGCAGCCGTGGTATTACCCTGCATGGCGAAGAATATGCCGTAACGATCAAAGGCAAATATCAGGCCGAATATGAAACCTTGTTTAGACGGCTGCGGAAAATCGGCTCCATGAATAGGACAGACGCTATGGCAGAGCTGACCAAACTGGAAGCCGAGCCGGAGCCGGAAATAGAGGGATATTCAAAGGAACATAAACTGGAGAAGCTGGCTCTGGGCTGGACGGCGTTTGGCCTGAACTATCCGGTGGAAGGCTTCCAAGAATTAAAAGAGCGGATAGAGGAAGAGATCGGCAACGCTGAAAAAGGCCTGGCGGATATGAGGTCGGAGCTGGAAAACGCACGCGACGAACAGGTAAAGGAAATCAGCAAATTAAAGAGCAATGCTCAAAAAGACAGCGTGGGCGCGAAAGCGCGTAACTGGGCAATAGCACATCTGGCAGACACCAGCGGCGTGCTGGAAATGATCGGCGGCAAGAAATTGGCGGAGCGTTACGGCATAAACAATTTACAGGTAGATAAAGAAGTGTCGATATACGAAACTTTTCAGGAAAATCTCACGGAGATCGCCAAGATATTGAACGGCCGGGGTGAAGTGTCTAGAAAAGATATTAAAAACACGCTGGCACAATTTGACCAATGGCTGGGCGATGACAATTATGAACTGATAAAAGCAGGCCGCAAAACTTCGGACGGCAAGCTAAGCAAGATGCATTTAATGGACATGTACAACGCCTGCAAAAATGAGGATACGCGGCTTGATTATAACAAAGCCTACGGTCCGGATATGGTAAGCGCGCTGCTGGCTAATTTGTCCGAAAAAGAAAAAGCCGTGGCGGATTATCTTATGGAATACATCGATGAAAAATTGAAACCCATAGAGATGAAACAAAACTTAAAACAATACGGCCTGCCCCTGGCTTTGCGCGAGAACTACTGGCCGGCGACATCAGAACACGCGATCAGGGAAGCGGCCACAGTGAAAACGGATAACATGACGGCCAAATCGCAAAAAACAAAACTGAAATACGTAGTGCCGGTGCCGGCTAACATGTGGCTGAAATACAACAGCCACGTGAATGAGATTATGCATCAAAAGGTCATGTATGACACCTGGGACAGAATGCGTAAAATATTCGGTAATATCCGCGTGCAGGATGCGATCAAAGACACTATCGGAGAATTTGCCGCCAAAAAAATCATGGACGAAATACATAAACTTTCGTTGAATGCAAATTTAAAGGAAGTCAGCAAAGCGGGAGAAATTTTTAACAAATTTTTTGGCGCGGTGGCCGCGACCAAAGTACTGGGAAATATCAGTGTAGCTTTTAAACAGGTCTCGTCTATGACCGGCTATCTGCAGGACATGCCAACTGGACAGTTCATAAAAGGCATTACGGAATTTGCCAGAAATTATAAGGCAGCGGTGAAATACATGCAGGAAAATTCTAAATATATCGAGTCGCGATTTCATCAGGGCGCAGATCAGGTTACCAAAGCGCTGCTGAGCGACAGCGCCTTCAAAGAGCTTCTGGGCAAAATACCCAAACTGGGCGCCAATTTAAAAACAGCATATCAGGACGTGCTGGAGATTTTAAGTTTTCCGCTGCGGGCCGGAGACATAGGTTCGGTTTATATAGGCGGCTATGCTTATGTGCAGTATCTCCAAAAAGAACAAAAATTAAGCAACGCGGAAGCGTTCAAAAAATTTGAGGATATTACAGTGAAAACACAACAGGCCGGATATTCCACAAGTTTGTCCAGCTGGCAGACCGAGGGAGTTTTTAAGATTTTTACAGTGTTCAAAAACCAGCAAGTACAGCAGGTGCGCAATATGGCTAACGCTGTCCTTGAATATTATAACGGCGAGATCGCTTCAAATGATTTAATCCGGATAATAACCGCCAATACCATAGTAAACGCCGCGCTCATATCGTTAATTTCCGCGCTCTGGAACAAGCTTGGCAGCGACGATGATGACAAAACTTTTGGTGAGGAATTTCTGACCAACTTTTTGAACAATCTGATTGACAATCCGCTGGCCGTGCTGCCGCTACTGGGCGATGTGCTGGCGCAAACGGACGATATTATTCTGGCCACGCTGCAGGGTAAAAAGGCTCCATACTGGGCGCGCACGCCAAGTATGCTGTTAGTTGGTGATATTTACAAAAGCGGGACAAGCATCATGGATATTCTTTCCGGCATGGGCGACATGAAAGACGCCAGCAATTTGCTTACGTTACTCGGCGAAGTGGGCGCCGGATTGCCGGTCGGGAATATCAGCAGGCAGATTAAAAAAGGTGTCAATATTTACAAAAACTTAACCGAATGACCAAAATCACCTTGTCAGGTTTTGTGGAATAGCTATCTTTTCGTAAGCTTGATTTGATGTTGACAAATCAAGATAACAAAATATAATATAATCCCACGATGAAAAACACTTGGGGCGGCCAGCGACCAAATGCCGGACGGAAGCGGTTAGAAAAAGAAGTGCAAAAACGTCGGTCTATCGCTTTAAGCGACACGCTTTGGGAAAAATTCAGGCTTCTTGGCGGCGCAGCATGGTTGCGGGCGGTATTGCAGAAAAAACGTTTATAGAGAGAAATAGGGGCCTTTTAAGGCATATTTGGAGGCTATGTGGCTATGAATGAATTGCAGTTATTTAATGCTTATATGACAGGCAAAGGTTGGAAAGAAATAACCAAGTACACTTATCGCACTATAGTAAAAAAATTTGTTGAATTGTGTCCAGATTATCAAGGTTTCGATGCAGAAAAAGCAAAAAATTTTATATTTAAAACCAGAGAAACAAAATCCCGCAAGACAACGAAACAGATGCTCATAGCGCTCCGTGCCTTTTATAACTGCCTAGGTCTTAATGCTGCTATTTGGAAATACAGGATCGTGCCGGAACGGAAAATCCCTAAACATCTGACCAAAGAGGAAGTAGACCGCTTGCTCAATAAAATGGACGGCAAAGACATCTATTCGGTGAGGGACAAAGCTATGTATGAACTAATTTACGCGGGCGGCTTAAAAACAACGGAAGTTATTCGGCTAAAAATGGCTGATGTGGAAATTCCAAAAAGACGTTTGTGGCTCGGCAGGAAACGCGCCTATTTTGGCAAATTGGCCGCCGCGGCCTTAATAGAATATATCGGCAGAAGGAGTGAGTTTTTGCCTAAAGTGGATAATTTATTTGTGAATGCGCAGGGTATTGAAATAAGCCCGCAAAGAGTTGAATTGAGATTGAAAAAATATGCCGTGGCTGCCGGAGTGCCGGAGAATGCCGTCACCCCGCAAGCCTTGCGCAACTCTTTGGCTGTCCATCTTTTTGATGGTGGAGCGGACGCCAAGACTGTGCAAAAAATAATGCGCCATCGCAGGGCCAACCACATCGGACGCTACGCGGAAACCAGCGAAATATGCAGGGGAGAGGTAGAGATGCTTGATTATGAAAATATGCAATGAGACAGAAATAAAAAAGTTATTTGGAGACAGGAAAACACCCAGTGAAACCCTGTATTACATGGCATTGTGTTACTATTCCGCATTACGTGTTTCGGAAGCGCTGCAATATGACGGATCCAATATAATCACCGGAAAAGGGGGACATGAAAGATTTGTGTATTTCAGCAAAGAAGCAGAGAAATATGCGGCTGATGTGAATTCCAAACAATTAACCAGACATGCTATTTATAATAGAGTTTACCGTGCGTCCGCGCGGGCACTTGGCTATGGCATATCCCCACACGATTTGCGGCGCTCGCGCGCGACAGTGCTATACAAAAAAACACACAATATCTCAAAAATCCAAATGCTCTTAGGCCATAAAGACGCTAGTACGACTTTTCAATACATTATATACGAGGAAAACGATGTGGAAAAAACTTATAGGTTTTGCTTTAGCCGATAGCTGAACTGCTCAAGATTTAAAAAAGCACAGCCAGTGTGTCTTACTCTGCTCGAACCACATCATGCGGCCGCCACAACAGGCGTCGAGGATTTTTTTAGTGATCATAACTTGGCGCATTTAGTTTTTTTCCCTTTTCCGCTACGTCAAATAATTCGTCGAAAGATATTCCGTATTTTTTGCAGATGTTCCGCGCCAGACGTCCTGCTGTGTCTTTCTCGTGCTCCGTCGCGCCGGAATCTTTGCAGGTCGCAATTAGTTTTAATATTTTTTCTTTCATGATTTCTCTTTCTCTTCTTTCAACTCGGCAAGTTTTTTACAGGCCGAATAGTTTGCACACCAGCAACTCCGTAGTCCACACGCCGCTTTACGCTTTCCCGAAAAGTACTGCATGATTCTACAGTCCTCTGGATTCCATCTTTTGCAGCCATCTTTTATTTCCTCCAGCACGGCAATCTGCGCCTGTCGTTTATAATATTTCAACGCGTCACTTTCCTCATTTTCGTTAATAAACTCTTTTACTGCCTGCCTATAACCCGCATTATAAATAGATTCTATATAAATAAATTCTATCTCAGCGCCCTCTAGCTGTTTGTCCTTGGTACTAATGTTCATCTGCCCAACTCCTTTTTTTTAGAGCGTGGATCATCCCCCCGATCCGCGCTCCGTTCATAATCAAATAGGCACTACTTCAGCGCATCAACAACGGTTGTAAACAGTTGATCTTTCGCACGCTGTTTCGTGGGTAACTGGTCATAAACGACAAAACACGGATGAGTTTTAAGATTCTCATCTTTAACTTCTCCTTCCGGCTCCATAGTTATTCACCTCCTTTTATTAAATTAAAACGAACTTTTCGACGGAACTTCGTAGCCATCCAGTCTGCACTGCTCCAAAAACGTGCTGATAGTCGCACGCTCTTTTCTGGTCAACGTCAAGGGCATTCTCGTAGATTTGCGCCGCGCGCGTTTTGCGCCATGATCTATAAAATGCCTTTTTTTTAGCTTTGTTTGTAGCTCCGGCTTAAAATTATTTTTGTTAATGTCAACAATGATTGTCATAGTGTGTTTCCTCCCTGTTCTATTTGGTTAAGATATTTTTCGAGCCGTTCGGCTTCCTCGTAATACTGCTGCTTACGCTCATCACAGAGGCGCAAAAAATCCTGGGAGATAAGAAACTCCTGTGCTTTAGCCAGTTCTTTTTTATTTTCGGAGATCAATTCGGCAGGTGAAAGCGCTTTGGCATCATGTGCATAGATCACATAAAATGGCGCCGGTTTCAAATTGGCTTCTGGGAAGCCAAACTGTTTTAGCGCGTACTTGTGTAACAATTGTATTTCAGGATCATACTCGAGCACATCATCGGCAGAAATATACTGTATCTTTCCGTGATTGATTTTGTACTGGTATTGTCCTCTTTCACAGTCGCAACAAACTTTATACGGAATATTTTTTTCGCCGTCAAACTTCAGGCAAGAAATCAGTCCGCCTTTGCATTTTGTGCAATTTGTCGAAACATCTTTTTTTGGGGTTATGTAAACATAAAATAAATTTAGTATTTCTTTGATCGTCGGCATTTTGTAGGGGGCCTGTCTATTTTGGATATATTCTGAAATTATTTTAGTTAAAATTCCGGCGTTTTTTATTCGCATATCAAATTCATCTATGTAAAGGTCTATGGTTTTCTGGGGGATTTTAGCCGTGCAAAAAGCGGCAAGCTTATTTATCGCTTTTTCGATCTGCTCTCTTTTAGAAAGCTTTGTATATTCTGGCTGATTATCCGTATCGCTCATTGTTCATTTTTCCTTTTTTCATATTGGTCGTCCTGGGATTTCCATTCCTCAATTAATTTGGGCAGATCATTAATTTTTTTATTGCAATATTTTATGGCTAACTTCTCACAGTCGATGTTGATGCTGTTTTCTGTACAATATTTATTGACTTTTTTCAAAAGAGTTTCGTACTTTTTTCCGGTTTCGGATAAAACCACTTCTCCGTTTTTCAGATCATATAGTTTGCGGGCAGTCCTTTTTCTGCCACCTTTTTGGCCGGCGAAAACTTTTATCCTGCCGGAATCAATATATGGTTTTAAAGATAAAAATGTGTCGAGATTGCGTCCGGAAAGTTCAGTCCGTTTGTTGAAAAAGGCATATTCGAATAAGGCAAGCATCACCACCTTAAAGTTTTCACTGCCCAAATTTTTCAGGGCATAGTAATAGCTTATCCAGAATGTAAACTTCTCATTGGTCGTTGTCATGATTTTCCTCTGACGTGTCAGCAGCTCCGCTGTCTAGTTTATAAAGGTTAAAATCAGGAATATCTATTTGGAATATTTTTTTGTCCGGGTCCCCGGTAATCGTTATGAAATTTATATTGTGTAAATACTCAAGACAACTTTGCACATTTTCCTGCACTAGTCCGGTCTGCTTTTCCAGTTGCTCAAAATCTGTGAATATCCGGCCGTTGTACTGCGCGGAGATCAGCAGGTGTATCCACATGTGCACGATCAGTGAGTTTTGGTAGAACGGCGCTTTGCTCAGCTGCCGCCATAATTTTATTGCCCCCAATTTTTTCATCTTTTTTCCAGACCTTTCCTGCGCGCCGGTTTCGGCGCGAGCTGGAAAGGTCTGAGTTTCCAGCAGAGTTATTTATTTCCGTCAGTGGTATAATCAAACTGTCCGTCCGGAGGAGTGGCAGAGTGGTCGATTGCGGCGGTCTTGAAAACCGTTGTGCCTGCGAAGGCACCGTGGGTTCAAATCCTACCTCCTCCGCCAAGCGCGTAGGCGTTTGGTGAGCGTAGCGAACTAGCCGCGTCAGCGGCTGCGGAGGAGGCACGCAGTCCTCCTCCGCCAGATAGTACAAAACTCTTTCTCATCGTTTTTTGCAATATTTTCTTTTTCTAAAACCCGCCAGAAATTTTTAAACTCAACACCCAAACACAAACCGTCCGTTTTCCCATAGACCATATTTTTCAGCGCAGGGACTGTCTTCTTTCCAGTCCACCCGCCCAAACCGCTCTCTGTATTTGAATTTTCAATTCCAGCGGGAGCGTTTTTGCGGGGGCGCGGCGCAATGCCCAGAGTGAAGTTCGAGCCGGTGTTTTCCAGGAATTTTCGCTTTTCCGCAAAATCGTCAGTTTCTAACATCTTTTTTGGCATATTCAAGCCGTTTATAAACTCCCGCAAAAGTCCGAGCCAGTAAAATTGTCCTCTTTCCAGATATTTTAATTTCTGCTCCAGTCTTAACTTTTCCTCAAGCATAAATTCTTTTTTCTTGGCAAAATCCCTCTTGCTTATGGTGTTCTCTAAATATAGGTCAAGCAGTCTATTTGTCTTGTTGTCTATTTCGTTTATCTTTTTATCCAGTTCTTTAGCTTCTTGCTCAACAGAAAAGGAGCGTGTGGTGCAATGCTATCTTTTGGGTTGTCCGCCGACAACAAGCATCTGTTATTTTTTATTATAAATAAATAGTTTCCTTAACACTTTCAGAACTGATATAAATCATACTTTCATAATCTGCCAAAATCTCACATATGTTATTGTTCGGGAAATAATTATCAAAGGCGTAAAACAGAAAAATATTTGTGTCTATCAAATAACGCATAACCAAACCTTAAAAAGCTATTTCATTACCGCCCTCATATCAATAATAGTTCCGATGCCTTTGGGGTATTTTTTCATAAATTCACCGGCCTTAGATATTCTTTTCGGTTTTTTATATTCAACTTTTTTTCTAAAAATAGACATGGCCACAACTCCTGACAATAATAATACTATCCGCCCAAAACATTATCAAAAAGACTCCTGCCTGCCCCTCACCACTCGCCACTCGCCGGTATCAGTAGTTCACCTGCACCAGACCGTCAGCCTGTCTTTTTTTGCTGACAAATAACCGCGCTGTGCCGGCAGTCCCCAAAACCGACTGCAAGGATTGCAATCCTGTTTTTTTAACTTCCAGCGGGTTATTTATATTAATCGTTTTTTTCTCATAATTTATATAACCTCCAGCAAATACTTAAGCGGATTCATTACTTTTATCGATAATTCCAGCCTTAAACTTGCTTTCTCGAACGCGTCATCGGTCGGCCTTTCTGAATAATGCGGCATCATGCCGCGCTTTTGAGCAGGGGGTCTGTTACGGCAGGCTTCTCAAAAACAACAAACGGATCAATATCAACACACTTGCGCGGGTCTCTATTGCCGCCCATATCCCAGGCCACAGTGTCATTGATGACCGCCAGTTTATTTTTAAATATGCGGATATCTATAAGCGGCTCAAACACCGTTCCTGATTTTAGCAGGGGCTTCACATCGTACAATCGCACCGAACCATCGTTGAAGTAAGCATACACTTCAAAGTTATCTGTCGGCAGGACTTGCACTACTTTTGGCCAAAAATGTTTTGCGTCTAAGTTTTTCATACTATTAATTATACCAGCGGTTGTATGTCATTCAAGGGCTGGCCGCTGCTGGCTAATTCCCAGTTTTGCATAAGTTCATCCTTATGTATCTCGCACCACGCTAAAACCATCTTTAACTGTTTGTTTGGCAGATAACCTCTGTCAACAATACATTCTCGAATTAAAACTGTTGCGTTATATTCGGCATATTTGACATGAAAATGAGGCGGATTATGTTCGTCCCAATTCATAGTAATTCTTATGCCATAAAACAAACTTATTTCTGGCATATTCCCCTCCGCTTTATTCCTCTGCCTTCCCCTCACCACTCGCCGGTATCAGTAACTCACCTGCACCAGACCGCCAGCCTGTCTTTTTTTGCTGACAAATATTTCCTCACCAGCCGTTTGAGTCAGTGTAAATATGCCGTAACGCGGATCATTAGGTATTTCACTTACCGCAACAAGCACCTTGTAATCCAATAACTCTCGAGAAATTCTCGCATACAATCCTGGGCTCATTGCTTCCAAGGTACTGGAAATTGCCGTTACTAATTTTGTAATAAAAGTATCTCTGTCGACGATTTCTGCGAGTTGTCCACGCGCCAGTATGCCCCTGAGCACATCATAATTTTTACCGGCTGGTGTGCGGCCATTGGGATCAAGATAAAAATTAACCAGTGCATTTGTCAGCAACTCATAAGGGTTGACCATACTCGGGGTATAGCCTCTCCATCTGTTAAAGAGCGTCGCTGGTATTAGTGCGGCCTGGGAACGGACTTGGTTTATATCGTCCTGTACAAAATCTCTATTTCCAGCCATTTTAGCCAGTAAGTCGTCCAACGAAGCACCGGAGAGTGTTTTAGTAGATATTGCTCCATTAAAATATCCCTCGTAACTTAAAATATATTGATTTTGAGTATTGCGTGTCAATACTGCTCCATACGAACTGCCTACAGTTTTTGTTCTATCTATTAAAAAACTAATCTTATTAAACTGCGCGTCGACTTCCGCGGCGATGAGCGCGCCGATGCCCTGCCGGTAATAAGCGTCTATCTCCGCTCTGGACACGCCGTTGCGTTCAGAGATAAAGCGCAACATGCCCTCGTAGCGGCCGACAGCGGCGGTGTTGGACGGGTCGAGAAATCTAATCTCGGTCAATTCTTTCAAGACCGCCGAGCCGAGTTTCAAACCAGCCGCGCGCGGATTATTCGCCGGCAATATAGCGTCCGCTTCTATAGGACGGACATCAACCACGCCTGCAGCATAAGAGAGCAAAGATATTTCTAATGGAGTATCAACTCTTGTTGTGTCTTTGCTTAATCCAGCAATTCTTTCATAATGTTCATTATCGGTAGCGGTTAAAACCCTGCCATATTTTCCTGCTATAGTTCCATTGCCATTAGCAAAATAAGAACTGTACGCCTTTAAATCCAACATCGAAACATCGCTCATGATGCACCTCTTTCTTATTTTTTAATTATCTTTATTCTACCAAAATCCAACAGCCTATATCAATACATCGAAATTTTTTGTTTAATGTCTCACTTTTTTTGATGCCTACGGCACGTGGCCATTTCTTTGCTAGCCCAAAGAAATGGCCGAAAGAAAGGGCTTCCGTGGGGCTATGCGCCCCACACCCCCAATGTGTTCATGTTTCTGCGCCGCCGCTTGCTTTGTCGAGTTGGCCATACTGCCAGCCAACACTAGACCGCAAGACTAATTCCGGCCGTATTCGCCGCAGGCGCTTGGCCGCGCAGCGGCTGCTGTCTTTGAGCAGGTGCGTCAAGACCTTATAACAGACAAGAACAAAAGCGCTTTTGCTACTGCGCGTGTGCCCTTGACCGGCAGAATAAATATTTTGCCGGCGTGCGTCTGGTTCGAACTTAACAAGGCTACAAAGTAGCCGACGTTAAGTGAGAAGCCACCACGCACAGAGGCAAAGATATTTATTCTGCCGTAAAACACTGGCTGGCAAAGAAATTGCCCCGTCGGAGACATAGAGAAAAGAAAAAAGAACACAAAAAATCAATACATTTATCCATTTCCCCCTGCCGATATTTATTATGCCAATAGGTATATTTTAACTAGATATGGGTATGTCTCTGGATATGGAGGTCTAGAAAAATGAGATTTTTATTTTGCAGCGTTACCCTTGATCCGGCTTTATTGTCTGGGTTTCAACCAAGTGAAATAAATGATATTCAAATGTATCTTGATGATGAAGACGAGGCCGGTTTGAGAGATTTTTTATCAAATAAATGGAATGATGATAAAAGAGTAAATAATTTTATTGACGCACATAAATATGCTTTTTCAGCCTCTCTTGAAAATACGAATAACGTAGAAGAATTTTTTAAATCCGCCGCCTCTCAATCCGGCAAGAATGAGGGGGCGCAGGGGAGCAGTGAAGAAATTGGTTTGAATGGCAGTATTAACACTAAACATTTACTACAAAACTTTACCGATCAGCAGATTGAAGATTTAGGTTTTAATAATAGAAATGAGTTTGAAAAATGGGTATTAGAACACGCAACCAATGGAGATCCATATAAGATAAAAAATCTCTGTGAAAACTTACAGACTATTCTAAAAGACCCAACTTTAACCCGAACAACATTCCTGTTGATGAATACATTCTATTATGATGATAGCGTTGGAAGTCAACTGATAGGTGAAATCACATCGAACCCAATACTACCAGAAAACATGTTTAACGTGATAAGAAAATACTCCTCAATAATAGGAAGAGAGGCTATTGCCCACCGCGAAACGCAACATTATGGTATAGAACTTTTAGATTTTTTACTATCACCAAATCTATCGCCGAATAATCCTTTTTTTGGACTTCAGAGGGACATACAAAAATTACTTGCAAGTAAAGGTTTTAACTTGCCTCTTACCGATGCTCAAATAAAGGCAATACAGGATCTTTATGATGTTTATTCAGATCCTAATGCAAGTGAAGAAACTGTCCGGCAGGCAATTGAAACCTTTAATAAACTATTCCACACCTCTCCAGATGATCATGCACAAATACAAAGTAATTTCACTCGCAATACCGAAAATTTATCCGAAAAAGAGGCGGAAATTCTTGCTCCCAGTATTAAAAAGGCAAATCAAGCAGCAATAAGAAATCAGCGAGTTTTTGCCAGTATGGGTAGTGCATGGCAAAATGCGGCTGACGCTGCCGGTAAACTAGTTACTGCCACAAATAATATTTTAGAAAAAATAATTACTGCTCATTCCGCCCAAAACACCGACAAGGATTTGCGCGCCGCCGCATTAGGCGATTCCCCAATTCCTACTGAGGGGGGCATTGTAGGAAATGCCTCGGATTCGCTCACCGCCGCCTCGCCGCTTAATCAGGAAAAGCTTTTCCAGCTTTTACGCGAGGGACAGGCGGATACGGATACGGAAGCGCTGGACCAAAAAATCGCGGACAATCTTGAGGCCGCCAAAAAAGAACTGGAAGACGCTATCGCCGCCAATGATCAGACCAGAAAAGCCCAAAACAAAATTACCGCCGCCCGCGCGAAAATCGCCGCGCTGGAAAATCTCCAGTTTGCCGCCAGATTATTTGCTCTTGCGCGGCTGCCGGAGACCGCGTCAAATCCCGAAACGCGCCAGCATATTCTAAAGTGCGCTGAAAAATTGCTGACTTTGCTTTCTCAATTTACCGAAAAAAATTCGGTCGAGTTGGAAAGCGTCTCCGCCAATATCCTGAACGCTCCGCCGGCTATTCTGCCAAATGTTCCGTCAAGTGTCCTGTCAAATGTTCCGCCAAATACACCTAGCCAGAGCGCCGAGATTCTCCAAACTCTCGAGCAGACCGGCGTGGAACAGAGAGCGGCCGTCCAGATTCTCTCCATCCTTTCCGCAAATGTCCCGTATCAATTTATGGAAAGCATTTTAAACAGCATCATTGTCAACCAGCCCAAGGAAACTCTCACGCTGGTTGTCAGTCTGATAATTGAGCTGCGCAAAATACAGGAAACGCAAAAAATAAATTTTGAGGAATCCGTAAAATACCTTGAGGAAATGATCAAGCCGCTTTCGGTCAAGCTCTGGGAAGCGGAAATAACTATTGCTGAATATTATCAGTTGAAAGAAGAATATTACACGGCGCTCGACGATAAAAACGAGACAAGCTCCGAATTGAGAGGAAAAATAATTACTCTCCTTAAAAGTCTCGGTTATGGAGAAGAGTATGAGTATGAAGATGAGAAAAATTGGGACAAGCTCATAGCCAGATTGGAGCGCGAAACAGGACATTTAGAAACAAGCTTTGAAACTGTTAAAAACAAGTACGCTATTTTGGACGATATTGTGGCCGAGCAGACCAAGCGGCTGGACGAAATCAAGGAAATGCTCTCCAGCGGCAATATTGACGCCGTCCTGGAAAGGAACGATCTGTCCAAGCCGGAGATAGAGCTGGTCAAGCGTGTGCTGGCCAGAAAGTTAGCCAGCGCGCAACCGGAAGAATTAAAGCGGCTGGCTGAAAAAACTGCCAGCCCGGAACTCAAGACTTTTATCGAGAACCTCGTCAAGACTGCTGAACAGCGGGAAGAAATGCTCAACCCGCAGCTAGAGCCGGTAACGCCTTAAACAACGAAAGCCATTTGACCAAATCCAATAATCCAGACCGTGCCCAGAGGCACAGGCGGCACAATCATATTGAATAATTCAACGCTTCTCTGGCCGTGAGCACACTGTGGGCGATGTCCTCCAGCGAGACATTGTCGATAATATCCGTGATAGCTTTGTTCACTCTAGCCCAGACCGGTTTGTAAGCGCAGCTCTCCAGATCGCGGCAATTTTTGTAACCGCTGTTCAAACAGTCGATTGGCTCTACAGGTCCGTCGATATGCCGCAGCACTTTGCCCAGCATGATTTTTGCCGGCTGGCCGACCAGAGCGTAGCCACCCATATTACCGCGGCGGCTTTCCACAAAACCGCCCTTGCGTAAATCCGCCAGCACCTGCTCCAAAAACTTCAGCGGTATGTCCAGTTTTTTGGACAGCTCCTGCGAGGAAATGACGCCGCCCGCGCGGCGCAAAGCCAACTCCAGCAAAACTTTTAAAGCGTAATCGCACTTGTAAGAAACCTGCATTTTTAAATTATACCAAGAGAGTAGGAATTGCACAAATACCCCCTTGACAAAATTTCAGACATGCTGTAATCTATACTTTATCGATAGGAATTATATAAATTCCTGTTCTAAAATTTAAGGGGTGAAATGTTAATGGAAAGTTTATTCTCGCTGTTCTTTTATCCTACGACACTGGCGGGATTTTTGCTGTATTTGGCTAAAAGATATGAGGCATGAAATTTTAGCAAACGTTGCGCGTAGTCGAGCAAGCATCGAGCGCAGTCGAGATGCAAAAAAATAATAAGGAGGTGAAGGCCGGATAAAAAAGTGTTTTAATGTAGCGTTATCAAAAAAGATGAGTTTAAAAAAAACAATCTAGGAGGAAATCATGACTTATAAAGACGAAACAATATTATTGCACGGCGGACAGGTGGTTGACCCGGCCACGCATGCCCGGGCAGTGCCTATTTATCAGACTACATCTTACGTTTTCGAGGACGCCAAAGACGCGGCTGACCTTTTTGGCCTGCGGAAATTTGGCAATATTTACGGACGCCTGATGAATCCCACTTCCGACGTTTTTGAAAAAAGGCTGGCCGAGCTGGACGGCGGTGTCGGCGCGCTGGCTCTGGCTTCCGGCCAATCCGCTATCACGCTGGCTATACTCACCCTGGCGCAGGCCGGCGATGAGCTAATTTCTTTCGACAATCTTTACGGCGGCACTTACAATTTATTCCACCACACCCTGCGCAAACTCGGCATCACGGTCAAATTCGTCGACTCCAGCGACCCCAAAAATATCGAGGCCGCTATCACGGACAAAACCAAAGCCGTCTACGCCGAGAGCATCGGCAATCCGAAAAATAATGTAACCGACCTGGACGAACTGACCAAAATCGCGCATCAGCACAATCTGCCGGTCATTCTGGACAACACGGTTTCGCCGTATCTGCTCAAACCCATACAGCACGGCGTGGACATCGTGGTCTACTCCGCCACCAAATTCATCGGCGGCCACGGCACTAGTCTGGGCGGCGCGATAGTGGACGCCGGCAAATTCAACTGGGCGGTCAAAGAAAAAGGCCAAAGCAAATTTCCGCTGATCGCCGATCCCGACCCCAGTTATCACGGCCTCAATTTCGTGGAGGCGCTCGGCAATCTGGCCTATATTTTGAAAGTGCGCACGACTGTCCTGCGCGACATCGGTCCGGCCATCTCGCCGTTCAATTCTTTTCTATTTATACAGGGTCTGGAAACTCTGCATCTGCGCATCGTCCGCCACGCGGAAAACGCGCTGGCCGCGGCGCAGTATCTGGAAAAACACCCCAAAGTCGCCTGGGTCAATTATCCGGGTCTGCCGTCCAGTCCGGAATATAAAAAAGCGCAAAAATATCTGCCCAAAGGCGCCGGGGCGATTTTAGGTTTTGGTCTCAAAGGCGGAGCGGCGGCCGGAGAGAAATTTATCGACAATCTCAAATTGTTTTCCAATCTGGCCAATGTCGGCGACGCCAAATCTCTGGCTATTCACCCGGCCAGCACGACCCACCAGCAACTCTCGGCGGAGGAACAGATCGCCACGGGCGTTACACCGGATTTTGTCCGCCTGTCGATCGGCATCGAGCATATCGATGACATCATTGCCGATATCGAGCAGGCGCTGGCCAAGATTTAAAAAAAATTATAAAGGAGCAAAAAAATGACAAAAATATACGAGAGCATCACCCAGACTATCGGCAATACTCCGCTGGTCAAATTGAACCGCTTAACCGAAGGGCTAAAGGCCACCGTGCTGGTCAAACTGGAATCTTTTAATCCGCTGTCCAGCGTCAAAGACCGCATCGGTCTGGCGTTGATCGAGGACGCGGAGAAAAAAGGCCAGATTCAAAAAGACACCACGATTATCGAGCCGACCAGCGGCAATACCGGCATCGCGCTGGCTTTCGTGGCCGCGGCCAAAGGCTACAAACTCATTCTCACGATGCCGGACACGATGAGTCTGGAGCGCCGCCAGCTTTTGAAAATTTTCGGCGCGGAGCTGGTGCTCACCGAAGGCGCCAAAGGCATGAAAGGCGCTATCGAAAAAGCCAATGAACTGCGCGAAACTATTCCGAACAGTTTTATTCCCCAGCAGTTTAACAATCCGGCCAATCCGGAAATACACCGCCAGACCACCGCGGAGGAAATCTGGAATGACACGGACGGCGCGGTGGACATCATCGTCAGCGGCGTGGGCACTGGCGGCACGATTACCGGCTCGGCCGAAGTCATCAAAAAACGCAAACTCTCGCTCCAGGCTATCGCTGTAGAGCCGGTAGACTCGCCGGTGCTTTCCGGCGGCAAACCCGGACCGCACAAAATACAGGGCATCGGCGCCGGTTTTGTGCCGCAGGTTTTCAATCCGCAAATCATCGATGAGATTATTCAGGTCAAACACACGGACGGCGGAGCGGCGGCCAGAGCCCTGGCCAAAAAAGAAGGCATCTTGGTCGGCATCTCCAGCGGCGCGGCGCTCTGGGCGGCTCTGGAAGTGGCCAAGCGGCCGGAATCCGCCGGCAAAACTATAGTTGTGGTGCTGCCCGATACCGGCGAGCGTTATCTGTCCACGTGGTTATTTCAGGAAGAACCGCCGGCAGCCTAAACGGAAACCTCAGTGGTTTCGCGTCGTCTGACGGTCATTGAGGTTCTCGAAATGGCCGTCAGAATGTCCGGCGGTTAAGGTTCGCATTAGCCTACGGCGTGAAGCCGCTGCCAAAGGAGGTGTATCTGGAAAATTAAAAAGTTCGTTATCTGTTATCTACAATAAGGGACACTCCCTGCAAAAACTATCAAAAACAAGAATGTCTTACCAGACGCGCTGAAAGCATTTCCAAGAAAGGTAAAAATATGAAACTGCAAAAAGCAATTCTCCTGACAGGAGCGTTGGCGTCTATCGGCTTGGCCGGTGTGCTCGATACCAATGACGTGAACGCGCGAAACAATCCAGCCCTGGGCGGTAACCCGGCGGTCATCGCGGCCAACAAAAAAGTTTCGGTCGCGGGCGGCACTTTGCTGACCAATGCGGTGAAGCAGAGCGAGGTTAATAAAGACCCATTTAGTCTTAACAATTACGGCAATGATATTGCCAAAGGCAAAGATTTAGCCCCGTCCGATTTCGGCGCGGCGACTAAATTTCTGTCCTATACCGGCAGTATCAGTAACAGCGATTGGTATTCTGTCCGTTACAATAATATTGGCAATATTTTTTGGTCTGTAGACATTAAGGCTGGAGATAATGCTGCAGCATATGGTCTATCCAATGGACAAAAATATGCGTTCTCTTTTGTCGAGGCGGTGGAGAGTATTTCCGGCGCTTATGGTAAAGATCTAGGCAATGGCTTGAGCGTCGGCGCGGAATTAGCGGCCAATACTTACAAGAGAAATCACACTAATCAAGCGGCTAAAAAGGCTGGTGAAAGTGCAGGCGCTGCGTTTGACAGCCGGCTAAAATCAGACACTTATTTAACCCTGGCTCTTGGCGCTGTTTATGATGTGCTACCGGGACAGAAAATTTCCGTGTCGCATAAATTTGCTTCGGCAAGAAACGATAACTTTACCAATCTGGACGGCGAGGGCAAAGTTATTCAAGAAGGTAATTTCAATGAAAACGTGCCGGCGGAAACAGCGCTCGGTTATATTTATCAGGTGAATGACGCTCTGCAGGCGGCGGTCAGTTACAAAGCGACGGACGGCACTAATTACGGACGCGAGATAGATTATGACAAAGGCAATGGCGTTGGTTACGCTAACCACAATCCTTCCAGCGAGTGGGAAAACACCAAAACTCTGCCCAACAGCACCTGGGGATTGGCCGCGGCTTACAAATTAAATCCGGCCGTGGAATTACAGGGCTATGGCACGCATACTAAAGGTTATCGGGCGGCCTGGAATGACGTCAACTTAACCCCAGGCGACGGCTGGAATGAAGGTTTTGATTTCACGCAAATCGGCGGCAATGTGCAGTGGACGCCGGATTTTTTTAGCGGCGGCACGCTGCTATTCGGCGCTTTCAACAGCAGGATTTTCAACGCCACCAACGGGTATTTGCTCGACGCGACGACCACTCTGGTTTCTTACTCGCACGCTCTCTAAAAAAAAGCGGCGTTTTCAACGGGGTCAAAAACCCCTTCAGGAAAAACAAGGGCTGTCTGAACGACAGCCTTTGTTCTTTAAATTAGCTTGTCCCGATTTTTTCTCAACCACTTCCGGCATTCGCTGTGCTCCGGGCAGCGTTCCGCGACGAGACTCCAGAAACGCGGCGAGTGATTCATTTCTTTTAAGTGGCAAAGCTCATGAATGACTATATAGCGGCGGATATTTTCCGGCATCAAGGCCAGCCGCCAGTTAAAGCTCAGCGTCCCGCTGCGGGAACAACTGCCCCAACGGGTGGTCTGATCGCCGATGCGAATATTCCGAAAAGTTACTCCGTATTTGACCGCGTATTCTTCGGCCAGCGCGGAGAGCCGGTCAAAGGCGGCAGTCTTGTAATGCTCTATTTCCGCTTTGGCGCGGGTAATGTACGGCGGTAATTTGGCCAGAGTTTTTTCGATCCAGGCTTCTTTTTCTTTGACCACGGCCGCGCCAGCGGACAACGGCGCGTACCACGGCAGAGTAAGTTTTACTTCGCGCTGTCCGGTAACATAGAGTTTGATGCGTCTGGCTCGACGATTTTTGCGCACCAGCACCGGCACACCTTGAGCGGTTTTCAGCATTGAAATTTATCCAGCAAAATTTTAATCTCGTCGATTTTCTGGGCGCGTTCTTTCCGGTCGGCAAAAGACTCGGCCACGCAGGATTCCAGATGACTTTTTAAAATATTGCTTTCGACCGAGCGCAGCGCCGAGCGTACGGCTTTGAGCTGGATCAGGATTTCCGGACAATAGCGTCTCTCCACGATCATTTTTTTCACGCCGTCCAACTGACCGCTGATCCGGTTGAGACGCGCGATCTGTCCAGAGTGGCTGGGGTGGCAGGAATGCTGCTTAACCATAAATTTATTATATACCCCCAGGGGGCACTTGACAAATCTTTTTTTCTGGTATACCCTATGGGGGTATACTAAAAAATATAGGAGGATTTTATGCAAAAACATTGGTTGGGCTTGAGTGTGCTGTTTTTAGTTTTAGGTTTGAGCATCTGGGGCTATGCCGCGCATCAGGACAAGGCCGCCGCGCCGGAGCGGCAAGTTTTGTCAGCCGGACAAAAAATAAAAATCAACGAGCGCTATTCTTTTCAATACGCGTTCCCCAAAAAGCCGCGTCTGGGCACTACGGTTTTGAAAATCAATGTCTTTGACGCCGCAATCAGCGCGACCGACAATAAAGTTACAGACCTCACCATACTGGCCAGCTCGGATATGCCCGCGATGCGCGGCAATCACACCACGCCGCCCAAGCCGGTGCAGACCAATAAGAAAAAAGATTATTTATTTCCGGTCGATTTGGTGATGCGCGGCGAGTGGGAAATCGTTTTGTCTTTTCAGGAAGACGGCCGGGAAATATACAGCGGCGCGGTTTTATTAAAGGTGTGAGTTAAACCATGCGCGCTGTTTGGCTGTTATTCATAATTTTGTCCGGTCTGGCCGCTGCCGCCAGCAGTTTGTTTTATACGGAAATTCAAGGCGTGGCCGGTTATTCTTCTAGCGAGGACAAAGCCGTGTACCGCTCCGGCCACGCGCATGACGCCATGCAGTTAAACTCGGTCGGTTTTGATTATCTGCAAAAATTTTCCGGCGCGCAGGGCGACACCGGCGCGGCGGCGCTGCAAGCGCGCGCGGCTTACAACGCGGACGAAGCGGCGGCCAAACTGCAAATCTACAACGCTTACTGGAAAAACAAAACTCCTTACGGCGATATCTGGCTGGGACACAACCGCGCCGCTTTTGGTCTGGCCAGCTACTGGGACACGCATGGCGATTTGCTCCAGCCCCTGCCGATGTACGGCTTCGGATTAGACCGCGACTGGGGCGTCGGCTGGAGCAGGGATACGGCCGGTGGTGGCTGGCAGGCCGGATTGACCACCGGGTCGGGTATGCCGCTGCGCGCGGACGGCAACTGGCTATTCACCGGCAGAATGTCGCGCGGAGTATTGAATTATGATAATTACACTATAGGTTTGTCCGTCCTGGCCGGACAGACAGCGGACACTATGGACGGCATGGATTTGAAATTAGAAAAAATACAGTCCGCCGCGCTGGACGCCGCGTACAATATCGACAATCTCGAGCACAAGCTGGAGCTCAACAGCGGCTCTCGGGCTGACCGGCCGGCGCTGGCCGGATTTTACCGGCTGGGCATCAATTTGCTGGAGGAAAACCGGCTCAAACTGGAAGGCCAGTATGTGTACACTAAACTAAATCTTACGGAAAGTTATTTTCTGGGCGCTGGCGCGGCGTATCGTTTCACGCCGGAGTTGACCGGCCGCTTGATGTACGAATTGGAAACTGCTGTAAATGAATACAAAATAGCAGCGCAGGCTTATAATTATTTTTGAAACCTGTAAGGAGCAGACGATGCGTAAAATATTTGGGTTTTTAATTTTGTTTTTGCTAATTGGTTTCGGTCTGGCGGCGGTCGGCTGCGACCTCAATGATCCAGACCGCGATATTTTGCGCATCGGTACTTATTACACCTCGCTGTCTCCCCGTATCACTTACAAAACGGAGTATTTGTCCCTGACCAAACTGGGCGGCGAAAAAACTCTGCGCGCAGTGGAGGAGCGGCTGGGCGATAAATTTTCCGGTCTGTACGAAACTATCGATGTTCCGTACACACTATACACACTGTATCAGGGCGAAAAAATTATCGGCTATGTGCACGGTATCAATCAAAAAGGCAAGTACGGCGGCTTGCAGGTGTTTTTGGCTTACGACACGCGAGGCGTCATTAAACATTTTTATTATCAAAAGCTCACTTCCCGTAAGGCCGCCGAACTGCGCTCTGCGGAATTTGCCGGCCAGTTCGCCGGATTGTCGCTTCAGGATTTTTTGAGTTACGCTGTGCAGACCGGCTCCGGCGGCAGCGCCGGAGTGCAGGCGATCCAAAATCCCAGTCCGGAAGACGCGGCGGATTTTCTGGCGACTTTGCGCGCGGTGAAAAAAAATTTAATCTTAATGGATATTTTTGTTTTTAACAAAGAGGGGAAGGAATTACCATGAATATTTTTCAAGTCGCTTACAAAAATCTGCTGCGCCGCAAAACGCGCACGCTGTTTACGATTGCCGGCATCATGTTATCCACCTGGGTGCTGGTTACACTGCTCGGTTTCAACAAAGGCTATGAGCAGTCGCTCAATGAAAATATCGAAGGCATGGGTTTTCAAATCGTCCTGACCGCCAAAGGTTGTCCTTACGAAGCGGCTACGCTGATGCTCAAAGGCGGCACCGGCCTGCGTTACATGCCGGAAGCGTTAGTCCGGGACGTGGCCGGCCGCGCGGAAGTGGCTTCGGCCACGGATATGCTGATGCACGCGGAGTTTGACCCCAACAAAGGCGAGAGCGGCGGCACAATCGTTTATCTGGGCATAGACCCGCAGACTTATCCGGAGATGAAGCCTTACCTGCAATTCAATCAAGGCGAATGGTTTGGCGCGGACAGCGCGGCGGAAATAGTGCTGGGCTATGAGGCCGCGGAGCTGGAGCAGCGCGAGGCCGGCGATGTGATGCTTCTGCCTGGCAGCGACCAGGAATTTAAAGTAACCGGCGTTCTGAAACGCACCGGCACGCAGGACGACGGCATGATTTTTCTGCCGCTCAAGTCCGCGCAGCAAATTTTCCGCAAAGAAGGCCTGCTGACTATGCTGGGTCTGCGCCTGAAACAGGATGCCGACCAAAACATCTTTGAGGAAGACCTGTACACTCTGCCCGATGTGCAGGTCGTGTCTATGGCGCAGGTCAAAAACACTATCTTGAGTCTGGTGGCCAGCGCTAAAATTATCGTCCTGTCCATCGCTTTTATTGCTTTTTTAATTGCCATGTTTGGCGTGCTCAATACTGTCTTGATGTCTGTGTTTGAACGTTTTCAGGAAATCGGTATTTTAAAAAGCATCGGCGCGCTGCCCCGTGATGTGTTTCAGATGATCCTGATCGAGACCACCCTGCTCTGCGCGCTGGGCAGTCTGGCCGGAATTATTTTTGCTTATTTATTTTCCGGCTTTTCGGAAATGGTCGTCCGCTATCTCCTGCCCTTCGCGCCGAACGGCAGCCTGATTATTATCGGCTGGCCGACGATAATTTTTGCTTTTGTTTCCATAACTTTGGTCGGCGTCATCGGCGGCGTGTATCCGTCCCTGCGCGCGGCGTCTATTCGTCCGCTGGACAGCATCAGGAGCGCAGAATAAGTATAAGGAGCAGAATAATGGCCTTTATCGAAGCAAAAAACCTGACCAAAATCTACACGCGCGGCACGGAGAAAATCCAGGCTTTGCACAAAGCTAATTTCACTGTCGAACGCGGTGCAATAATCGCGGTTACCGGCGCGTCCGGCTCCGGCAAGACCACGCTGGTCAATGTGCTTGGCTGTCTCGACAATCCGACTTCCGGCTCTTTGGTCATCGACGGCCAAACTGTTTTTGAAGACAAAGTGCATCTGTCCGAATCCGCGCTGACCATCGTCCGCCGGAAAATTTTCGGCTACGTGTTCCAAAAATTTTTCCTCCTGCCTACGCTGACCGTCAAAGAAAATATTTTGCTGCCGGCCGTGTTTCAGCCCGGACTGCGCGCCAACTCCGCCAGGCTGACTGAAGTCCTGCAAATGCTGGGTTTGGACAAAAGAGCCAATCATCTGCCCGGCCAGTTGTCCGGCGGCGAGATGCAGAGGACAGCCATAGCCCGGGCGCTGATCAATAATCCGTCCGTGCTCATCGCCGACGAGCCGACTGGCAATCTGGACAGCAAGCGTTCGGAAGAAATTAAAAATCTGCTGCTGGAATTAAATCAAAAACAAAATCTGACAATTATCCTGGTAACGCACAATCCAGACCTGGCCAAAATAGGCAATCAGACTTTGGAATTGAAAGACGGCATTATTCAATAACCAGCCGCGATTCCCTCGGCTGGCGGCGCGTCAAATTTTTGTCTATCCAGCGTATCCAGTTTTTCCTGAAATTTAGGCGTCAGGCTTTCATACAGCAGAGGCAGCGGCGCGCCGTGCTCCTCCAGCGTCAAAGTCCGCAACCGGCCTGTGTTGTCCGGCAAAGCGTTGAGAAAAATCTCGGCGTTTTCCAGCTGGTCTAGCAGCGCGCGGCGGTAGGCGTATTTACTGCCGGCCGGCCTGACCTGCGCGTCCCATAATTGCCGGCGCTGAAAAACTCGCGCGGCCTGCGCCACGCCGACATTTTCCGCGTCGGCCACATTTACATCAAAATACGCCGCGTCTTTAAAAGCGTCTTTAAATTGATAGTGGCCGTCAATGTCCAGCTCATACAAAGAGAGGAGTTTGTGGCCGTGTAAGGAAATCAATTTTATGGCCTCGGTCATATAACTCACCTGCTCCGGCGTGAACAGCCAATGCGGATTGAGGCGCACCCAGCCCGGTTTGCCGGCAAAAATACCCTCGCGCACTTTTTCTAACATAATGCGAGAAGCTTCCTGGCTGATCTGCAAAAGATAATGTCCGTACTCGCCGGCGCAGGAGCAGCCCGGCCGCGTCTGAATGCCAAAAAGATCGCTCAATACTCTGGCCACAAAATTGGGGTGCAGCAGGCCATCACCATGCTTAATATTAAAAGAAAAAATCGGCACTCGTTTTTCCAATTCCTGATCGCCGTAGAGAATAATATTTGGCTCGCCGCGCAAATAATTAAACAGCGGTTTGGACAAGGCGCGTTCAATTTCTTGAATATTTTCAAAACCGATAATATTGTAGGACAGGTCTATAGCCAGCCCCAGCCGCAAAACTCCGATACCGTTGGGCGTGCCGGACAGCTCGCGTTCCAGAATATCGCGCGAATACTCCACGTCCCAGAGCGAGACATGCCAAACTGTGCCGCCGGCTTTGTTGGTGGGCTGCAGCTGCGCCGGATAAATAGCTTTGTTGAACACCAGCAATCCGGTGCTGCCCGGTCCGCCGGGCAGTTTGTGCGGCGAAGCCACCACCGCGTCGATCAGCGGCCGTCCGTCAACCGTGCGCGGACTCAAATCTATCGGCTCATAGGCCAGCGACGCGGCGTGATCGTAAATCGTCAGCGCGCCGTATTTTTTGGCCAGTGTCGCCGTAGCAATAATATCCGTCTTCTGCCCCGTCACATTGGACGCCGCGGAAAAAGATACGATGATTTTCCGCCCCTGCGTCCGCAAATCCTGCAAAAGTTTTTCATAAGCCGCCAAGTCAATATCCACTGTGCCGGGTTTAAACGGCACAATAATTTTATCCGCCAACGTGCCGTCATAGGGCAGAGTGTTGCCGTGATGTTCCTGTCCGGTGATCAAAATCACCGGCCGGTTGGAGGCCGGAATAAATTCTCTGATCCATTCATCGATCAGTTTGTGGACGGCGGCAAGGCCTTCGTCCAGCGCGTCGATCTCGGCCAGCAGCCATTTATCTTTGGTCTTTTTGTACTGTTCTGCCCAGCGATTTTTTTGCTCCGCAAATCTTTTGAGCTGATCTCTTAATTCCAGCAGGCGCGTCCGCTGCGCTCCGGACAGACGCTCCAGAGCGGCGGGCGCAATGTCAATGCCGAGTATTTTGTGCAGGCGCTCCAGCGCGCCGGAAGTGCCTTGTCCCACCGGCAACACTATATAATTTTCCTCATCAGCTTTTAAGGCTTTATGGATCAGCGCAAGCAGGCTCTCAAATGATTTATGGGAAAAATCCGCCGTCAAATTACCCTTGGTATGCGTGTTGCCAAAACGCGCGTCAAACCATTTTTCGTATTCGATGAGAAAATCCAACTGTTTGCCCTGCGCCGTGTAGTCGGCGTAAAGTTGGCGAATATGCCCAAATACTGTAATCTCCTCGGCTTCATTGCCGGCCAATTGTCCGCGCAAAAAGTCCAGTTTACTTTCCAGACTGGCGTTTTCGGCCAGAATATCCGGCACGGAAATTTCCGCCGCGGGATTTTTCAACTCGGTTTTTTCCCGCAAAGCAATAACCGCATCTGCAATAACTTTTTGTAACATAACGCATACCTCTGCTTTTTTTATTTTATCTGCAGAGGTCTGCTCGATAACCAATGTCTTTTATATATCGCAACTTCTTTGAAAACGTTTCACTTTTTTTAAATTATTACTTCTTTATAATTACTTTATGCACTTCCGCGTCGATTTGTTTGATGCTCAAAACCTGAAAACCCTGCTCGCGCGCCGACCGCGGCACATTGTCCAGCGGCTCGCCGGCAGTGAGCAGGACTTCGAGAGTGTCGCCGTCAGCCAATTTGCTCAACGCGAATTTCGTTTTTACGAAAGTCATCGGGCAATGCTCTTTGGTAATATCCAGCTGCTCAACACTCATTTAGATAAACAGCGTTGTGCCGCCCTCCTGCAATTCCAAAAACGAGCCGATGCCGATCACTTTTTTGACCTCGGGGATAAAATCGTCTTTTTGCAGAGCGAGAATCACTCCGGCCGTTTCGCAGGCGTAAAAATTCACGCCCAGTTTTAGGGACGCGTCGATCAATTCATCAACTCCGGCCACATTGCGTTTTTTGGCCAGATTGCCGAGCAGGAGCGGACTCAAACCGGCAAAATTCAGACGGGAGAGCGGCAAATTGCTACGGCCGCCCAGCAGGAAATTGAAAAATCGGGAGCGGAAACCTTTGCCCAAAAAATGCCGGCCGCGTTTTTTCTTAATAATATCCAGGCCGAAAAATGTGAAAAACAAATTCACTTCATAATCCAGAGCCGCCGCGCCGGAGGCTATCGTGAACGCGGCAAAAGCCTTATCATAATCTCCGCTAAATACAATTATTGATAATTTCTTTTTCTTGTCCGCCATATTTTTACTCCTTTTTTATTATATTTATCATATCTGAATAGTATGATATAGGAAATGTGGGAAATTGTCAAGTCTATTTACCGGCCTCAATCTGCCGCAAAAGTTCCGCGGCCTGCGTATTGTCGTGCACTCTAAAGACACGCAAAGTGTGAGGCTCGGTGTCGAGATTGCCCAGACCGGGTCTGGTCGTCCGCGCGTACAAGTAGCCGCTGTTCTTGACCAGCCGGCGCACATCGGCATTGACCCGTCCGGAAGGATAACAAAAAGAAATTATTTTTTTGCCCAGTAAATCTTCCAAAAACTTTTTGCTCTCCGCGATTTCTTTTTTGCAATTCGCCAGAGACAACGCGGACAGATCAGCATGCGAGATGCTGTGCGAGCCGATTTCCATACCACCGCGCGCCATTTCCCGTAACTGCACAGGAGTCAAATGCCGGCCGTCGCCCAGATAGCGCGTGGTAACAAAAAACACCGCTTTCTGATTGCGCTGCCGCAAAATAGCGTAAGCGACATAGGCGTCCTGATAGCCGTCATCTATAGTCAGCATCACCGGCCTGGCCGGAATCTGCCCACGCACAATATCCTCAAACGTAATTGTCTGATAGCCAGCCTGCTGAAAAGCCTCCACATGCCGCGTAAAAGTTTCCGGCGCGCAGGACAAATCGCGCAGGACGGCCGAGTCCGACGGCTGCGGCTGGCGGATATGGTGATACATGATAATCGGGATTTGCGGAGCCGCCACGCTCACGCCCAGCAGCACCAATAAAAATAAAATTATTTTGAACAGATACAATTTGCTTCCTCTTGTTTCTGATTTTTCTAAAGGTATTTTAGCATTGTAGATTATAAAAAATTAAACGGCCTAAAAATTTTGAAATACTTACAAAAAGGTTACGATATATTAACAAGGAGTTTGTAAAAACAGGCTTATTTAATAAAAACTTTAAAATATATAAAGGGTTAAAAAATGCAAACTAAAATTATTTCAGATGCTCTTGCCAAACTTAAAACAAGTCTTGAGTACCGTAAAGATATAGAACCTGCTCTGTGGAAAAATGAAAAATTTAGCAATTATATACTTTGCACACCCAGTCCAAGACCACTTAAAACGCCGTCATAACCCATTATATTGATATTTCCTGCCATATTTGAGAATCTGTGGAAATTATAGATTAGAAAAAGCTATTTTGCCCTCTAAAAACGCTCTATTTTCTGTAATTTGAAATCATTGCTGTACTTTTCTTCTTTTAAATATACTGATAAACATAAGCCAGAAATGTTTAATGGAATGATATTTTTGTACAAAATTTCTATTTTCAAGATCAAGCGCTAGCCATAGTTCTTCTTGCAAATTCCTTATCCTAACTTCATTACTATATAATTTATGTGAGTTGTATTTATATCTGATATATATAATTGGTTTGTCTTGCTCAAAGTCAAAATTTATAATATTGCTATAGGGTAACTCATAAATTATCCAAAACTTTCCAGTTGTTTCAGTAAATCCTTTATATTGCTTTCCTTTTTTCGCAACAAACCACATTCCATTCTTATCAACATACAAACTTTCACTATAAAACCAAGGATATTCCACGACATATATTCCAGTATTTGATATAAATCCACTTGGCAATGTTATCCCGTTAGAATCATGCCAATATATATGAAACTTATATCCATCATTTTCCAGATGCCAAGGATAATTTTTCCAATATACAAATAGAACTGCTATATCTTTATTGCCATTTTTATGGTGTTCATACACATATTCATTTAATAATGATCCAATTTTTCCTCGCACTTGTAAATTTCGTCTGATTTCTTCTACTTTTAAATTAAATTGCCTGTTCCGTAGCCAATTTATAATCCAGACGAATCCAAGAAAATAAATAATAGTTTGAATAATATCTATCCAAGGCCTTATTTGATCATACTTAGCAAGAATTTCAATATTTAAAGTAGTCACAAATACTCCTCAAACTCAGTATTTAACTTTCTTTAGGCGAAAAATATATTGTATTAAGCCACATTTGGCAATTCTGGAATAAATCGGAGTTCTTTAGAAAAGAACATTACTTCTGCCCCTTTAGCAATAGGACCTGCACAATAAGTTAAATTAAATTCCTTTTTTTCAAATCCATTATATAAATTCTGAATTTCTGTTCTGTTATCATAACTAACAACCCACTTACCATTTAAACTTTTCATAATATCAGCAATTTCTTGATGGTCTTTATGTGTATAAAAATTTTTATATAACTGCTTGCCTTTCTTGTAATAAGGTGGATCTAAATACAAAAGGCAATTTTGCAGAATTTTTTGCATATCTGTTTGACAAAGAAAATTTTTTGTATCTTCACGGTATATATGAATTTTATCTTTGTATTTTGATATTGTCTCAACACGAGAAATTAAATCCTCTTTGTTAAATCGACAATCAATTTTATAATTACTATTCTGTTTAAGCCCCCCAATTACACCACCCTTAATGATACCAGAATGATTACATCGATTAAGAAAAAAAGTAGCAAATCCAAGGTCAAAACCTTCCTTGCCAAACTCATAAATTTTGGATTGCTTATGCCATTCTTTGATAGAAACATTGACCTTTCGTATTTTTTCTATAAACCGCATGTGGTCATTCTTTATACAAAACTCCCAAAAAGAATAGATAGCTAAATCAAAATCATTTATATATATTTGAGACACAACTTCTTCGATAAGCAATCCTAATGCTACCGCTGCTCCGCCAGCATATGGCTCAACATAAACAGGTTTTTCTGAAAAATTATTCTTGGTAATCAGTTCTTTCATGAAATTAAGAACCTTTGCTTTTCCGCCGGGGTATCTCAATGGTGAATATAATTTTCTCATTGGCTTTATTCCCTCAATTCATTGTAACAATCAAAAATAAGTCTGGACAGACCTATATTTTAGGGATATTTAGTTTTTCTGCAATATGATTGAATTTACGTACAAAGCTTGTTCTAAATGCGTTTACAAGGTCTTTATTCTTTTGTTCCCAATAGTCAAAAATTTTGCTCCGATTAAAGAGTGATTTATGAAGATTAAACCATTCTTTGTATGCTTCGCGTTCACTTTTATCAGAATTACACTTGACATCGTAATCTTGAAAGTATCTTTTATTAACTTGTGGTATTCTTTTGTGTTGTTCCGATAAATAATCTGTTGCATTTGATGAACGCAAGAACTCTCTTAATACTTTTTCCGGAGAATATTTTGCTGAATTAGGAACAGGTAGCAATAAGTAATTGCCTTTGTTCTTCTTAATCCGTTTTATGTCATTATGTTTTAAGTCACCATCAAAGACTACCAAATAATTAGAAAAAGATGGTTCTACATTCATTAAATTTATCAATTCTTGGCAACCAAGAGTTGTCTTTAAAAACTGTATGTTTTTGAGATACCCTTTAAGTATATTTTTTAAAAACCATCTAGTCTCTTCGTCTTCCGAATAAATAATAATTTTGCGAGGTTTATTTGCGGAATATATTGTATCTAATAAATCATCTTTTATTGCATCAAAAAGAAGATTCTGATGAACTTCCAAAGAATCATTAGGTTTTGTGAAATAGTAAGACACTATATTTCCGTCATTACTTTTTATTTTTTGAGAAAATCTTTCTATAATTGTTAAGCTGTGCGTAGTAAAAACAACTTGAAATCCAATACCCTTAGCTTCTCTTATCAATAAATCAATAATTTTTTCTTGTGCTTTCGGGTGTAAGGTTGCTTCCAATTCATCAATTATTAAGAGACCGCCTTTAAAATCCGCAGGTTTTTCTTTCTTAAGATTTTTAAATGATAAAATCGCAAAGAGTATTTGGCTAATATTGTCTTGTCCAGAGGAATTAGTTTTCCAGTCATAGCAATCAGAACTTACGCCAGAAGTATTTTTCTTAGTCGATTTAAAATCTATATTAGTTATCTCTGTAATGTTTTCCCTAATTGATAGAATCTGTTGGTAGTTATCAATGAACCATATTCTATCTTGGTCATTTTTGAAAGCTTGATCACATTCTTGTAGTTGAGCATCTTCGGTTTCTCCTAATGGATACAACCTGGAAAGCCCTAGATAAATAACAGGGATATTAAATTTTGCGGCTGTTGGTTTTCCTGTAACATCTTTGCCTTGAGGAATGACTCGAAAACGAGTCTTGTTGTCTTGCCAGGTAGTTCTAAACGTCTTGCTAATTTCCTCCCCATTATCGTCAAAAATTAATTCTAGTCTTTTTTTGACTTGTGAATTGTCGTAAGTTTGGCTACCTTTCAAAATCTCGCTAAATTCTGCTCGAAATTGTTTGCTATTATATGTTTTTCCATCTTCTGGTTTTAATTCGGAAGAATTTGCTAATAATGCTAGAACGGTTGATTTACCAGTCGCATTCCAGCCAGCCAACATAGTAATATACTTCCCAATCTGAAAAGTTTTGTCTTTTAATATCCTAAAATCATTTATTTTTAATTCAGTAAACAAAAAATTATTCCTCTCATTTCTTTAATAGGTTTATTTTACTTATCATTAACATAAAAAGCTAGTATTTACCTGTCCAATTAGGACGTTCATATTTATAAAAAATTATAGATATAAAGGAATACACATGAAGTTACCAACAGAAAAATCACTTGCTCGAAAGAGACATATTCCAAGCATGGCAAAACAGGATATAGCCAACAATATATTTCAAAAAGAGTATCAAAAGTTTCTCAAAAAATCACTAAAAATAGGAGGAACAAATGTCAAGCAATTACCATGCGTAACTAGTACCTACGCGAACCGCTCTGCAGTGAAATGCAATAGGAGAGTAGTGTCGGAGTGAAGTTTCTCTCTGCAAATACCGGATTTCTGTATGCCTTATTATTTATTTTCGAAAAATAAAAATAATCCCTAGTGAAATCGAAGCCAATGCAAAAGAAACAATATACTTCAACAATTTAGCGTATGAGTCATCTGAAAAAAATTGTACTATACTAATCACTGTTCCTGCGATTGAACATATTGATACACAGAGAGCAAGCCGCTTATATTTTTGTTCACGCCAATCTACCTTGTTATTTTTTTCTGTAAACAGGTTTCACCAAATCTCTTTTATCTTTACAGGTATCGTAAATAACACCATACTTGGAAATATACTCGCTTGTAAATTCCGGATTATTCTCTTTGGCAACAAGAAACTCTGAAAAAATATTGCCGAGCCAAGCTTTACACTCTATATATTCAGCGACTTCTAAATCCGCGAGGTCGTTAAAGATTTTCTGTGTTGGTTTTTCTTTTATAGCATCAAGAAGATCCCATAAATAGAGGCTTTTAGGAAATGTTTCATCTAGTTTCGTTAAGATTTTTTTCTGTATATTATTAAGTTTCATTTTGTTAAGGAAAGGCTCACCATAGCATATTTTGACATATCAATCTCTATGTATGGAGGACATTCTGGATATGATAAAGAAGTGCCGTTTACTTTGTAAGCATCAGTGCGTATGGGCGTATAAGTGTTAGAATTGTTCATAAATATACTATAAGAAATAGTGATAGCATTTACATTTGCCCTAAATGTCGATCTGTTGATAATCAATTTATTATTGGTGTATATGTAGTAGTATACGAATTGAGAAGTGTTTATATTATTAGGAGATGAAATTATATGGTCTAAAATCTCATAACTGCTGGATAAAAAATCTAAATTGTCAAAGCCGGTATTATCAGAGACAAAAACATTGTATCTTAGGTATCCTAGCGAATTTTCAGTATTACTCGGATTAGGATTATCAGTATAGTAATATTCTTTCTCTACAATCGTTTCCTGAACAATCGTTTCCTGAGCGGACTTTCCGCAACCCACAATAGCTAAAGTTAAAAATATTGTTACTGCACAAATTAAAAAATGTTTCATAACACACACGATTATATCATGCTATCAATTTGAGGTCAATACATATTGCTATCAAAATGTTGGTGATGAAACATGTAAAAACTCGTCCAAAATCAATTTTTGCCCCTCGTTATATTCAGTTTATTTCGGATTTAGTAAAAATTCGTAAAAAGAAAAACTGGTCGCAGAGAAAACTAGCAGAAGTTGCTAAAGTATCGAATTGTTTTATCGGCAGAACAGAAACTAAAGAACGGAGATTGGATTTGATAGAAACCATCGATTTAATGAAACATTTGGGGCTTTCAAAAGCAGAAATTATCAAGAAAATCGGGAAATTGCTGTAATTGTCCCCTTGTTTTTAAGCCAAAAAGTAGCATAATATTAGTCAAGGAGTTTTGATTATGACACCAAAGGAAATACAGCGGAAAAGTAACGCCATTGTCAAGAAACTTTTGACTGACAAAAAGGCCTTGCAAAAATATTTTTTATCTACCGGCATTCATAACGCGGACGGAAGTTTGAAAAAAGAATTTGTTGCCTAGCCTTATGTACAAGCATGAGTATTCTGCTTCTCCGGTAATTGTATACGGTTTTCACGGCACGGATGAAAAATGTGCTTACGATGTAATACTGGGTAAAATTCCTCATTTGAGTAAAAGTGAAAACACTTGGGACTGGCTCGGCACGGGAATATATTTTTGGGAGGCCAATCCCCAAAGGGCTTGGGAGTGGGCCAAAGAACACAAGAAAAATCCGGCGGTAATCGGGGCTATTATCAGTCTGGGAAATTGTTTGAATTTGCTTGAATCAGATTCGTTAATTAAGTTACAAATAGCTTACAAAACTTACCAAGAGATTACCAAAAAACAAGGATTAAGGCCGACTAAAAATTTTCAGAACCGTAATTATTTAGATTGTGCGGTGATAAATACGGTCTGCAATGATTACACTAAATTGCTTGAAGAAAAACCTTATGACACGGTACGCGGTGTGTTTTGGGAAGGCCAAGCGCTTTATCCATCAGCGTCTTTTAGAGAAAAGAATCACATCCAAATTTGTGTGAGAAATCCGGAGCGGATTTTAGGTTATTTCAATCCGTTTAAGGATAATTAGCTGGGTTTCTTTTTACTTTTGCATTTTCTACCTGTTCTGATGGGAGTTTTCATAAGTAATTTTGCCAGTTCTTCAAATTCCATATCAATTTTTAAAGGCTTGGAGTTGGAGATTTTTTTTGTGTTATTAGCACGAGCATCGATTGCTTTTATGTCGATTATGAAAGTGTTACCGCCAGTAGAAAATCCTTTTTTTATTTTCACGCTATCGCCTGTGCATACATTAGTCGTGTGTTGTTCACGCTACCTAATAATACATCAAGCCTTTCGTGTTCATCAAGTTCAGTTCGCGAGTATTCATTCTGAAGCAAAACATATTCATATAATCTTGTAAATGTTTGTGCGATATAAATATATGAGTTCCGCGAATCATTCGTTTGAGATGTGAGAACATACCCTCAATTCTGTTGGTAGTAACATTACCATCAGCATATATTCCAATGTGGTGATTGACCATTTGTCTTTGTCTACCACCTAACGCCTTGTTATAAGCCAGACTTTCATCTGTATTTACTACAGTAGTTTTGGAAATATACTGGTTTATGACAGGCTCAATATGTTCACAAATAGTTTTATCAATTTTTTGCATTACCAGTTTGTTACCACGCTCAATCATCCCTAACACCACGGCTTTTTCACCAAGTATTTTATTTTTCTTGGCTGTCCGTTTGTTTTTGTGTTTGTTTCGTTCTTTACCGCCAACATAAGTTTCGTCTACCTCAACAACACCAGACAATAAATCTTCGGGATTATTAACAATGTTGTTAATTCTTTGGAACATAAACCACGCGGTTTTTTGAGTAACGCCAATATCTTTGGCAAGTTGTAAAGACGATATACCTATTTTATGTGCAGTCACCAAAAATACGGCGACCAACCAGTTGTGATACGAAATATGCGTATCACCCATAAAACTATTTGTTCTTACAGTAAATGTCTTACGGCAAGCACCGCACTTGAAAATGCCTTTTTTGCTTCCCGTTTTGAAAATGAAATAATAAAACAACAGCCGGACATACTGCCCTAGCTATGCTAAAATAACCGTGTGGGGCGCAGACTCTTATTTTTTCTCTGTCTATTCCAATTTATTTTATCGGCGGAGTTGAGCGGCGGCGGTCAACTCACCGGCTGGCTAAATCTGCCGGAGCAGGAAAAAACCGAACTGGGTCTGCGTTATATACCGGAGTTTTTCTGGTCGGCGCCGGAATACGCGCTGGACATCGACCTTGCGCTCAACGGCAGCCTGACTTCCGGCGCGGACAGCAAATTAAAAATCCACCGGCTCTGGTCACGCTGGAGCACCGCGCAAATGGAAATACGTTTTGGTTTGCAAAAAGTAAATTTTGGCTCGGCCACGCTTTTCCGTCCGCTGCAATGGTTTGACACGCTGGACCCGCTGGATCCGCTGGGCTTCACGGAAAGTGTCAAAGGCCTGTTGCTGCGTTATTACCTGCCCAACAACGCCAATTTTTGGCTGTGGGGTCTTTACGGCAATGACGAGTTGAAAGGCCCGGAAATAGTTCCGGCTAAAAAACAGGATTTAGAATTCGGCGGACGTTTGCAGCTGCCGGTATTCAACGGCGAGGCCGGACTGACCTATCATCAACGCCGTTTGGATTTTGGCAGAAGTCCGACTTTTTCTATGCAGTCCGACGAAATAACTCCAGAGCGGCGCATAGGTCTGGACGGCAAATGGGACCTTGGCATCGGCATCTGGCTGGAAGCCGCGCATATCGCCGCGGACATTGACAATAAATTTTTACGCGATCTCTACCTAGAAAATCAGTATCATTCCACGATCGGCGCGGACTATACTTTTGACCTCGGCAACGGCCTGCACGTGCTTATTGAGAAATATAATCTCGACACCGATCTTTACCGCGCCGACCGCAATCACAATACACAGGCCTATGGGGCGCTGGCTGATTATCCGGTTGGTTTGTACGACACGGTCAGCGTTATTCAATATTACGCCAAAAAAAATGACAGCCTGTCGCTGCGCTGGCAGCGGACTTACGACGACTGGGTCTGGCAGTTTTTGGCGACGGCTGCGCCGGACTACACAGCGCAGAAAAAAACCACCGGCGCGCTGCAGGTTTTGTTGAGTTACAATTACTAAATTGAAATAAAGATGACAAAATAAAAATATTAGGGGATAATCTCACTTAATATCAAAGGAGTTTCTATGGGGGAAACCATAATAAAAATCCAAAATCTTATCCGCAGTTATCAAATGGGCTCGACAACGCTCAACGCGCTAAACAATGTCACGCTGGATTTCACGACTGGGGAATTTACCGGCTTGATCGGTCCCAGCGGCTCCGGCAAAACCACGCTGCTCAATATCATCGGCTCGCTAGACCTGCCGACCAGCGGTTCGGCGGAAGTGCTCGGCCGGAAAATCGAAACGCTTTCGCCCAAACAGGCGGCGGTTTTGCGCAATTTTGAGATCGGTTTTATTTTTCAGACTTTTAATCTGCTGCCGGTTTACACTATTTATGAAAACATTGAATTTCCCCTGCTCCTGCAGCCGCAGCTTAAAACTCCGCAGCGCCGGGAAATGGTCAGGCAGGCGCTGGAATGGGTGGGGCTGGCCGATCGCGCCGGTTCTATGCCGAAACAATTATCCGGCGGACAATGCCAGCGCGTCGCTATCGCCCGGGCTATCGTCAAAAAACCGCGGCTGGTGCTGGCCGACGAGCCGACCGCCAATCTTGACGCGCAAAATTCCGCGAACATCATGGAGATCATGCTGAAACTCAACCGAGAATTAAACACGACTTTTATTTTTTCCACGCACGACGAAAAAGTCATCAAACATCTGCGCCGCAAAATCAAGCTGGCCGACGGGCAGGTCGTCAGCGACGAGAGTATTTAAAATGCCGCTGTTCAAACTCGCTTTACGCAATCTCCTCGGCGGAGGTCTGCGCACCTGGCTCAACGCGTTTATTTTGTCCGTGTCTTTTGTCATCATCATCGGCTGCCAGGGTTTGTACAAAGGCATGGCGCGGCAAATGGAGCATCTCGCCGTGGGCAGTTATTACGGCGGCGGACAATACTGGCAGGCCAATTATGATCCTTTTGACACGCTGACTCTGGACGACGCGCACGGCCGTCTGCCGGACGCTTTGCAAAAAATGAGCGCCGCCGGTCAAGCTGTGCCGGTGCTCAAAAGGCAGGCTACTTTGTACGCGCAAAACCGCGTCCTAAATATCACGCTCAACGGCATCAAACAAGAGCAAACAATTATTGATATTCCGACCGCCAGATTGCGCGATACCGGCCACGCTATACCGGCTATTATCGGCGACGCTATGGCCAAAAGCGCCGGTTTGCAGCAGGGCGACACCGCGGTGCTGCGCTGGCGCAACGCGCACGGCACTTTTGACGCCAATGAGATTTATATCGCGGCAATAATGAACACACAGGTAGGCGTCATCGATCAGGGACAGGTCTGGATAGCGCTGGACGTCATGCAAAAAATAACCGTCCTGCCGGACGAGGCCACGCTGGTCATCACAGCCCAGGGCAGCGCGCCGCCGCGCGGCGCGGACGCCGGAAATTGGGTTTTTAGAAATCAGGATTTTCTGCTGACCGACGAGCGCAATATGATGACTTCGGAATATATAGAAGGCGGAATAATGTACGCGGTGTTTTTGTTTTTGGCCATGCTGGGAATTTTTGACACGCAAATCCTGGCCATCTATCACCGCATCAAAGAAATGGGCACGATGCTGGCGCTCGGCATCACCAAAAACGACCTCATCTGGATTTTTACGCTGGAAGGCGCGCTGCATTCTCTGCTGGCCGCCGGCCTGGCTTTTATTTACGGCACACCGCTCTTGATCTGGTTTGACAGGATCGGTTTTAGCATGGCGGATATGGATCAATTTGGCCTAGCCCTAGGCGACACGATTTATCCGGTTTTCACACCGGGCATTATTATCGGCACGGCCATTTTGATTTTTGCGCTGACCGCTTTTGTCAGCTACCTGCCCTGCCGCCGCATTGCCAAACTTAACCCCACAGACGCGCTGCGGGGGAAAATCGCATGATTAAATTTCTGCTCAAAGGTTTACTGCGCGACCGCTCGCGGTCTTTTTTTCCGGTGCTGACCGTGGCTTTCGGCGTGTTCTTGATAGTTTTTCTGACGGCTTTTCTCAACGGCGCGCTGGCCAGTATGTTCAACACCACGGCGCATCATCAGACCGGCCACGTGAAAATCATGACGCAGGCTTATGCCGCGGAAGCCGAACAGTCGCCCAATGAGTTGGCGCTGCTAGACCTGGCGGACTGGCTGGCTAAATTGCGCGCGGAATACCCGGACGTTATCTGGACGCCGCGCATCAGTTTTGGCGGACTGATCGACATACCGGACGCGCGCGGCGAGACACGGGTACAGGGACCGGCGGCCGGCCTGGCGGTGGATTTGCGCGCCGGCAGTCCGGAAATCGGTTTTCTCAATCTGGCAAAAGCCCTGGTGCGCGGCCGCCTGCCGGAGCAGGCCGGCGAGATACTGCTGGCCGAAGATTTTGCGCAGCGGCTGCAGGTCGCGCCCGGAGACACGGTTACGCTGATCGGCTCGACGATGCATGGCAGCATGGCGGTCAATAATTTTACGCTGGCCGGCACAGTGCGTTTTGGCGTGGCGGCTATGGACCGCGGCGCGATCATCGCAGACTTGCGCGATGTGCAGAATGCGCTGGATATGCAGGACGCCGCCGGTATGCTGCTGGGTTTTTTCGCGGACGATGTTTACAACGACCAGCAGGCTAGAGCTTTGCAGACCGTTTTTCACGCGCAATATCAGGACATCGCCGATGAATTTAGTCCGGCGCTGCGCACGCTGCTTGAAGACAGCGGCATGGCCGGTTATTTTGCAATGGCCAGTTCCATGATGTTCATTATTGCGCTGATTTTTGTCGCGGTCATGGCGCTGGTGCTCTGGAATGCCGGCTTGATCGGCGGACTGCGGCGTTACGGCGAGATGGGTGTGCGGCTGGCGATTGGTGAGAGCAAAAGTCATATTTATTGCAGTATGCTGGGCGAAGCGGCGTTAATTGGTCTCGGCGGCTCGCTGGTCGGCACTTTTTTCGGGATTTTGTTGAGTTACTGGCTGCAATATCACGGTCTGGATTACGGCGCGATATTTAAAAACTCCACCATGATGGTCGAGAATATTTTTCGCGCGCAGGTAACGCCGGGGTGTTACATCATCGGCTTTTTCCCGGGCGTGCTGGCGACTTTTATCGGCAACGCTCTGGCGGGTCTTGGTATTTTTAAGCGGCAGACCGCGCAGTTGTTTAAAGAATTGGAAACCTAAATACTGGACGCTTCGAGAGCATCAGTGTCCGCATATGGACGGTGAGCTTGGGACGCTGAGCCTGTCGAAGCGTCGAACCGTCCGCAATAAATTTTAAAAGGAGAAATTATGCTAAAAAAAATAATTTTAGGGCTTGGCGCGCTTGGCGTTTGGCTTTTTGCTTTGACGCCAATACCGGAGGAAATCCTTGCTTCTCCCGACGCAGAAAATATAGAAAATATTGAAGCCAGCGTTTCTCCTGCCGCCGTGGTCAAATCCGCGCCGCAAACCGCCGCGGAAATATTGCAGCGCATCGACGACAATCGCCTGTCTGACGGCAAAATCGTCGTGATGAGCATGACTATACACGGCCGGCGCGGCGACCGCACGATCAGCGCCAAAGCCTGGCAGCGCAATCTCAAAGATTCTTTCACCGAATATCTCGCGCCAGCCCGTGAAAAAGGCACGAAAATGCTTAAACTCGGCGACCAGCTCTGGACTTACGCGCCGGACACCGACCGGACTATCTTAATCAGCGGCCACTTATTGCGCCAGTCGGTCATGGGCTCGGATCTGTCTTATGAAGACATGATGGAAGACCCTGTCCTGGCCAATAATTACAATGCCGCTATTTCCGGCGAGGAAACTTTGAACGGCCGGTCGGCCTGGATTTTGGAATTGACCGCCAAAAAAGATGACCTCGCTTACGCCAAACGCCAGCTCTGGGTCGACCAGGAGAGATTTATCGCGCTCAAAGAAAATCTGTACGCCAAAAGCGGCGCTTTGCTGAAAACGCTCGACGTAAACTCGGTGATGCAGGTCGACGGGCGCTGGCTCGCCAAGTCCATGACTTATAAAGACGCGCTGAAAAAAGACGGCAACGGCACGAGCGTGGTCATCGAGTCTCTGGAATTTAACGACAATTTGCCGGAAACATTGTTTTCCAAAGCCAGTTTGCGGAAATAAAAAATATTTATTTTAAGCACGGCAAATATCTTTACCCAAAGCGAACACGGCATAGCACTGAAGGTTACGTTCGCTCCGGGCAAAATATTTGCCGTGCTTTAATTACACTCATTCGCAAAAACCACAGTGTTTTCTGCATTGACACAGCCGCGCTGCGCCCCGTAAAATCAAAATAGTGTACAAAAAAATAAAGGAGGTGTTTGTAAGTCAGCGGTTATGTTTGTTTTTATAAAACGTTTCTGAAAATTATAATTTTCGGAAAGAAAGGGCAGTAAACATGAATTTAAGAAAAGTAATTTTGGCCGCAGGAATACTGGCGGCAGCGGCTACGGCCGGTGTGCTGGACACCAACGATGTGAAATTGAACTCGACTCTGGGTTTGGGCGCCAATCCGGCGGCCATAGCGGTCAATCAAGAACGCAAAATCGAAGGTGGCGCGATAGTTCTCAATCAGCTCAATCAGAGCGATCAGGTGAAAAATGGCAGTCTGCCAGGATTGTCTTTTATTAAGGGTAAAAATGTTAACTCGTCCAGTTTTGGCGACGCAACAAAATTTTTAACTTACACGGATACTTTTGCAGGAAATTGGTTTGCCATTCGTTACAGATACGAGAGCAATTTGTACCCGAATTTCCAAGCAACTATTAGTCTGCCGGCAATACTTGATCCGCAGCAAAAATCTAAAGCAGATTTTTACCTAAAAGATGCGCTGGAAACTACTTCTTTGGTCTGGGGACGGGAATTAACTAAAGGCTTAAATGCTGGCGTTGAACTGGCTACAAATGTTTACACGTCGAATACCAATCTAACTTTCAACAAATTTGCTAAAGATTTACTGTCTATGTCAAACAGCAAAATCTATGAGCAGTCGCAACCGTATTACACATTGACTCTAGGCGGCATTTACGATGTGGCGGCCAATCAAAAAATCTCTCTGTCGCATAAACTCAGCGAGGAGAGACATGTAGACACCGGCGACGGCAAGGAAAGCACTGCCGGCACAGATTATAATGAAGCCCTGCCCAATGAAACCGGCCTGGCTTATATTTATCAAGTAAACGACGCTCTGGAATTGGCCGGCGTGTTCAAAACTTTTTGGGGATTGACCTATGAGAAATACACGAATATCGAAAGCGGCGACAGTAACGTGGAAACGGTCGCTATCGCTCCGGTAAATTCCTACGGTTTTGCCGCTAGCTACAAAGTTACTAATGAGTGGGAATTGCAGGGCTACGGCAATTTCCTGCGCAATTATAAGAACAGCCTGACCAGCGGTCTGACTGGCCCCGATGAAAAAGGCTACGATGTGACGCAGCTCGGCGCCAATGTGCAGTACAGCCCGTCTTTTCTGAACGGCGGCACGATACTGCTGGGCAGTTACATGACCAAATTGGTCAACGAAGACAAAAATGACGGCAAGATGTTCGACATCACCAACACTTCGCTTTCTTACTCGCACGCTTTCTAAAATCAAGCGCGGGAAGATAAAACAAAAGGGCTGTCTCACGACAGCCCTTTTTCTTAAACCTTTACGCCTGTTATACGGCGGCAAGAATGGCGGTCAAAGTACGCTTTAAGTCTGCCGGTGTGTGCCGCGCGGAAATAAAATCCGCCTCAAACTGCGCCGGAGAAAAATAAATACCGGAACGCAGCAATTTATGGTAAAACCGCGCAAATTTTTTAACGTCGCTGGTCTGCGCGCCGCGATAATCCCGTACCTTGGTTTTAGTAAAAAACAAAGTAAACATAGCGCCGAGATGATTTAACCGCACATCAGGCGGCAGATGTTTGGCCAATTCCGTAAAAAAATATTCCGTGTTTTTTTGCAGGGCTTGATAAGTTTGCGGCTTTTGCAATTCCTGTAAAACAGCCAAACCTGCGGACATGGCCAGCGGATTGCCGGACAGCGTGCCGGCCTGATACACCGGACCTTCCGGCGCAACCAAAGACATTAATTCCCGTTTGCCGCCGTAAGCCGCCGCCGGCAAACCGCCGCCGATAATTTTGCCCAGACAGGTCAGGTCTGGCACTACGCCAAAATAATTTTGCGCGCCGCCCCAGCCCAGACGAAAACCCGTGATCACTTCGTCAAAAATCAGCACGGTTTTTGCAGCGGCGGTAAGCTCTCTTAAAAAAGCCAAATATCCGGCTTCCGGCAAGACCACGCCCATATTGGCCGGCACTGGCTCTACGATAAGCGCGGCTATTTTATTTTTGTGCCGCGCAAAAATTTTCTCCAGAGCCGTCCGGTCATTGAACGGCGCGCGTAAAACTTCCGAATATTCAGCGTGGCCGTGATAGCCGCCCTCCAGCATGACGATTTTCCGGCGGCCGGTGTAATAACGCGCTAGTTTGAGCGCGCTCATCGCCGCCTCGGTGCCGGAATTTACAAAACGGATTTTTTCCAGAGACGGAATAGCGGAAATAATCAATTTGGCCAGGCGAGTTTCTAGTTCGGTCGGCGCGCCAAAAGACAGGCCGTCCGCCAAAGTCCGCCGCACAGCCCGAACTACCGCCGGCGGATTGTGTCCAAGTATATGCACTCCCCAGGACAAACAAAAATCCAAATAGCGCCGCCCGTCTATATCCTTCAAATACGCGCCGGCGCCGCGCTGTATAAACGGCGGCGTTCCGCCGATAGACTGGAAAGAACGCACGGGACTGTTTACGCCGCCGGACAGATAACGCTGGGCTTGCTCAAAAGCCGCGGCTGATTTGCTCATAAATGCTCCGTGATGGTTTGCGCATAATAAGTAATCAGCCAATCCGCGCCGGCTCTTTTAATCGCGGTCAGGATTTCCAAAGCGGTGGGAATTTCAGCGCAAAGTCCGGCTTGCGCGGCGGCTTTGAGCAGCATGTATTCACCGGAAGTATGATAGGCCGCCAACGGGATTTGCGGAAATTGCGTCCTAACCCGTTGAATAATATCGAGATAAGTGTGCGCCGGTTTGACCATGACAATATCCGCGCCTTCTTCTATATCCGCCGCGACTTCCGGCAGAGCCTGACTAATATTGCGATAATCCATTTGATACGCGCGCCGGTCGCCGAAAGCCGGCGCGGACTGTGCCGCCTCGCGGAAAGGGCTGTACAGATTGGAAGCGTATTTGGCCGAATAGCCCAGGATTTTTGTTTGGGCGCAGTCCGCCGCGGACAAAGCCGCGCGGATAGCCGCGACCTGCCCGTCCTGCATTGCTGACGGAGCGACAATATCCGCGCCGGCGCGCGCATGTGTTACCGCCATGTCCGCCAGCAGAGGCAGAGTTTCAGCATTAAGCACATTTTGGCCGTCGGTCAATCCGCAATGGCCGTGATCCGTGTAGCCGCAAAGACAAACATCGGTTATGAGTGTAAATTGCGGATAAGCGCGCTTAATTGCCGCGACCGCGCGCGCCACGAGGTTATTCGGGGCATAAGCCTGACTGCCGCGCGCGTCCTTGCGCTCACTGTCGAGCACGCCAAACAGCAGTATCTTGTCCACGCCGGTCTTGGCCAGACGCGCCAGCTCTTTTAATAATTCGTCGATAGAAAAATGCCAGACTCCGGCCAAAGATTTTAACTCCTGCCTAATACCCACGCCGTCCACCACAAAATAAGGCTGGACAAAATCCCCGGCTGACAAATGAACTTCCGCGTATTTATCGCGGACAGTTTGATTCAGGCGATATGGTCTAAATCTTTGCATTATTCTCCGCAGTCCGCCCGACAATTAAAATCAGAGGGTCTTTTATTTTTAAGCGCTTCAAGTCTTTTAATGTAGTCCTGATTATACTCTGCGCCGGCAAAGAAGCGTTGAGCACGCAGACAGCCGGTGTGCGCGGCGGCAGACCGGAGCGCCGTAATTTGGCGGAGATTTCCGGCAAAGTCGTGCCGGCCATATAATAAACCAACGTGTCCGCCGCAGGAGTTTTTATTTTGTGCGCCGGATGTCCGGAAAGCAGCGCCACACTGGAAGCCCGGCCGCGATAAGTCAAGGGAATACGCGCCGCTGCTGCCGCCGCGGACGCGGCTGTAATGCCGGGCACAATTTCCACATCGACTAGACGTTTCTGTAAATATTCCAGTTCCTCGCCGCCGCGCCCAAAAATAAACGGGTCTCCGCCTTTTAAGCGCGCGACATTATATCCGGCCTTGACCGCTTGATACAATTTTTCATTGAGTATTTCCTGCGGATAGGCCTGACGGCCTTTGCGTTTGCCAGCGTAAATTTTTCGCGCGGCATAATCTCTCACTATATTCCGCGCCAAATCGTCGTAAAAAATAATATCCGCCTGCCGTAAATAAATATCCGCCTGTTTGGTCAGCAGCAACGGATTGCCGGGACCAGCTCCAATCAGGGCTGCTCTACCCCAGGTACGGCGCGTGTCCAGAGGCTGAAATATTTTCCGCAAGTTCTGCCGGTCGGCGCGCGCCGTTACCGCCAAATGTCCCTGCAGCGGATGCGTGGGAAAAGGCAGTATTTCCGCGATGCGTCCGGCTAAACCCAAACGCCGCAGAGCGCAAACCGCAACCACGATTGCCGCCATTTGGCCACTGTCCACTTTTTGCAAACGCTCGCCGATATTGCCGCGCAGGGAGACGATTCTCAAGTCCGGACGACGGGACAATAATTCCTGCCGGCGCAGAGGCGAGCTAGTGCCGACCACCGCGCCGCGCGGCAATTTACGCAGGGGCAGATTATTTCGGCTCACCAGCGCGTCCCGTTGATCTCCGGCCGGCAGCAGCGCGATCACCGCCAGACCCTCCGGCAAAGGATAAGGCAAATCTTTGGCGGAATGCACAGCCGCGTCCGCTTGCCGGCGGAGCAAAATCCGATCCAGCTCTCTGGTAAAAATATCCGGCGGCGGCGTGTCCAGCAGAGAAATGTTTTTGTGTTTATCGCCATAACTCGGCGCGGTACGCAGGCGGTATTTTACATCGGGCAAGAGAGCGAAAACTTCGGCCACCTGCCGCAAAGCCAGCGGACTGTTACGGGAGACGATAGTTAATTTAAGCATAAAATCTGGCCAGCTCTTCCTGAATAATTTTTTCCGCCGCTTTTATTTCCGCGGCTCTGGTTTTCTGATTGTCACGAATAATTTTTTCAATGTCTTCGTTATTATACAAAGTAACATTGGGTAAAAGTCCAATCGCCGGATCAATATCCCTCGGCACGGCCAGATCAAAAACAAGCACCGGCTGTCTGGCGGTAAATTGCTCCGCGCGCAGGATTAAATGCGGCGCGGCGGTCGCGGAAATAATAATGTCCGCGCGCGCGGCCAATCGCGGCAGGCAGTTCAGGCGAAAAGCCTGGCCGCCCAACTCCCTGCTCCAGTCCAAAGCTTTGGCATAAGAGCGATTGGCCAAAAAAATAGTTTTCGCGCCGCGCCGGACTAAATATTTTAAAACAGTTTTATTTAAATTATTAACCCCGACAATTAAAATGCGCGAGCGGCTCAAATCTATTTTTAAATCAGCCAGCGCTTCCAGCACAGTCTGGCCGTGCGACATCGCGCCGCGAGAAATAGCCGTTTCCGCGCGCACGCGTTTGCCTACGCGCAAGGCATTTTGAAACAAGCGGTGCATTTCCGCGGACAAGCCGCGCGTCTGCGCCGCTAGATAAGCCTGCTTGACCTGCCCCTGTATGGCGGTCTCGCCGAGCAACGCGGATTCCAGTCCAGACACTACGCGAAATAAATGTCCGGCCACCGCGCGCGGCGCCGGTCCGGAGCCTGTATAGAGTTCCGCGCGGTCGCAGGTGAACAAAGCGACATATTGCTCCGGGTACGGCCGCAGAGTCTGCAAAAACAGCTCGCGTTCCGCCAAAGAAAATTTCAGGTCACGTCCCTGGCAGGTAATCATAATATTTCGCGGATCCGGCCGCGCCAGCGCAGACTGCGGCGCACGTCCCGTCCGTCGGAAAACACGGCGGCGCTCATGATGCCCCGTTTATAAATCGCCGGAGAAATAAAATCCGAATGCCGCGGATCATCGCAGACATTGACTAAAATATTCCGGCGGCGCGCGTCCGCGGCGATTTGCCGGTTCAGTTTGCGGTCATTGGTGCAGGCGTAAACCAGCGCATAGTCGGCCAGATCCGCCGCCGCGTAAGTTTTTTTTATTTTTTTATAATTCGTCCGAAATTTTATTTCCGGCGCCAGCAAAGTGATTTGCGCTTTATATTTTTTCAAGGCGCGGATTTTCTGCGCCGCCGCCGCGCCAGCGCCCACAATTAAAATTTTTTTGTTTTTTAGATTGAGACCGAGCGGCAGGAACATAAACTCAAGCCTTGCGCACGATTAATTTAAACCGCGTGTCCTGCGGCGTAACCCGTACGATAACATGCCCCTCGTCCTTGAGACTGCGCGGCACATTGAGTATAGGCTCGCCCTCGTCCAGCAGCACTTCCAGATATTCACCGGACTGGATTTGCGCCAGAGCCGCCTTGGTTTTCACAAAATTCAAAGGGCAGGTTACGCCGCTCAAATCGATACTTTGGCTAATCGTAAAGTCCATCTAATAACTCCTCGCGCACCTGCGCTAGACCGAGACGGTCGATGGTCTGGCCGAAACGCTCCCGTTTGCGGCCATGCCGCCGGTAATATTCCACAGTTTTTTTAATCAATTTATAAACCGTATCCAAATCAGTCAGCAGGCCGGTCAATTTATCACCGAGACGCTGCTGTTTGCCCATCGTGCCGCCGATAGTCAGCAGATAACCCTCGGCCTGACGCCGCCAGCTATTTTGCGGACAGAGCGAAGTGCAGATAGAGCAGTAAATACATTTTTCCTCATTCAGCGTGAATTGCGCGCTGTCCTGAATAATGGCCTGCGTCGGACAAACGCTCACGCACAGACCGCATTGCGTGCAATTGTCCGGCTGCCATTCCGGACGAATGCCGCCCATAATGCCGATGTCGTTTTCCGAAGCTTTGGCGCAGTTGTGCGGACAGCCCGTTACGCCAAATTTAAATTTATGCGGCGTGTCCTGTCCGAAATATTCCGCGTCCAGTTTTCGGGCAATAGACTTGGTGTCAATAATGCCCCACTTGCAAATCTCCTGACCCTGACAGGCCACCACTACCCTGATGCGCGGACCGCAAGCGCCCATTTGGAGTCCGGCCTGCTCCAAAGCCTGGCGCGCCGCCAGCACTTTTTCCGCCGGCACATAAGGTATCTCAATGCCCTGCCGCGTGGAAAGATGCACCTCGCCGCGTCCGTATTGACGGGCGATCTCCGCCACCGTTTGCAAATCTTGAGCGTTGGTGTTGCCGCCGGCCAGCCGCAGGCGCAGGACAAAATAAGCTTTGTCCCGCTGCTGTATCGTGCCGACTTTTTTTAATTCCGCGGCGTCAAGCTCCGGCATTTATTTCCTCCTCGCTCACCGCGCCCTGCCGAATCCGAAAAGCCTTGATAGTCGGCGGCTCTAGCAGCGAATAAATCACATACAAAATATTGGGATCATAGGCCAGGCGAATATCTTCCGGCGAGGGCCGCGCCGGACTGGACGGATGCGTATGCGCCACGGCAAGGATTTGCAAACCGCTCTGCCGCGCTTCCTTGACCACCGCAAATTGCTCTTGAGGGTCAAGCGTGAAATGCTCCGCGCTCTGGTCAACATTGGTCATCGGATAGTATTTAGTCGCCACGCCGTCCCTGCCGGCCAGATAACCGCAGGCCTCCAGCGGCGCTTCGGCAAAACCGTGCGCGTAAATTTCCTCAATCAATTTACGGCCGATGGTCAGCATGGTCAGCCTTTGGATTTCAGATCACAGGCCGCTTGTTCCGCATCTGCAAGCTCCGTAATAGCCGGGTCTTTGCCGCAGAGCGGACAATTATCGCTGCGCTTGATTTTCACTGTGCGAAAACTCATAGTCAGCGCGTCAAAGATCAAAAGTTTATTCGTCAATAATTTTCCAACGCCGGTCAAATATTTCAAGGCTTCCGCCGCCTGAATAGTGCCTAGCATACCAGCCACCGCGCCCAGCACTCCAGCCTGCGCGCAGGTCGGCACTAGATTTTTGGGCGGCGGCGCGTCAAAAACGCAGCGGTAACAGGCCGTGCCCGGCAAATGCGTCAAAGTTTGTCCGTCAAAACGCAGTATGCCGCCGTGCGAAAAAGGTTTTTTGGCCAGCACGCAGGCGTCGTTAATTAAAAATTTAGCCGGAAAATTATCCGTGGCGTCAATAATAAAATCATAGTCTTTAATTAAATCGTTTATGTTGTGCGCCAGCGCCAGCGTGTGATAGGTGTTTACTTTAACTTCGGGATTCATCTGGGCAATTTTTTCCTGCGCGGAGACAACTTTGGGTTTGCCAATGTCCGGTGTGAAATGAATGACCTGTCTTTGCAGATTGGTGCGGTCGACCGCGTCGCCGTCAACCAGGCCGATAGTCCCCACACCGGCCGCCGCTAGATAGAGAGCCGCCGGCGCACCCAAACCGCCCAGGCCGATAATCAGCACTTTGCCGGAGCAAATTTTTTCCTGCCCTTCAATGCCGACATTTTTCAAAATGATATGTCGGCTGTAACGTTCCAGTTGTTCATTAGTAAAATTCATGCCGCCTCCAGAGCCTGCTGTAAATCTTCCTGCAAATCCGCCAAATCTTCAATACCGACCGCCAGCCGGAGCAAAGTTTCCGGCACGCCCATTTCCGCTTTTTGTTCCGCGGTATATTCGCTAAAAATCGTCGAAGCCGGATGAATGATCAGGGTTTTGTTGTCATTGAGATTGGTGGCGCGGCGGATCAATTGCAGGCGGTTCAAGAATTGAAAACATTTAGCGCGGTCGGCCAGCTCAAAAGTCAGCAGCGCACCGGCGCCGTTGGGAAATTGTTTTTGCGCCAACGCATTGTCCAGCCCCGGATAATTTACTTTTTTGACCGGCGGCAAAGTCCGTAAAAATGCAGCAAGCTTTAGAGTATTGGCGCAGGACAGTTTGGCGCGCAAAACCAAAGTTTCCAAACCCAAACTTTGCAAATAGGCATTGTGCGGCGAGAGAATATTGCCGAGGTCGCGGCAGACGCGGGTTTTCAAAATATTCAACAGCGCGCTAGGGCCGAATTTCCGGGCCTGCTCCGCCAGATACGGATTGCCTCGGTAATCATAAGTCCCGTAATCCAAAATCAAGCCGCCCAGCGAAGTCGCGCCGCCGGAAATATATTTGGTGCTGGATAAAATTTCCAGATGCACGCCGAATTTTGGCGCGTCAAAAAGATACGGCGGAGTCAAGGTCGTGTCCGCGATCAGTAAAATCTTTTTTCGCCTGGCGATCTCCGCTAGACCGGTGATGTCCGCCACTTCCAGCTGCGGATTGGTGATAGTTTCTAAAAATATGGCGCGCGTTTTTTCATTAATAACATTTTCGGTTTGCCGCAAGTCGGTCAGATCGGTATAAATAGTTTCCAATCCCCATTGTTTCAAGGTGGCGGAAAGCAGCGAGTAAGTGTTGCCAAAAATATGCCGTGTCGTAACGATATTGTCGCCCTGTCCGGCTATGGCCAGGAACAGCGCGGACAGCGCCGCCATGCCGGAAGCCACGGCGACCGCGCCCTGCGCGCCGGAAAAATTTTTAATCTTTTGCTCAAAATGTTCGACAGTCGGATTAGAGATCCGCGAGTAAGTGTGCGCCGGTTTGCGGCCGCGAAAAGACGCTTCCAAATCCTCGGCGGTGTCCGCCGCAAAAGCCACGCTGTCGTAAATCGGCATATGCAAAGCGTTATGCGCGTCTTTTTTTAAGAATTTGGCGTGAATGCTTTTAGTGGTAAATCCGCTCATCGTCCGCTCCGCCGCCCATGAAATAAAGAAAATCCACCGCGTCGTTTTCTTTGACCGGTGTGGCGGCAAAATCCGCGCGCCGGACAAATTCGCCGTTGAGCTGCACGGAAACCATTTCGGGGGCTTCGACTTTCTGTACCGCCAAGAGTTCCGCCAGGGTCAGGCCGTCCTGCTCTATTTTCTCCGCCGCGCCGTTGACGATTAAATTCATTTGCCGCTCCTAATTATATTAATCATATTGTATTAGTAGTGTTTAGGAGTATAAACTGGCCACAACAGAACGTCAATACACAATTTAAGAAACGGAGCTATCCATTCAAATAGACTACGCTTTCTTTTTTATGTACCAAGTCTGCTATGTAGGTTCGCTACGCTTATCCAGGAGAAAGGATAGTCCGTTAAAAGATATGAGCTATTTTTAGCAGCGGCGCTATAGTTATAGCCAGTAATCCGGCGGAAATTGTAATAGCAATCGATTGTCCCCAAGTATTATCAAAACCAATCCAGGTTTTAATTAAAATAATCGAAAAGAAAATTAAAATCACTTTTAACCAGTATATCCAATCTATTTTAGATGGTATATTATTATCAACAGGTAACCTTAGTATTATTATAAAAATTAAGACTAAACCAATTCCCGAACTAAAATATTGTAAAAACCAATAAACAGGCATCCTTATATTACCCATACGCAATACATACATTAAGTCCGGTATATGCTGCACAAAAAATCCATAGCCGTGCGTAAAATTGTCCCAGAGCAGATGTGAGACAGCGCCCAACAGAATAGAAATGAGCGCCTTTAATTTATTGTGTTGAAAATATTCATGCCAATTAAACGCGGTAAATTTATATAATCTGGTTTTTAAAAAATACGGCAAATTTCTCAGCAAACTATTGCGGATAATATTATGAAAAATGAACGCGGCCAGAATGCCCAGCGGCAGATCAAAACAAAATAAACCTATTAACGTATGGCTAAAAGCATTGCTGTACATACGCATTCTAATAAAAAATTCAAAATCTGGAATTACGCTGCCAATGACAAGACCAGTAATAGAAAACCACCGCCAATTTCTCAAAGGCAAAACAAGCGCAGGATGAGAAAAAGTGAATGCCATCTAAATATTCCCCTTCCTATAAAATATCTGTTTATTGGCTGGATGGTGCGCCTGGCGAAGCGCCGGCCGTTACTGCCCCGTGCTCTATCAGTCTGTCTTTGGCAATCTTTCCATATTGAATGCCCATACTACTTAGGATTTATGTAAGTAAAATAATACACCGCAGCAGAAAGAAACCCCAAATAAGAAAAAAAGTATAATAATAATAATAATAATAATAATAATAATAATAATAATAATAATAATAATTGCTTATAGTATAATTTTTTCAAACCCGTATATTTCAAAAATAAAAATACAACTACACTTAATATAATCAATATTGGATATATATATAGGTGACAACAACATCCATATATTTAGAATAACGCATCGGTAATATAAATGTTTCCAAACCCAAAACAAAAGACAAAACAAAATTTAACAATATATATATAATATTTTTTATAGTATTATTCATTTACCACCTGCTGCCGGAATAGGGGCAGGACTAGTCGATAAAGAAAATGGTTGACGAGAGAATATCGCATCAAGAATCGCATCATTATTTCCGGCTCCGCCATGCAACTCTCGCCCTATACCTATTTCATGGAAATATACATTACTCTGAGTTTTTCCCTTCAACCAAAACTCTGTATCCATTGTCTTTATCATACTTTCATGACTCCTATTTCCATAAGCTGATAGGACAGGGGCAGAATCACCACTCAACATGTATATATCCACTCTTTTCGCATTCTGCGACATGTTTTGAATATTATTTTTTACTTCATCTACTCGCGGCATGATCAATATCAATTCATCTACTTTTTCCACTCCTTCTTTACCATATGCTCTTGCTATAGCATCCGCTCCCATACTATGCCCAGCAACTACTTTAATACTGGAGTCTTTATGTCTATACTCTGACAAATACTTTGCGGCGCTTTCCGGTGAACTTTGATATATACCATTATGTTTGCCAGACCAATTAACAACAACATCTGTTTTATAAAACGCTTGCAATCTGTCGGCTAAGCCAATGGTAGAAGCCTCATTTCCTCCTGCTCCACCATGCATTGACACAACATCATCTCCATCCGGGTCGGTATGTCTTACCGGATTGTTATGGGCATAAATATATGGATTAATCTTAAAATAAGATTGTTTCTTGTCTTCCAATCTAACATTATCTCTGCTTGGAAATCTTCCTGCTTTCGGATCCATGTACCTCGCTTGAAAATAATATAAATCTGTATTTGTATCTAACTCTTTATCCGTATACTGAAACTCTATATCACTTGATGGCACGCCTATCTCCATCTCCATGTTTCCCCACGGGTCTAGATACTTCTGGTACTGGATATTCCCCGTATCGCTCAGTACTACCACCGGACTGCCCTGATAGTTGTTTATGAACATTTCCGTACGGACGCTGAGCGGAGTCGAAGCGTCTACCCGTACCCTGGCTATCCTTTTCGCTCCTTCATACACAAACACATCCGTGTAACTCTCCGCCGGGTCGTTTCGACTCTCTTCGACTCCGCTCAGAGACCACCACTCAACGCCCCCGGGCTGGTTGTTCTGCAAGTAAATGTATTTAGATATGTTACCGTCACTATCCTTGATGTGCCTCAATCTCCTGTAATCATACGTGTAATTCTCGGTTACTTTATCTGTAATTTTGGAAAGGATATTACATGCCATTGTCATAATTTTCCACAACATATTCATCAATAATTCTATATCCCATATCATCATCATATATCAATTCTATACATTTCGGTAATAAATAACCATCTTGAACAAAATGAATATATGTAATAGCCTTCCCATTTTCCAAGGCAATAAAATGGTAACTGCTATATTTTCCAAGACTATTTTTGAATTTCTCAAATGTTTCACTCGGTTTAGGTTTAAATGATGATATTTCTGTAATCTTAAGATTAGCAGGCGAGCTTTTATAAACACTATCAACTAACATACTTATATTGTGTTGAATTGTTTTATAAGCTTGTTTTTCTGTTTTATACTTTACACCAAAATTATAATTATACAAAAGTGCTTCTTTGTACCATAGAGCCAAATATCTTTTAGTGAAATTTTTTTTGCTTATTTGCTTGTTGGAAGCAACATTCACATATTCAGAGAATAAACTCTCTGGCGTTTTAAAGACAACTATAGGCACATTAGCAAAAATATCCATAGACTTAATATAACACCCTGATAAAAAGATTGTATATGTAACAAGGAAAACTAGATATCTTTTTAACATTTCTTCCCTTTCTTACCTTTATGGTGCTCTTGGATTATCAATGTTATATAACAATTGAGGGTCAATTGTTTGCCTGTTTTCCCAACCAACATTCTTTGGATTTTTTAAATAGTTCTCATGATGAAGGTGCGCATTATTTAATGGTTGATCATGAGCGTTACCAGTTTGACCGGTTTTGCCAATAGTTTGACCCTTTTTAAGCGTATCCCCTTCAGCAACACTCGTTTTGCTTAAATGTCCATCGAGCCCGTATACTGTCTTGCCATTAAGGTTTTGACGAAATTTTATAATATCAGGGTTTGTACCCTTTCTTATATCTTCTTTATAGTTACCATCATCATATGTATATACAAATTCATATTCTACAAATAAGCCATAACCTGCGCTTTCGTCATTAGGATCTTGAAATTGAGCGCGTATTACTGTTCCTGCATCAGTAGCCTTAACAGATGTACCAACTTTAACAGTAATGTCCACTCCAGCATGTGTTCCCCCACGAGCGTTAAACACATTTGTTTCTGGAGCAAAGTATTCTCGTTGATATGCTCTAACAGTTGGTTTTTTAATCGGATTAACATAATTTCCATCCAGATCAATGTTTGTTATCGGATTATTATTCACGAACACATACGGATTTACCCCAAAATAATTTGCCGGGTTATCCTCTAACTTAACCCTATCCCTCCCCTTGAAATGGTTTGTCAGTGGGTCATAGTACCTCGCCTGAAAATAATATAAATCTGTCTCTGTATCTAACTCTTTATCAGTATATTGGAAATTTGTGTTACTGCTGGGTTTTCCTATCTCCATTTCGAGATTGCCCCAGGGATCTAAATACTTCTGGTACTGTATATCCCCCGTACTGCTCAGCACTACCACCGGGCTTCCCTGATAGTTATTTATGAATATCTCTGTCTCCGTGCGGTGAGCGGAGTCGAACCGCACCCTCGCCACTCTCCTCGTCCCTTCATAAACGTAGATGTCCGTATGATTCTCGCTCACATTTTCTTTCAGCGCGGGCTGGTTGTTCTGCAGGTATATATATTTATGCGTGTTGTCCGGGTTTTGCTTTACGTGCCTCAACCCTCTATAGTCATAGGTGTAGCTTTCCGTAACCCGTCCCTCTATCCTCGTCAGCTCGTCGCGGTCGTTCCACGTGTACTCCTCCCGCGCCGTCTCGCGGACGCTCTGCCCATCGCGGACATCTCTGTACACCTTGCTCGTCGGATTCCCCTGTTTGTCATACGCATACTGTACGCTCATTTCATATGCCCCGTCCCCATCCGTGTCTTCTGCGTAATTCAGCAAGAAATTCATCGTCGTGTTGTAATTGTAGCTTATCATTCCATACCCGTGCTTCAGATATGTCCGGTTAAACGTCTCGTCATAGCTCAGCTCCAGGTCTCTTGCCCCCGGCACGTTCACTACCTTTAACTGGTTGATATAATCATATTCATACGTGTCCATACGCCTCAATACATTCCCGTCCGTGATGTCCCTCCGCACCATATTCCCCGCCGCGTCATACTCGTATTTGTACAGGAATATGGCTTCGCCAGCGTATCCGTAGGATACAGGCTCAGCCATCGGTCGGTGAGCCTGTCGAACCGCCGCTTCATGCTCCACCAATCTGTCTTTGGCATCATACTTGTATGTCTCTCTCACTCCATTGCTGTAATCTTTCTGCGTCAATCTGCCGGTGTTATCGTAAGTGTTCGTTATTAACGCGCTGCCGTTCAGCTTTAAGCTCTTTATCCTGTCCAAATCATCATATTCATAAGATACATTTACATTCTGCCCGTGTACCTGAGGATACTCTATCGATAGTAACAAACCAGTGTTATCATACTCATACTTCGTCGTGTACTCGCTCCCTGAGCCGGTCGCTGAGCCTGTCGAAGCGCCGGCCGAGAGTGTCTTTTTTTCCTCCGTTATCAGCCCCAAGTCGTTATATTTGTATTCGGTAGTCCCGCTGCTGTCCTCCACTTTCGTCAGTCTCGTCAGGGCGTTAGCCCCGTTATACGTGTAGTCATCTCTTTTCCTTGACATAAATATCCTTATAACGACCACAAACCATTCTATAATAATACAAAAATCTCTAATCTGATTTTTTTTCTACATCAATCTTTATGAATAGACATCTGGCAAACAATTTGTTTGTTTGAATTACCCTATTTTCATACATAAACTTATTACCGATTCCATAGTCGGCCTGAAATCTAGTCAACAATTTATTATTTCGTTTATTAATCTGTAGCACATGTAATTTACATATACAGTATTTTTGGGATTATTTAATCTATCCTTCCATTCATCCAGAGGAATATTAATATACACCGCTTTGTTAGTCTGTGTATTAAATAATACAGGCTCGTAATAATAATTGTAAAGCATCACCTTATCATTATCATTCACTAAATCATTGACTATAATGATACCTTGTTTTTCATTAATTATAAATGTATTTCTTAATATTAAACCAACATAAGATCGATTACTTTTATTTTTTATGTTAAGCACAATATTATTACCCATTATCTTTGCTGTAGCTCTCAAATCAACTTTGCATCTGTTTATATAAAAATACATCAAAACTATACTACTTAATAACGCAAGTACTACCACCATCTTAAACATAGTAATATTATTAATATTGAACACGTGCATTAAATCCTTTCTCTAATCGTAAAGCATTCTCTGAATAAATATTTTCAAAACCAAGCCCTACAGTTGAAAGTTCTTCCTTAGGTTTAAATTCTGGTTCTAAACCCTTAATTTTAGGATCGTATAGCATATCACCAAGCAAACGAGTACCTTGCGCATTATGAAAGGAATGAATTAGTTCATGACCAAGTATAATTTCATTAGAAACTATTTCATGTCTATAACCACCTTTGCCATTCGATACTGGCAACCGAACTGGTGAAGAAGCTGGATCAAAACCGACTGTACTACTAGCGCCCTTCCCATTATAGGATCCAGAATAATTATCTATATCAGCAAGGGCTGCATTTGTATGCTTTTCTCCGTTAAATTCGAAGTCTTTTTGTATTGTCACAGTGTATTTTGAATTTACTAATTCTGTTACTAAAGTACTAGCTACAGGATACTTCGACGGACCAGTAGGAGTATATTCACCCGTCTTATCAATTGTACCAGCGAAACCAGCCAAACTATTTAATGTTCTCAGCGTTCTTGTTTGATATGCGTTGTCCCCAGCAATAACTATTCTATTCCCATCCGCATCCACATTCCTCACCGGATTGTTGTTAGTGAATAAATACGCATTTATCCCAAAATAATTTGTTAGGTTATCTTCTAATTTAACCCTGTCTCTCCCTTTAAAATGGTTTGTCAGTGGGTCATAGTACCTCGCCTGAAAGTAATAGAGATTTGTATTCGTATCTAATTCTTTATCCGTATACTGAAACTCTATATCACTAGATGGCACGCCTATCTCCATCTCCATGTTCCCCCAAGGGTCTAGATACTTCTGGTACTGGATATTCCCTGTGCTGCTCAATACCACCGTTGGGCTTCCCTGATAGTTATTTATGAATATCTCTGTCTCCGTGCGGTGAGCGGAGTCGAACCGCACCCTCGCCACTCTCTTCGTCCCTTCATAAATGAAAACGTCATACACATTATTCGTAACATCATACTTGAATGCCGGCTGATTACTCTGCAAATAAATATACTTGTAGGTATTATTCTCATTGCTCTTTATGTGTCTTAGTCCTCGATAATCATAGGTGTAAGATTCCGTTACTCTCCCCTCTATTTTGGTCAACTCGTCGCGGTCGTTCCATGTGTAATTCTCCCGCGCCGTCTCGCGGACATTCTGTCCATTGCGGACATCTCTGTACACCTTGCTCGTCGGATTCCCCTGTTTGTCATACGCATACTGTACGCTCATTTCATATGCCCCGTCCCCATCCGTGTCTTCTGCGTAATTCAGCAAGAAATTCATCGTCGTGTTGTAATTGTAGCTTATCATTCCATACCCGTGCTTCAGATATGTCCGGTTAAACGTCTCGTCATAGCTCAGCTCCAGGTCTCTTGCCCCCGGCACGTTCACTACCTTTAACTGGTTGATATAATCATATTCATACGTGTCCATACGCCTCAATACATTCCCGTCCGTGATGTCCCTCCGCACCATATTCCCCGCCGCGTCATACTCGTATTTGTACAGGAATATGGCTTCGCCAGCGTATCCGTAGGATACAGGCTCAGCCATCGGTCGGTGAGCCTGTCGAACCGCCGCTTCATGCTCCACCAATCTGTCTTTGGCATCATACTTGTACGTCTCTCTCACCCCATTGCTATAGTCTTTCTGTGTCAATCTGCCTACATTGTCATACGTGTTCGTTAAGAACGTATTATTGTTGAGCTTTAAGCTCTTTATCCTGTCCAAATCATCATATTCATAAGATACATTTACATTCTGCCCGTGTACCTGAGGATACTCTATCGATAGCAACAAACCAGTGTTATCATACTCATACTTCGTCGTGTACTCCGTCCCTTGGTTGGTGAGCGGAGTCGAACCAACCATAAACGTTTTCTTTTCCTCCGTTATCAGCCCCAAGTCGTTATATTTGTATTCGGTAGTCCCGCTGCTGTCCTCCACTTTCGTCAGTCTCGTCAGGGCGTTCTGTCCATTATCATAGGTATAACTTATATTATACCCAGCGTCCGGGTATATCTCCCGCTTGATGCGGTTCAGCCCGTCATACGTGTAGTTTATTTGTTTGCCCTCATAGTTAATGTGTTTGGTTAAATTGCTGTTCGCATCATAGTAGAATTGTTCGCTCGTCCCGTCCGCCTGCGTCTTCCTTGTCCTCCGCCCTAATAGGTCGTTCTCGAAAATAGTCGTATGCCTCACCTGCTCGTAATGCAGTTCGTCCAGGTACCGCGGCGGCGATGCGATACTCTTCAACGCGTTATACTCGTATTCGTATTGCAGATCGCTGTTATTATCCCCGCGTACCACTCTGATCAGATTCCCGTAAGCGTCCCGGTCATACATATATCCGTGCCCGTTCTCGTCATACACGCTTACTCTATTCCGGCTGTCCTCATAACCCTTTACTCCAGAACTCCCGTCCGGATACGTGATCCGCGTCGCCCGGTTCAATACATCATACCCATATTTATATTGTCTGCCGTCCGCTAAGCTTATCGTCTCCAGTCTCCCCAGCTTATCTGTCTTATATGTCGTCGTGTTGTAGAGCGGGTCGGTTACCGTCTTTAATTCCCCGTATGGATTGTAGTTATAAATCGTCTTCCGGCTTTTCCTGTCCGTTACTTCCGTCCGGTACAAATTGTCCAGATAAGCTGTCTTTATTTCCGCCCCGTCCGGATGCCTCTCCTTTATCTTTCTGCCCAGCTTGTCGTACGCGTATTCTATCCGGTAGTCATTTTCGTCTCTCCGGTCAAGTAGTGCGCCGGTATGTTGTGAATAATTGCTCTCCGTCCTGTATGTCTTCCCATCCACTGTTTTGCTCTGTGTTTGCGGATACGCATTGTATTGGTACGTGTAATTTGTCTGCACGCCGTTCGGGTCTGTGTGCGCTGTTACGTTACCGGAACTGTCATATTCGTATCTGTCCTCTATAAAGCCACTATCCGTATAATACTTCCGCTCTGCCGTCAGCCGTCCCCTGCCGTCATATTCCCGCTTTACGTGTCCGTACTTCTTACCCGCGTCCTTCTCCGGCTCCTCTACATACTGCTCCGCCACCAGTCCGTAGATATTTATGTCTTTGTTCAATCCGTGCAGACTATTATCATACCGGATATACATCGTCCGCTGGTCTGCCGCCTCATCCATAAATCCCTCATCCCTCAGCTTTATCAGCTGTCCGTATTCGTCATATTCGTAAAACTTCCGCTGGATATTCGTGTCTTTCAATTAAGAATTTCCCACTCTTTTCCAATACCAACGGTAATAATTGCATAATCATAATTATCATTTGGCTTATATAACACTACATAGTATATTTTTTCAGCCTCAATCGGTTCTGAAGTCAACCAAACATGTTTTATATAGTTTCTATAATCTTGATCAGTATAATTAGGAACTCCATAGTATTTGATTATTTGCTGATAAACTGATTCAACATATTGTTTTTTTAACATGCACACGATCACTTCCGTAATGACTGCCATCTATATATTCTATTTCCAACACTTCATTATCAACCGAATTAACATTAGGTCTAGCTATCATCACTCTGGCTGACCACCAATCTTTATGTTCGTTGATGTCCTTTATGTGGCGGAGGCCACGGTAGTCATATTGGTATTTTGTTCTCATATTATTTTTATATCCTTTTTATCAATACTGGTTTATCTTTCAATTTATCCAGTAAAGTATTTTCTGTATACTCATCTCCAGTAACAATTACAATCATGTCATCAGGGTAAGAATAATATATGCCCCTAACATCAGGAAATTGTTTTGGAAAATCAATGTATATAGCACTACAGACATCAAACTCATTATTTGTAACACCGTACTCCTTGTAACCAACATAATCAATGCTCATATAAATCATTATCCGCCGCCTATCATCATAGATGCTATACTTAGATGGTTCAATCTCATTAAAAAAAGTATTTAACCATTTCACTTTATAATTGCCGTCTTTGTCATTTAATTCATATCTATTTCTATTTGTTCGTGTGAACATTTTTATGCGACGATATAAATTAAGAAACAAAACTGGCGGATTATCATCACTAATATTTAAAGCATTTACTATCCTTATATCCTCTATGTCGTACGCCTCAAGATTTTTTTTAAGAATAACATTCGGATTCCCTGCCTCTAATTCTAGCCACGGCTGTTTAATTTCCCATTGATACTCTTTATTCTTGAAATTATAAATCAACATATTTCCTTTAATCTGAATATTGTTGATGCTTAACGGCTGATTGAAAAATAAGTTATATCCATATACAATAAAAACACTGCTTACGCATAATAAAAGCACAAAAAAATAGTTTCTCTTCATGGTTTGCCTCCTGTTGAATTTGAACCCAAATCCGATCCAGAACCAAAACTACCAATTTCTATATCCCCATACATCAATAACCAACCGCATCGGGAGGATAATAATCCGACAATCTAACCGTTCCTGTTGGCACGCCAATTACATCATAATCCTTCCCTACATACCCTGTTCCGTAACCGAGAATTTTCCAGTTATTGCTATCAAGTTTTTTAAGATAATACCAGCACGGCTGAGTATAACCTGCTCCTTTTACCTCAAAATATACATAAACCCGAGCATAACCTTTATTAATTTTTTCAAAATTAATTTTATAATTTATCTTATCGTTTCCTTCAACACCTTTAGATAATTCATCATATATAACTCTAGTAATGCGTACTTTGTCATTAGAACAACCATAAGTCATAAAGAGCGTTAACAATAAAAGCATTACTATGATTTTATTTCTCGTCAATTCTAATAACATTTATATCTCCCTTCTCAACATTCCAGCCTTTTGTAAAAAAATCCATATTTACCCCTTTTCGGTTCGCTATATTTCCACTCTTGGTATCTCCCCGTTCTGCAAATGTATCAAATGAAAGAACTTTACCTGATTCATCTTTATTTACAGCAGAAATGATTTCCACATGTTTGTAACCTACAGTTATTAAGTCTCCTTTCTGCATTGAATCGTAATTAACAACTGACAACCCATGTTTATCATTCTTTGCTGTTGTAACTAAATCTTTTACAGGATTATCACTAGTAAATACTTCTTGCCAATTAGAAATCAATTCCGTTGATATTCCGGCACTATCCATCTGTCTAAGATTTATCAAGGCAAAACTAATACAATCCATACCTTTAATATCATTCAGCGGAGTATTCATTTGCGTCCATAAAGGAGTATTACTCTACGGATGATCACTATTCTTATTAAAATAAGAATTAGCATATCCAACATATGCATTTGCATTTACAGGCTTTGTCCATTGTCCATTTGAATCGTTGTTCTTAATCGGATTATTATTCACAAATAAATATGAGTTTATGCCGAAATAATTTTTAAGATTGTCTTCTAACTTTATTCTATCCCTCCCATAAAACCTGTTATCCACCGGGTCTCTATACCTAGCCTGAAAATAATATAAGTCTGTCTCTGTATCTAACTCTTTATCAGTATATTGGAAATTTGTGTTACTGCTGGGTTTTCCTATCTCCATTTCTAGATTACCCCAGGGGTCTAAATATTTTTGGTAATTTATGCTTCCATCTTCACCAAGTACGGCAATTACAGACCCCTGGTAATTATTCAATAATATCTCTGTCGTGAGCGGTCTTGCCGCGTGCAGGACAATTTTGGCTATTCTTTTATTACCTTCACAGACAAACACCTGATAGGAATTGCTCGTCACATCATATACTAGAGCCGGTTGGTTATTTTGCAGATAGACATATTCCGTTATATCTCCGTTACTATCCTTGATATGCCTCAACCCTCTGTAGTCATAAGTGTAACTTTCCGTCACTCTGCCCGTTATTTTGGTCAGCTCGTCGCGGTCGTTCCAGGTGTAATTCTCCGTCGCGGTTATTTTCGGTGGATTGGCACTATTGTTTTTTATCAGTTCTGATAGCATTTACACTCCCTTTATCATGTACAATCTAAAACATCACTGTTATACAAAAGGTTTTATATTATAGTGTTTCAAAATAACATCATTATATTTCACAGCATAAGTTTTAGCATTGTAATATGCGTCTTTATACACCTCTGTACTTTGTAGTTCATCTATACCAACATCACCATTACCAATAACCTGTCTGGAAAAGGTTGGCATTTCAGCCAAGTTATATAGCTTATCGTTTTCAGTTATTAGTACCATAGAAATAGATAATTCAAAAAAAAGCTTTGGCTTGCCTTGTATAATATCATTGTTCGCATCTCTTTCAGCACTTGTAATATCTAAAGAATTATAATCTTGAATTTGTTTTTCAATAATTTGTTTGTTCGACATGTATTTATCTCCCCAAGCTACCACATATGACATTATCAATAACAATAGTAATATTTTTCTTACGTAAAACATGTTTAATAATCTGTACGTATACCCAATCCACGTTCTAATCTCAAACTGTTTTCCGTAATATCGTCAATTCCATTGTAACCACCAACAGTTAAAAATTCTTCTTTAAACCAACCATCTTTTCCATATTGAATGCCCATAAGTTTTACTCCAGTTTTGTAAATTTGTTTTATCATGTCTCATTGTTGGTAACCTAACCCAAGCGGTGTTCATTATTTTCTGAGACATCAATAGTTTTTAAAAAACTGGTCAGTATATAAATCGGCGAGCCTATTATGTATAACATCAAGCAGAGCGGTTCAACAAATACAATCTGAATATTCAACCTGTAATATATATCCTCAATTATTAACCAAAAAATAAACGTTGTTATGAGAATAACAAATAAACCTAGGATGCTTTCAATGAACCAATTAAGTTTCTTTTCTAATAAGTTAAAACAAAATACAACAATAATTAATACAATAAAAAACATCAATGAACAGATCGTTAAAGAGACAATACCTTTACTATATATTAAAAATGGCGAGTTAATGAATAAAGTCATTGATACAGGTAACCAATATTTATTAAAATGTTTCATTTTATCACTTCCATTCCATCATTCATCGGAGTGGGAATTGTGAATGTCGAAATATTGGCATTAGGAATACCCAAATCATATACAGATTTATCCATGTTTTTTTGTACATTCTTCGTATATCCTAGGCTTGGAATAAAGCTCTCATCTAAACCAATGCCTGCTGCATTTATTCCTTTAATCGTATTAAGCGCACAATTGTCTTGATAGAGATTATAATTATTATTGCCCGATTTCATTTCACTTTGTGCGTTGCTGTAAAAATCAAATACTGCCTGATCCTTATCTGGATCATCTATTTCAATATATAATGCGGAGACTATCTTATTGTCTAGATTAACAACATCCAAAATATCCGCTTTTGAAGCTTTTTCATATCTTTGTACCTTCCAGTCTGCTTGCACATCTAGGCCAGTTACCGACAATGGTCTTTTGCTGTTCGTGGCAGCAAGATCTTGCCTATACCAGTTCCCTTTGTTGTCTTGATAAAAACTACCCATATGTCCAGCACCAGGAATATCGTTAGTTATATACAAAACAGCATCTTTTCCGTCTGTATCAACATATTTAAGCGGATTATTTTTAGTGTAACTATATGGATTTGTACTGAAAAATTTTGTTAGGTTATCTTCTAAATGAACTCTATCTCTCCCAATAAACCTTCCCGCATAAGGATCATAATACCTTCTCCAAAAATTATAGAACATAACATCTTCATCATATTCTTTATCCGTATACTGAAACTCTATATCGCTAGACGGCACGCCTACCTCCATCTCCATGTTTCCCCAGGGGTCTAAATACTTCTGGTACTGGATGTCCCCCGTATCGCTCAGCACTACCACCGGGCTTCCCTGATAGTTATTTATGAATATCTCTGTCTCCGTGCGGTGAGCGGAGTCGAACCGCACCCTCGCCACTCTCCTCGTCCCTTCATATACATATATGTCCGTATAATTCTCACTCACACTTTCTTTCAGCGCAGGTTGGCTATTCTGCAGGTATACATACTTGTACGTGTTGTCCGGGTTTTGCTTTACGTGCCTCAACCCTCTGTAATCATACACGTAACTCTCCGTTACTCTCCCCTCTATTTTGGTCAGCTCGTCGCGGTCGTTCCAGACATAATTCTCCCGCGCTGTCTCGCGGACGCTCTGCCCATCGCGCAGGTCTCTGTACACCTTGCTCACTGGATTCCCCTGTCGGTCATACGCATACTGCACGCTCATTTCATATGCCCCGTCCCCGTCCGTGTCTTCTGCGTAATTCAGCAAGAAATTCATCGTCGTGTTGTAATTGTAGCTTATCATTCCATACTCGTGCTTCATACTCGTCCGGTTAAACGTCTCGTCATAGCTCAGCTCCAGGTCTCTTGCCCCCGGCACGTTCACTACCTTTAACTGGTTGATATAATCATATTCATACGTGTCCATACGCCTCAATACATTCCCGTCCGTGATGTCCCTCCGCACCATATTCCCCGCCGCGTCATACTCGTATTTGTACAGGAATATGGCTTCGCCAGCGTATCCGTAGGATACAGGCTCAGCCATCGGTCGGTGAGCCTGTCGAACCGCCGCTTCATGCTCCACCAATCTGTCTTTGGCATCATACTTGTATGTCTCTCTCACTCCATTGCTGTAATCTTTCTGCGTCAATCTGCCGGTGTTATCGTAAGTGTTCGTTATTAACGCGCTGCCGTTCAGCTTTAAGCTCTTTATCCTGTCCAAATCATCATATTCATAAGATACATTTACATTCTGCCCGTGTACCTGAGGATACTCTATCGATAGTAACAAACCAGTGTTATCATACTCATACTTCGTCGTGTACTCCGTCCCTTGGTTGGTGAGCGGAGTCGAACCAACCATAAACGTTTTCTTCTCCTCCGTTATCAGCCCCAAGTCGTTATATTTGTATTCGGTAGTCCCGGAGCTGTCCTCCACTTTCGTCAGTCTCGTTAGCGCGTTAGCCCCATCGTCATACTCGTAATACACATTGTATTGTGTATCCCCATACACCTCGTCCTTCACCCTGTTCAATCCGTCATACGTGTAGTCTATTTGTTTGCCCTCATAGTTAATGTGTTTAGTTAAATTGCTGTTCGCGTCATAGTAGAATTGTTCGCTCGTCCCGTCCGGCTGTGTCTTCCTCGTTCTCCGCCCCAAGAGGTCGTTCGCAAATCCCGTGACATAGCGCGTCGCTCCATATATATGCAGTATGTCCTCCGGCGCATATCTCGGCGGCGATGCGATACTCTTCAACGCGTTATACTCGTATTCGTATTGCAGATCGCTGTTATTATCCCCGCGTACCACTCTGATCAGATTCCCGTAAGCGTCCCGGTCATACATATATCCGTGCCCGTTCTCGTCATACACGCTTACTCTATTCCGGCTGTCCTCATAACCCTTTACTCCAGAACTCCCGTCCGGATACGTGATCCGCGTCGCCCGGTTCAATACATCATACCCATATTTATATTGTCTGCCGTCCGCTAAGCTTATCGTCTCCAGTCTCCCCAGCTTATCTGTCTTATATGTCGTCGTGTTGTAGAGCGGGTCGGTTACCGTCTTTAATTCCCCGTATGGATTGTAGTTATAAATCGTCTTCCGGCTTTTCCTGTCCGTTACTTCCGTCCGGTACAAATTGTCCAGATAAGCTGTCTTTATTTCCGCCCCGTCCGGATGCCTCTCCTTTATCTTTCTGCCCAGCTTGTCATACGCGTATTCTATCCGGTAGTCATTTTCGTCTCTCCGGTCAAGTAGTGCGCCGGTATGTTGTGAATAATTGCTCTCCGTCCTGTATGTCTTCCCATCCACTATTTTGCTCTGTGTTTGCGGATACGCATTGTATTGGTACGTATACGTCGTCGGATTGCCATTTGGGTCTCTGTGTGTCGTTATATTTCCGGAACTGTCATATTCGTATCTGTCCTCTATGAAACTACTGTCCGTATAGTATTTTTGTTCTTTCGTCAGCCGTCCCCTGCCGTCGTATTCCCGCTTTACGTGTCCGTACTTCTTACCCGCGTCCTTCTCCGGCTCCTCTACATACTGCTCCGCCACCAGTCCGTAGATATTCGGCCCATCCAGCATATTGAGCGTTGTCCCAAACACATTAATCTCTTTATGATGCAGCGAATCATCATACCTTATGCGCGTGATTCGCTGGTCCCGTGTCACATTATAAAAGCCTTCATCTACGACCTGCGTTACTTGCCCGTACTCATCGTACGAGTACCTCTTCTCCTGCATATTTGTCCCCTTCAAGATCACCCGTCTCTCCAGCAAATATGTCCGGCCCAGAATATCATACTCATTCCGCTCCCGGCGCTGTGTCGTCTCCCCATTACCTATATCCATCGGCGGATAAATTATATAATACGGCTGCCCGATTATATATTCCTTCTCCGTCACCTGCCCCAGCGCATCGATGACCTTATGTTTCTGAAATTCCCACCGCCGCCCTTCTATATTACCTTCCTTGTTCAAATTATAATATGCCCCGTTCCGGTACTCATAATTTGTCTCCCGCCTATCACCTTCTCCATCCTGGTGTGTCTTTTTGCTCACCAGGTAATAGCTCCATCTCTTATTCTCCTCCCCGCTCACCGGCGTCAGCGTCGTTACGTCCGCGTTCGGCTGATACCATCTATATTCATATTCGCTCCGGTATCCGCTCGGATGCTGCGCCGCGCTTAGTAGTTTCCCGTATTCATGTGCCCGGTACTTGTACTCTATCGGATTCCCTGCCGGATACGTTACTTTGTCCAAATAGCCCTGTCCGTCATAATGATACTCGATCTGCGCATCGTTCCCATTCACATCTTTATACTTCACGTACCGGATTTGCGAGTCCCCGATATGCTCCGAATCATAGTCCCTGCCATATCCAAACTCTATCTTCCGCCCCAGCGTGTCCATCACTCTCTTCGGCCGCCAGCCGCTTACACCATATTTCACCTCGCTCTTATACCGCGTATCGCTGACGCTGGCGTGCATTAAATACTGACTGCCTACAAATATAGAAGCTTTAGCCGGCATCTGCCACGGACCCGGCGGCACCATTTCCATTGCCGACAATATAATGTCTGTCGCCGCCTCCGTCATATATTTTGAATAAACATTGCTCAATACCTGCCTCTCCAGAACTTCCTGAAACTGCTGGTCTGTATTCCCCCCTATATCCAGCGCACTGTCGAACAGGGCATGCTTGGCAAATGCGGCGACTTTATCCTCATCATCAAGTATCGCTTTCATCAAGCCCTGGTACGAACTCAGCGCCAGCCCCAAACCAGGTATACTGGGTAATAATGTCTGCGCCGCTATCTCCTCGTAAAGCCCCGCTGCTTCTATATAATTCCACTTAGCCTCAGTTCTGGTTCTTGTCTTTTGCTTGGTCTTGCTGTCTGTCACTTTATCAAACAACTTTTCATACTCCACCGTTATTTTATTATTATTCACATCCTCTATCTCCGTTAGATAATACACTCTGGTCTTGAATTCTATCGCCGTATACATCCTCATCAGCGCAAACACTGAGCCGTTTTTTCCACTCTTTCTGCCAATTAGCGTTCTTTTCAAATATTTCCAACCTGAAATGATACTTCATCCCGTTAGGTCCGTACACTATATAATGCCCCTCATTCACAACTTCCAGCTTCATCTTCTGCCGCTTGTCCGCCGGACCCACAAACCGTCCGGGCGGGCTCAATTTGTTTTCCCCCTCCAACTGATCCCGGTAATAGGTCAAAAGGTTATAATCTTTGCCTATGCTCGTAAGGATACCTGCGCCCAAAGACAGTGTGGTTTCCTCTTCGTTCTCATCATAAAAGTCCCCGCGTTGTCCATCCGCTGTCTGAAATGTGAATGTTCGCACTATTGTTGAAACAACGTTGGCTTCCCCTATAGCCGGATATATCGGACCGCCTACTGCAAATGTCCTCACCTCATTTATATACAGCTCCCCGCCAATATTTGTCTGCCACCCTCTACCCATCCAGCCGCCCCACCCGTCCGGCGATATCTGTTTATAGCTGTCCAAAAAATGCGCTGTCCACCGGATAGCTTACCCGAAAGGGATTTTCCCTGAATGAATTTGGCTTTGGGCTTGCGTTCATCTGCTGCGATAAATAGCTGCGTTTCAGGACAAAATCCAACCCGTTAGTTCCCGGCAGAACCAAATCCGTATACGACAATTGCAGCGCCCCGCTGTGTCCGGGCACTTCCTCCCCGGCTACTCCGTACGCCGCGAACGGCGACAGCTCCGCTCCCTCCTCATACTTCACATTATGCCCGGGCAGCCACTCGTCATTTTCTCCATCCTGTTCATCCTCTTTTTCTTCCGGCCAGTCCGCTACTGGAAAAAAGCTATTTGCCTCGTTACCAATTGGCTCATACCTGGGCTGCACATACTCAATTATATCCAGCTCCCCACCGCCCAGCTCATAACTGGTTCTCTTCAAATATACATCCCCGTCATCCCCAGCGCTGGAGTATTCCAAATAGATACTGCGCGCTCGCAGATCGCCTGTGACGTAATAACCTATCTCTGTCAGCGCATTGCCCGAAATATACAAAACTGCATACTCATAATTTGCCGAAACGCTAACGCCTGCGGTCACTACATAATTATCCGTGGCCAGTTCATTCAGTGTTGTTACTTCCAGCAAGCCAAATAAATAATTCTCAAAGCCCGGGTATATTTCCGTCCAGATATTTTCCTGCAATTCTTCTACATAATGATCCCCGTCTTCTTCGTTGTCATATATTTTGCCGTTAACTATCTTGCCGACATCCAGTTCGCCTCCATAATTATAAGTGACCACCGCCATATAGTTTCCGCTGATGCCGTGCTTGGTAAAATAATAACTGCCGGTGGCCACCGTTCCCGCCGCGGGTATATCCGTCAAATTCCGCGCCCGATACCTCTTGATATCCGCTTGCAAATCTTTGTAACTGTTCACGTTCGCCGCCACCTGCTGCAAAACATTGGCCGTCGTATACTCCGCACTCAGCAAAGCGCTCAGCACAGCCAAGAGCAGGAATATTTTATTAATCATTTTCCGCATCGCTGTCTCCATCTGGCTGAACTGTCTTTTGCCAGACATACATTTCTTTCACTCGTTTAAGCCGCGCCGGTGAAAAATTCCTAAAGCTAAAATGCGGTAGATGATAACCGCGCTCCTGCAGCAATTCCAATTCGCCGTATGTGGTAAAGTCCAGCAAAGCCGTATCCAGATCCGTATAAACAGTCAGATAACCGTCACGTGAAGCATAAATAAGTTCGCGCAGATTGTAATACGCTAAATCGTCAGGAAATTTAGGAGCAGCCCCAAAATACAACAGAGTATATTTATCCAGCGTTCGGCTGGATACCGGCAAAATACTGCCGGTCACAAAATAATCTTCCGCCGAGGACACTGGCAAAATATGCCGGAATCCCTGCCGGTCGGCATACGCCACTCCGTTGAAAGGCTCAGCCTTGCTAAACTGCGCCAGGTCTATATTTAGCTCGGTAACCTTGCCAGAAACAATATTTTCCAGCTTTTGAATGTACAGCGTTTTATTCCGGCTGACCGCCAGATACATTTCTTCGGACGGACGTAGCTGTTGAAAATCAGCCCGGCCGCGCGTATAGTCGCGCACTTCCCGCCCTAAAACAATGACCTCTGCGGTTTCCGGAAAAACTGTGCAAAGCGTAATATCTGCTTTTTCCACTATTTCTGCCTCATTCCGCAAAGTAATATACAGGCCGGCCGGCGCGGGTTTGGCGTATGATTCCGGCTCGCGCGCGGAGAGCTGAATATTCAGCACAGCGCGTTTGGTCACAAATAAATAAGCGTCCTGAGCGTTTAGTTTGAGCAGATAATGATTGGGACTGGCGGCGCCGGTTTCCAGCTGATAACGTCCCTGCGCGTCGATAGGCGCTTTTACTCCATTGATCGTCAAGTCTATTTGCGCGGCGTCCTGCGCCGCTGTGCGGCCGCTATTCTGCACCGCTATGCGGCCAGTATTCTGCACCGCTACGCGGCCGCTAAATTGCTCGGCAGCTAGAATAGACCAGCTCAATAGCGCGAGCAAAATTATTTTTTTTCTCATAATAATAGGCCTACTTTCTTTCTCTGAATTATTTTTTTCTCGCCGTCATCAATAGTGATCACGTAGAGATACATTCCGTTGGCAGTTTGATTGTTATAATTATCTTTGCCGTCCCAAGACACGGCGTTAAATCCGGTGTCGCCCCGCTGATTTAGCTCTTTGATTAAATGTCCCTGATTAGTATAAATTCTGATATTGATATCCGCCGGCTTGGAGAGCATACAGCTAAAACGCACCATCTGATCGCCAGCCGAACGCGCGGGATTGGGATAGGCGTATATATCTTTGGCCTGCAACTCTCCCGTGTCCACAGCCAGCGTATAATAAGCGGAAACGCTGTGTACCAGATTTTCCGCATCTATGCGCAGTCGATTGTCTCCCTGTACAAATCCCTCTACGGCAGCCGCAAAAATCTTTTGTTCTGGATCATATTGGATCAAAGCATTTTGAGTGTCCTGTACCGTTTCCAGCATCTGCGCCCGCAGCGCATTATCCATATATCTATCCAGGTCTAGACGGGCATTGAGCGTTACATCATTCAGAAACAGTATGGTTTTATCCAAGCATAAATAGTTGCCCTTTACTGTGAAAAGCACTTGATTTTGGCCAGCCGCGTAATAGCCGTCTGCATTGGCCAGTTTGATCTGCGGCCGCTCCGCAGTCTCAAACAACATCAGACTGATCAGCCCCAGCGCGGGAGACTCAAAATAGATCAATTCTTCATCCGCGCCCAGTGCAAAAACCGACTCCGGGACAGTGAGCAAGCCAAATTCTTCCGGCGTTAATCTTTTGGCTGTATGCGCCAGCCATTTTTTGTCAACGTTGTTCCAAATCACCGGCTGTATTTTTTGATCGTTATTCTCAGTTTTCGGAACTTTTACCGCAAATTTGGCCGGAACATTGAGCGTAGTCCAGGCGCCTAAAGGAGCGGCCAATTTAACGCTGTCAAAAGCTGCGACAAAACTCGGCGTGGAAAATTTAGCTATGGAATACGGCAAATGACCGGCCTGCCAGTCAGCGTTCACCAATTCTGCCAGATCATATTTAGCCAGCAGTACCGGCGTGTCAATATTATACGCGCCAACCGGAATTTCCACATATATGCCGGTAAGCGAATCATAATGAGCTATATTTTCTAATTTTATATCTTTGGCCATGGTTTTATAGTTGCCGGCTCCGTCAGTAAAGACAAAACTAAGCTCGTTTTGGCCTAAATTCAGCGGGACAATGGCAACAATATCGCTGGTTGCTTGGGTCTCGTCCAGAAGTAATTCAGCTCCGCGATAAACTTTGACATTGATGGTTGTCCAGACATTGTCCATGACGGAAAAATAATAAGGATAATTTCTGGCGTAGGTGGAACTGTCCGCTGGTCTGGCCAACAGTACTGTCGGCGGCAAGGTGTCTTTGCCTATATTAAACATTTGAGCAGATTCATAAATATCCAGACTGTCTTGAATAAGCACCGGATACGCTACAGATTGTTTATCCACAAAACCAGGCCTTGTCCACACTTGAAATCTAGTCGTGTTATTGCCTATATTCGCGGAGCTTAACACTCCAGCCGGACAGGGAAATTTAGAAAAAATCTAAATTTAGCGGATCGCCATCTTCGTCTTGCACATCTATCGTGTAATGTATCAATTGATTTTCCAGCACGTCTACTGTCCGAGGATTTACAATTTGTCCCGGACGATTAACATTAATAACTTTAATCACAATATTGTCTGTAGTCCAATTTTTACCGTCAAATATCCGTACTAGAATATTATGCGTGCCCTGCTGATCATACGCCGGCTTTATATCATAAACGATGATCGGTTCAGCGGTTACTCTCTTGATAAAGAAATTCGGCGGCACATTCACTAATTCTATAGTTTCAATTTTATCCGCGTCGTAGTCTGTAATATTGAGCACTCCGTGCGCGGTAGGCGTTTCCTGCTCTTTGATTTCCAACAGAGCGTTGTTATAAATAAACGGCTGGCGGTTAGTATCCAGCACATTTACCGAAATTGTTTGAGTGTGTACGAGAACATTTTTGTCTTTAATCAAAATATTCAGCAAATGCACGCCGGCATCTATATACTCAGGCCTGTATATAAACTGGGTTTTATTGCCCAGGTTCATATTGATATAACCGGTTAATTCATAAGTTAAATCTGCTCCAGGATAGCCTACCGCATCTATGTCCAGCAAATATTTAGTTCCTTCATTGAGTGTAACTGATCCCGTGGCCAACTGCCAGCCGTCGATTATCAGCGCGTTAAAGGTTACCGGCAGTTTTTCCGCATAAAATTCCAGGCTGCCTGTCACGCCGGTTTCATCCGCCACTTCAATGCTGTAGGTGATTCCCCGGCCTAGAGCCAATTTTATCGGCAGCACGCCATAACCATTGGCATTAGTAAACAGAATATCGGTCATGGTCTGGACATTTGTAGAAATTATTTTTAGTTTCGTGGCTTGAGCCGCCACTTCTAGATTTTCCTTGAGCGCATAGACTTTTAAGTCTATCTCCGCGCTGCTGTCTGTATAGCTTGAGGAAACTCCCTCCAATACCCAAGTCCGAAAACGTTTGGCCCCTATCGCGAGCGGATAAAATTGGGCGCCTGTATATTTATAACGTTTCAAAGCCGGATCGTAGGTATATTCGGTTTCCAGCACAGGCTGCCAATTGTTATTCTGAAAATAATACAACGCTAAAGAATTATGATCTCCGCCCAGGCTCTGCTCTATACGCGTCGCGTCATAGTAATAGCTTACAGGCTGGCTGGCCGGCAATATTTTGGCAGGTAAAAGATCGAATATTTGATACAAATATATATTTGTATCGATTAAAAGCGGCGGATCTTCTCTATAAGCATATATTACTTCCTGAGCAAATGTGCCTATGTCAAAAGCAATGCTGGCCGCGCCGGACGTAAACTGCGTAAAATTAAGCGGCTGCACTTCGATCAGACGCCCTGGATTGCTGTAAAAAGTTATTGATTTAGCCAAAGAAATATTATTTAGTTTATCAATGCCGCTTAGTTCAAAGCGATAAAAAGCATTTTCCGTAAGCGCTTGGCTTGTCCAGCGTTTGTCCGCTGTGCTAAATGACTGAACCAGCTCTGCCTCTCCGTTCCTGCTGATGAAATACAAGGCTGCCTGATATTGTGCAATATCCGTCTGGCTGTCGCTCCAGCTTATAATATTGGCGCTGTTCAGATAATCATGCTTAAGCTCCTGCGCGGGATAACAAACAATATCCTTGGTAAAAACAACATTAAGACTATTGGCATTTTCTAGAACGGCAGAAATAGTAACTGTGTCCTCTGACAAATCTAAGCAATGTTCATAGCCAGCATTTATCTGGATCGTTCTAGTAGCCGTGTCTTGATAGGGATAGATAGTAAGCAGCCTGGTCGCAGGTTCTGACACAGCATAGTTCAAAGATATTGCGCCGCCAGACAATGGTTTATATAAATAATTTGCCGAATTTATTTCAAACAAGGCCGCTTGATCCGATGTAACTTTTAGCAGCTCCAGCCGCAGCAGTGAATGTAGAACTGTCTGGTCGGCCAGATAGGTCAATTTGCTGCCCAGAGGAGTATAAAAAACGCTGACTGTATCTCCAGAAACAACATAATTCAGCGAGCCCGGGTAATCCCCTTTTATATCCAGCATATCACCCTGATATATCTTCTGCCGAAAATATGGCAGCTGCACCGGTATAGAAATGAGATTGGTATACAGACTGCCCAGTTTTCCCACTAAATAAACAATCGGGCTGTCTGTCGGTATATTGAGCGTTATTCCTGGAATATTAGACAGCGGCCAAGATAAATCGGACAATTCCGCTGGATTGCGCAAAATATAAAGCTCGACGCCGGCTTCAGAAAAATTTTCAGTTAAAATAAAGCCAGTTACTTGATGAATGCTGGCGGATACCAAAGGAATTAAACTCAGCTCATTCAATCTATAAATATAATCATTATCAATATTAATACTGACCGGCGGCGAATACCAAATATTGCCAGCTCGGTCATCCACGCGCAGCCGGATCACCTGGGTTTCACCATGCTCCGCTGGCAAATACAAGTTGCAGGAAACAGCTTGAATATTCAGCGCGGTTAGTTTACGCCATTGTCCGTCCGCCAGATACTCCACGCGCAGCTCATTGATTCCGGATAAATCCTCAGTTGGAGCGGTATACAGCAATTGGAATGTGGACGGTAAATATTGTCCGCTGACAGGAAAGTTGATGACAGCTTGCGGCGGGGTATGATCGATCATAATAGCCGCCGTGACAACATTAGATGATCGACCGGCCAAATCCAGCAGATTAATAGCAGCGGTATACAAGCCGTCTTCCAGGCCGTCTAGCACAATATTTTGCTGGTTTACTCCCTTGGCCGCAGGCGCTGTCCAGTTATTGCCAGAAATCAAGACATTCAAAGTTGTTTTTTCATTGGCGTTAAACTCCATGGCTAAAATATTAACCGTATTGTTAATCACAGGAACGGTTAAAATCGGATCATACAGATCGATAATTACGCTGACCGGATCAGACAGAGCACCCACACTCTTATAGTTGTTAATAATCTGGTATTCTCTGGCCGTAAATTTATGCATGCCTTCGGTCAAGCCGTTCAAAGTAATAGTGTAATCTCCGGAAAGATTATCCGGCAGCATGTCTACCACCGGCATTGAAATGTCGTCATTTAGGAATCCTTCCAGATTACCGGAAGGACTTCCTCGAGCGCGCAGTACAGCGTCTTCTGTTCCAGAGTAAACGGCGTAATTGGCAAAAGTAATTCTCTGTAAAGCCGGCACGTAAAACTGTTCGGAAAATCTGTCCACAAAACTGGCCAAAGATCCCTGTTCATCTTTTTGCAAAAGGCCGTCATTATCAGCGTCATTAATGGCATAGATTTGCGCCAGATTGAGTTGATTGGTATGGTCTAGATGGTAGACAACCAGACGTGACAGATCAACGGGTTCAACCGCGGAATTATTCAGCACAGAGGTCAACACCGGCTTTTGTTCTTGATTAAATATCAGGCCATGAGGACGCATGCTGTATATCGGCCCAAAAGGATCGGCCAGGCCGGACGGCAAATTCATTTTTTCTTTATCATACAACTGCGGAGTTAAGGTAATGTAATAAGTGTTCGCGCCTACGATAGAATCCGGATAAATATCCAGCCAGGAACGATAATCATAAGCGTAAATCCGCGTTTTCTCGCCGCGGCTGACTTTTTTGCCAATCAGTACATTGGCCAAGGCTTCACTCGCGCCTTTTGCTCCGGCAGAAATCAAGCGCACCACATTTTCCGCATTGCGGTCGCTGATTTTCACAAAGCCCAGCAGATAGCCGTTATGCTGCTCTGCCAAAACATAATCCTGAGCATAATATTCCGGGTAAAAATTGTCCGGAATCCAATTTTTGCTGTCCGCATCTCTGCTTTCCAGAGAATAGCCATTTTCTTTATATCCGGCGGCGATCCAGCCATACACCGGCAGGTAAGCGTCAATATAAGCGGTATTATCTAAACGCACTGTAAAATAATCATACTGGGAATCATCAGCCTCTGAGCGATAAATATAATTTACGGACAAAGCAGAATGTTCGGACTGCAAATCTTTTGCTTCTTTTAGAGTAATCTTCCAGTCGCCGCTCAAACGCACTTGCGGATTTATTTCTAACTCTCCGTTTTTCCACAAAAACATGCTGGTCTCGCGGTTGATCGCGTCACGGGGATAATAATCTGACAGTTTGTTCTGTCCAGCGTTTAGCGGATCATAGACAGCAAAACCCTGCAGCTTGCCGGATTTAAGATTGGAATCTAGAGCCGTGCTCCAGGGCAAAGCGTATTCAGTTTCAGCGAATAATTGAGGATAATCTTCCGCGTAACTTATCCTGGCTTTTATTTTACTGTCCACAGTAGAGATAATTTCCGCGGAATAAATTGTGGTATTAGCGCTTATCGGCAGCTCCACCACAAACCAATGGATGCTGTCCGTGTCTGTCACCGGGCAATCAGGATTGCTGGTCACTCTATAGGGTATTTCTATGGTTTGCATATCTGGGCCGAGAATCTCTGCGGCCAGCGCGGAAAGATCTCCGGAGTAGAACGGCTGCCCCTTGTATAAACCTCTTACCGGTACAGTTATTTCAAATTCAAACGGCTCCAACTGCGGTTCGGCGAAATCATCAATCAGTATATTAATAGTCAGATAATTATGCCCGCCCGTGGTATCATCCGGGCCAGCTCCGATATTGTCCGAAGCTGCAAGCACGTCACCCCAGATAGAAGTTTTAATAAACTCTTGTTCATCATATTCGATCTGCCGCATCACCCGAAATTCATGCTGGCCGGTGATATTTCCCGAATGTTTAAGTCTGATCGGCAGTTTTTCAAACACCATATATTCGCTGTTATCCAGGTCAGTTGAGGAAGTGTCCTGTTGTATCTCATATTTGCTGCTGTCGTAATATTCATTTGGTATAGGTATATTAGAAGAATAGCTTTCTATTTTACGCAAATTGTAGACCTGGCTGTGGTAAAAAGTTTTCTCCTGCACTTTTTCGTATTCCGGCCGTTTAGACTGGAAAGAAACGCTTATATTTTTTTTGCTGCCCCGGGGCAGATAAAAATTATCTAACGCGGGCAGAACCTGTTTGGACAGCGTGTCGTAATCCGGCTCGCTCTGGTAAGTTTTTATATTGTTGTAAATGTTTTTCCAAAGCTCGCCTTTTTGGTCATAGTAATCATTTTGATTTTTAAAATAAGCGTAAGCGCTCATCCTTAGGTAGGCGGAATTAAACAAACTACTTCCGCCAGTCTTTCCGGTAAACCTATAATGCGTATGTCCCGGGCCTATGCTGCGCACTCCTGTGCTTAAACCATTCCAATTACGCGTGGCATCCTTTTTTGAGCTGCCGGTTCTAATATAAATATCCTGCGCTATTTTGCTGTCGATATATATATTGCCTTCCAAATTCTTGTTGTTCCCTTCAACTTTTACATAATCACTATCTCCGTCTTCCGGATACTTCCAGAATTCTTCCGCCGCCTCATAATCCAGAGACAAAGTATACGGATCGTAAGGATATTTTTCTTTGTAGCCCTTGATCTTAATCCTAATGCTGTCTGTGACCGCTGGATAATATTCGCCGGTTCGCTCCGCCGCAAACGCAAAATAATGCCGAGGCTCCACATTATCCGCCGGCAGGCTTAAACCGGCGCCCTCTCCAGACAATTCCTGATCTATGATCAGCGGCAGTGTCGCTTCCTGAAAATCCTCCGCGTTACCCAAGGACTCCGCTTTAAGATTCACTCTATAAAAACCCGCGGCTAGTTCCGGCAAAGGCAACTCCAGGTCTCCGGCGGAATACTCCAAAACGTTGCCGGTCAGCTTATTTTGTCCGTTGTAAATAGACACATCTATTTTGGCCGGCTCGCTTAAATTGATGAACACCACTTGATTATTAACTATCTCATAACGGTCTATTTCCAGCGGCTCATCATAGTAATTATTGATGAATACATTTGCTTCCTGCCGATCCAGACTGTTATCATTTAAGTCATAAAAGAAAATCTCAATTACATATTCTCCGCTTTCCACATATTTTCGCCATTGATCTTTGCCGTCCCAGACTATAGTTAGATTTCCGGGCAAATTGCCGGTTTTGGTGTAATTTCTCACAATTTTGGTTTTGGTATTGCCGGAAACAGCATAAACGTTTACTTCATACGCAAAAATATTATTAAAACAACTAGTATCCCAAATAGTTTTCAGGGCAAAATAATCATCATTAATATTTACCGTCGTGCCAGCCGCCGGAGACAGTCTAACAACTGCCAAGGGGGTATTGGCCAGGTTAACTGTCGTTACTGCCGCGGCAAATGTTTTGTAATTTTCCATGTCTTTAACCGCTAGCAGTACAGTATAAACGCCATTTTCTGTCGGCTGCCAGAAAGCTAGTTTGGCTCTATAGCCGGTGCGCGCTCCATAATCTGCATCCGGAAAATCCGGGTCGGCGTCATTCATATAATAAGGAAGCGGTTTTATACTTTGCCAGAGCTCTCTGTCTAGAGAATCTATTTTATTCTCCGGAAGATTAAAATCTTTATGTTCGCCGGCCCGGACAAATATTTCAAAACGCTCAAAATCCAAAGAAGATTCTCCGCCAGGATCGGTAACAGTACCTATGATCGGTATCATATTGATTCCTGTTTCTACAGATTTTGGCGAAGTGATCTTGACTGGTATTTTAGTTTTGATTATTGTTTCTTGGCTTTCGTAGACATTGCCGACCTCATCTACGGTTTTAATTCTCAAGATATACACTCCATCAGCCCGATAGTTGCCGAACCTGTCTTTTCCGTCCCAAATTACTTTCTCACCCGTATAGTTATCCTTTTGGATTATTAGCTCTTCCTGCTCAGACAATATTTGATAACTATACGGCGCGTTTACTGTCAGGCCGCTGTCCAGCAAAGTTATGGCAAAATCTGCCGTATCCGGATAATTATCACTGGCATTATGCGGAGTAAAAATCTCATTTTCTTTTTCGATCAGCGCGATAATCGGTTCACGATTAATCTCAAAACTCACAGACACGCTGTTGGAAAATAAGCCGGCTTTGTCAAACACTGTACATTCCGCGGTATAAATTCCGTCCTTTATATTCCGGCCTTTGCTGTCTTTGACAGCATACCAGCTCACATTAATGATCTGTTCGTTTATTTTACCGGTTAAATATTCTGTGAAGTCCGGGTCGCGCTGCTTGGTTATCTTGATATTATAATCCAGCGCGTCTACGCTAACCGTTTCACCAAATACCGCCAGATTAAACAACATATTCGTTGAATCTTTAGTCATTATTTTCGGGTATGCTGTATTCTGGATTGTATAATTAAATAATTCTATTTCCGGCTGTTTCAATTTAAGATAGAAATCTTCAGTAATGCCGCTGACTGGATTGCCGGCTTCATCCGTGCCGGATATTCTCAGATAATACCAGCCTTCGCTTGCGGTTACATCCGTGTCAGTAAGCCCGTCCCAGTGATAGTTTTCTGGAGCATTTACCATCGTGTAGGGAGCTACTATCTCCGAACGCACCGGCAGTCTAGTGGCTTTATTTATAACATCTATCCGCGCGTCGATAATAAAATCACTTCGGTCATCTTCGAAATCATAGGTGTAATAGATATTGTTTTTATAGACATCGCCGCTGTTCGGTGAAAATATATTCGTATAAGACTCTAAAGAAATCAGCGGAGGCTGGTCGTCTTCGCCAAAATGATACAAATCCCCGTATTTTTTCAGAACATTCTCACCAATCTGAAACACCGGCATTCTGCCCAAAACAGAAACCGGCGTTAATTCAGCCGCCGCTATCTCCGCCAGAGGATAATTTTCCTGCAGCGTCCTGGCCGCGCCGCTGTAATCCGCTTGATTCAAAACAAAAGCGCCAGCGGCAAATTCTTCTTTATATATCCTGTGTTCGCCAGCGCTGCTCACCGTATGCACCAATAAATACAAAGTGTCTTCACCATTATTCAGCGTAACGATCTGTGGATTCTCCGCCAATCGCTCATTGGACGCCAGATACACCGGCTTATTGCCAATCAAAAAAACCGGACTTCTCCCAAGAATATAGAGCGTCACCGTTCAGGCCAAAAGTCACGGCATTGGCGGTCGGTATGGCGGCCAAAGTTATTTTCGCCAAAAACACCACCCATAATATGTACTTTAATCTTCTTTTCATCTATTTATTCCCCGGAGTATAACTGACCGAAATATAATGACTGCCGCCCAAATACTCATGAGCAAGATACGCATAATCCAGCCCCAGCCGGTCAAAAAGCCGCGCGCCCAAACCCGCGGAAATAGTTTCATCATTTAAACCAAGCCGTACATTGAACACACGCGGCGCTATCCAGACCATGGCGCCCAGAGAGTAAAAATTCTCAAAACGGCCGTCTTCATTGACTTCCTGAGTATGCAGATCCGCAAAAAACTCCGCTGCAAAATTAAATATTTTCCGGCGATACGCCAGAGAATTAGAGATCCGCAGCGGAAAATAATCCGTATGCCGTGTCGACCAGACTATTGGCGTGGACAGCGGACGGCTGGACAAAATAGAAAAATTATTCACCGACAAGCCGTACAATAAAGCTGGATTTATTTTCTTGATGTACCCGGCAAAAAAAACCCAAAGCCTGCCCGTATTCACCATCTAGATCATTGCGATAATATCTGGCTCCAAAGCCAATAGCCGCGTCGCCCCAGATAGGCCAGGCATAAGCTCCGCTGAGACCGATCTGCCGCTCGCTGAATTTGCCAATTACCTCCGGACGGTCAAATTCGTTAATCTCTGTCTTATCAGCATCGCCGTTATTCATGTGAATAAGACCCAGCCCCCAGGCGCCGCGTCCCTGCGGACGCATGCATTCAAAAGTCATCGTGTCAACCATATTTTCAAAAGAAGTCTTGTAAGAATAACCGTAATATTCGTCCGGAATCACGGCCAGCCCCGCCGGATTGGAGTAAATAGAGTCCACGCCAAAACCAAACGCCGTGCCGCCCAAGGCCAGAGTTTTGGCGCTCAAGCCTGTGTGAAAAAAATCCTCTTTGATTCCGGCCAGGGATAGGGCGGTCAAGCCGGCCAGCAATATAAATTTTTTCATATTATTAAATCTCATAATTCAAATAAATTTCTTCCGGCTCTATGTTGTGTTTTTGCTTGACAGCCAAAATTCGCGCAAAAGACTCTTCGATCCGTTCCTCAGTAATTAAACGCCGCCGCACAATGTTTTTGACCGCTTGCCGCAATTTAACTGAGAGCTGGGGATCATAATTTCCGCCTTTATTTGCCAGCAAGAGCATATCAGCGCCAGCTTCAATAATTTCGACGATCTCATTTTGCAATTCCTCAATAGTCGCGCCGCAGCCGCTAATATCATCGGTAAGCGCAATATTGCGATAACCCAAAGCGCGCAATAATTTATATGCCTCTGGAGATTTATGAGCCGGTTTATCCGGGTCAATATTTGGATAAACCAATGTTGAAATCATTATCAAGCCCGTATTCTGATGCGCCGCCAAAGCCTGAAAAGGCCGCAAATCGCTGGCGCGTTCATACAAATTGTCTATATCTTCCTGACGTCCGCTCCCCCGCCCGGGGAAATGTTTGAGCGCGCACACCACACCGTTAGCTTGATGCGCGTCCAGAAACAGCCGGGCATTTTCAATAACCGTTTCCGCCGTCCCGCCAAAAGACCGGCTGTTGTTAAACGGACTTCTGTCCACATCGACAACCGGAGACAGATTTAAATTGAAACCCAGAGTTTTGGTATAAGCGGCTATATTCTCCGCCCAGCTTTTTCTGGACTCCGGATCAGTTCCGGCTATATTCCGCGGGGAAACAAAATAAACCAAGCCTTTGTCCGTTTTTTCTTTGGCCAACTGCCAGCCGCCGCCTTCCATATCCACCGCCAAAAAAGGTTTTATTTTAGTGTCGCTGGACCGGCCGGCAATAGACTGCAAAAATCCTGCGGCTTGCCCGGAGTCAGCAATATTTGTGTCCTCGGCATAAAAAATATAACCGCCCCAGTGATTGCCGGACACAAAAGCCGCGAACTCCGGCAATGAAGCGCCCTTGAAGCCCAGCATAAACATTTGGGCTAGTTTTTCTTCTGGAGTATATTCTCTGGCCTGCGCAAAAGCATAAATATAAACAAGGAAAAGAACTAAGAATAATCCTCGTTTCTTTAACAAGAAGATACTCCTTTATTATATCCCCCGTTAAGAAAACCCGATATAAACTTTCGAACATTGTATACTATCAGTCACAATAATGTAAATTATTCCGGAAGTATTTCCCAACTCGAGATTTTGGCAACTAAACTATCGCGCGCTTTAACGCAAACTCAATAAATCAAAAACTAGCTTATCTACATCTTTTAAGAAATCCGTGAAAGCCGGCTTGTTGATCCATTTGATATTTTCAAATTCTTGAGCGGGCAAGCCTTTTAATACTTCACAGATCAGGGGAATCTCCAGACCATTCTCTTTTGCCCGCGCCTCTTTGATTATTTCCGCCCAGTCAAAAGAACTGTGCCGCGCTATCTCGCAAATATCCGCAACGCATTCCAAAAAAACCCGCTTCCCGCAGCTTGGTCAGAATTAAATTTACCTGTTCCTGATAGTTGGGATCCGCATTGACAAAAAAGTCTAAATCATCCGAGTAACGATGCCGGTAATAGGCGCGACTAATTGCGGTGCCACCGGTCAGATAAAAAGAGGTTTTGCAATTGCTTACTGCGTTCAGAACCCCATCCTGCAACGGATACAGGCTCGCCTCGTAATATTCCGACAGCAAAGACATATTCCCTCCTAAAATCCGGCGAACGCAACCGGTGCGCAACCTGAGGAGTATACAGCGCTTTTATTTTTTCCACTCCCCATAAAGCAACCAAGCGGTGCCAACTCAGCCGCTCCAAGCTCCGCACAAAAAGCCGCTCTTGATCAAAATTTCCAGCTCTGGCTTTTTGGCCATCGACAACCGCCAGCATATCTTCTGGAGACGCGGCATAGTCCCAATTTAGAGTTTTCATTATATCTAATTTTTCATCTTGAGTTAATGCCAACATCGTAGTAATCCTCGCTACAAATATAAATTTATTATAACATTTTTAACCCTGTCTCGCCCCAATCCTCTCCGCCACAATTTGGCGTCTCGACCAAAACCAGAGCATCACGCTCAAACAAAACACACCGCAAAAGGCCAGCGCGTTTTGCACGCCCAGCCAGGAAGTGAGCCGCCCCAAAAGCAAACTGCCAAAAGGCGTCATACCGTGAAAAGCCAAAATATAAAAACTGACCAGACGTCCGCGGTAAGGCCGCGGCGCCAGAGTTTGCAGAATAATATTGCTGCCAAACTGTACCACCACGCCATGCCCCAGCAAAATCAGCAAAAACCAGTTCAGCCAGAGGATTTGATTATAAGCCAGCAGGAGAAACATCAGTCCCCAGAGCAAACCGGCCTGCAAAATATCCCGTTCCAGATTTAGAATATTTTTGCGGCAGGCCAGCTGCACGGAAGCGGAAAGCGATCCCAGCGACACGCCGGTCATCAGCCAGCCAAAAGTGGACGCGTCGCCGTGAAAAATCTCCTGCGCCAGCACTGGCAGCGTGACACTGTAAGACATGCCCACCATGCTCATGCCGACCACGGTCAAGACCAGAGTAGACAGGGCTTTGTCGCCGGCGAGATAACGCGCGCCTTCCCGAAAACTATTCCAGAGCGGCGCGGCGCGAGCCTGCTTTTCCGGCTGATACACCGCGCTGTCGGGTATGGAGCACAGCGCGCCAAACATCGTAAAGGCAAAAAGCACATTGAAAACAAAACAGCCGGTCTCGCCAAAAAATTTAATGATCAAGCCAAATAGTGAAAAACTAACAATGCGCGAACAGTGATTGGACATATTAAACAGCGCCAGCGCGTTGGAAATATATTCCCGGGACGGCACTAGCTCGCTGACCAGAGCTTGCCGCACGGCGTTGTCCAGACCGGACATGATCCCCAGACAAACATTGAGCGCAAAATACACGGGAATAAAAGCGACTTGCCGCCAGCCGGCCAAGGCCAGCAAAAAACTAAAAAAGACTGTAATTAAAATATAAACGCGCAGCAGATTTTTTTTGTTGAAGCGGTCGCTCAAAACTCCGGCAAAAGGCGTCAAAATAAAAACCGGCAGTTCGCCCAAAAAAGCGCACAAACCCAGCAGCAGAGAGGACTGCGTCAGGCGGTAAACCAGCCACAAAACCGCGCTTCTCTGCATCCAGCTGCCGGTCATCACGATGTTTTGCGCCAGAAAAAAATTCCGAAAATGCTTAAACTGCAAAGAGCGGAAAATTAAGCCCCAGCGCGTCATGCTCAAATCGTGTATTCCACCGCCGGCCGCTGCACGCCTAGTTGAAATTCCTCCAGCAAAGCTTCTTTGAGACGGGCAAAATCCGCGCTGCCCCGGTCGCGCGGCCGCGGCAGCTCCACGGGAATAATTTTTTTGATAATTCCCGGGCGCGAGGACATGATCACTACGCGGTCGCCTAAATACACCGCCTCCTCCACGTCATGCGTGATCATAAGCATCGAGATTTTTTCTTTGCGCCAGATTTTTTCTAATTCTTCCTGCATATAAATACGGGTCAGCGCGTCCAGCGCTCCCAGCGGCTCGTCCAGCAAAAGCAGCTCCGGCCGGTTGACCAGCGCGCGAGCGATAGCCACGCGCTGCGCCATGCCGCCGGACAGCTGATAGGGAAACGCTTTTTCAAAACCGGTCAGGCCGACCAGCGCCAGATGTTGTTTGATTATCGGCGCGCGTTCCGCCAGAGACAGTTTGTGCAAGCCAAAAGCCGCGTTGTCCTCGACGGTCAGCCAGGGCAGCAGGCGGTGCTCCTGAAAAACCACGCCGCGCTCCAGTCCGGTGCCGTGTATTTGTCTGCCGTTGAGCAGCACCTGTCCGGTGTAGTCCGTGTCCAGCCCCAAAATTATGCGCAACAGCGTGGTCTTGCCGCAGCCGCTGGAGCCGATGATCGAGACAAATTCGCCGGACTTCACGGAAAGGCTGATGTTGTCCAAAACCGGCAAAGGTTTTTGCTCAATAATAAATTGTTTGCTCAAGCCAATAATTTCTAATTGTTCAGTCATTTTAATATCCGCCCCTCGTTCCTTCTTTTTTGAAACGCAGCAATAATTTTCGCTGCGCGGTCTCGATCAAATAATTCAAACTTAAAGTAATAATCACGATCAAAAACACTCCGGCAAAAACCACGTCCATATAAAAAATCTCGCGCGCGTCGGAAATCAGCGCGCCCAAACCCACCTGCGTGCTGATCATAATTTCAGCGGCGATCAACAGTATCCAGGACATATTGAAACTCAAAACCACGCCAGTCAAAATGGACGGCAAAGCGGACGGCAAAACAATTCTGGAATACAACTGCCACAGGGAGAGCCGGTAAACCTGCCCCAGCTCCAGATATTGCTTGGGCACGCCGACAATTCCGGCGTGAGTATTCAGCGCCATCGGCGTAAAAGCGCCCAGTGTGATGAACGTGATGCGTCCGCCCTCGCCAGTGCCGCACCAGATAATGATCAACGGTATCCAGCCGACAAACGGCACTTGCCGCACCGCGTGAAACAAAGGCAAAAATAAACGCTCCGCCCGCGGAGACAGGCCCAGCGCCGAGCCAAAAAGAAAACCCAAAATATTGCCCAGCAGAAACCCCCGAAAAACCCGTGAGATACTCAAACCGATAGCCAAACCCAAATTGGTCGAAAAATCCACCCGGACACCGGTGCGGAATAATTCCCACAAAGCTTCCGCCACGCTGCCGATAGACGGCACTAGGCGCGGCTCGACCAGTTTAAATTCTGTAACGATCAGCCACAGCAGAAAAATACCGCCCGGCAAAAAATAACTATACGGGTCTCGCCAAAAATTTTTAGTTTGTTTAGTCCGGCTGCTCATCTTTTTTTATAGCGCAAAAGACGCCTCTCCAAAGACGACACGCCGGAATTTAGCAAAACGCCGATCACGCCGATCACGACCACGCCGACCATCACCACGTCCATTTGAAATAATTGCCGCCCCCAGGTCATCATAAAACCGACGCCGACATCTGAAGCCAGCAATTCCGCGCCGACGACCATCATCCAGGCTATGCCCAGACTCAAACGCAGTCCGGTAAAAATAGACGGAAAAGCTGCCGGAATAATCACGCGGCGTATCGTGTCATAACGGGAATACTCATACACGCGCGCCAGTTCCAAAAAAGCTTTGGGCACGGTGGCGATGCCGCTCATCGTGTTCAGCGCCATCGAGGGAAACGCTCCCAAAGCGATGAAAACATATTTCATGCCCTCGCCGATACCGAACCAGAGCATCAGCAAAGGCACCCAGGCAAATAAAGAAATCTGGCGAAAGGCGTTAAAAGTCGGCATGATGATACGTCTGGCTCTGGCGGAAAGCCCCATGGCCAGACCCGTCAGCAAACCCAGCAGAGAGCCCAGCGAAAAACCAATCGCCACGCGCAAGAGACTGACCCGAATATTCAAAAGCAATTCGCCGGAGAGTAATAATTCGACCAGCAAACCCAGTAACTGGCTGGGCGGCACTAATAAAGAAGGCGGCGCCCAGCCCAGACGGGTAACTAATTCCCACACCGCCAGGAGCGCGGCCGGCGCGATAAATCCGTCATATTTGCCGCCGCTCTTAACACTCACAAATTAACTCCTCTTAAATCATTTCAATAAATGCTTCCACGCGGTTTTCCGACTGCTCGGTGGCTTCCGTGCGTCCCAGCTCGCCGACTTCCACAAAAGTTGCCGGCTTGCCGGTCTTTTCCTTGACAATATCCGAGATCATGCGGCCGACCGAAGTTTGATAATTGCAGCCCCAGTTGTACATGAAAAGCACGCCGTCCGCGCGGGATTTTTTGACCATCTCCACAGTCCAGTCCGCGCGCTGCTCCGTCGGCAGTTCATAAGGAAAAGCCAAAATCGCTTCCGCCAGATTGCGGTAAGGGTCGCCGTCCTCTTTGACCAGCACGCTGTTGCAGCTGAAATTGTCATCGCGTCCCACCAGCACCGCTCCGGCGCGTTCCACGCTGGTCGAATTGGGACCGACGCAGGAGCCACAGACAAAAACGCGTTTGGCGTGGTCCGCCACGCCCGTGCCTTTGATTTTATGCTCAATGCGGTAAAGCACTTCTTTTTTGGTTTCTTCCAGCACCTGTATGGTAGCTTCCGGATCGCCGACAAAATCATTGGCCAGAAAAGGAATACTGAAAAAATCCGTGCTGTTGAGCGGCGGCTGTTCGGCCGACCACCACAGCTCGATGATTTCCTGCGCCAGTCGGCGCGCTTTGTTTTGGCGTTGGATTTCCTGCCGCAAGGTCTCGTCCGTAACTTCTTTTTTGGAAAGCTTGCTGATTTCCTGCACCAAGCCGCGCAGCTGCTCCGCCACATAATCGACAGTGTAGCGTTTGCCGGTCTGATTGATCGGAAAATCCACCAAATATTTTGGCCGCTGTTCTTCTTTGTAGTGGTGCGTCTCCACCAAAAAAGACATATCCGAACAGCGCAGGCAGAGATAGGGCGCGATTAAATCCACCGGCACAATATTATTGGCAACCGCCGCGTGCGCCGACACCTGATTGCAGGCCTCGATGCTGATTTTGCGCCGCCCTTTTTCTAAAATCTCCAAACCTTCCGAATCCAGCTGGCGCAGATTTAAACCCTCCTTTACATCGCGCGCCCACTGCATAACATAACCCGGCCGCAGCGGTATGCCGCCTGCCGCATAATAGGGGTCGAGTGTCTGGCCGCCCTGGATCAGCACGATCGGCACGCCGTCGTCATGCGCCTTGAACAAACGGTCTTTCATTGTCAGGTTCAAATAAGCGCGCTTGAGGCCGGCAAAAAACCACACATCATCGGACAGCTTGCCGATGCTATTGGCGCTGGCGTCAAAAGCGTGGGGAAAACGCCGCGGCGCTTCCTCGGTCAGGAAACGCCAGATTTCCGCCGCGGACACTTCCGTGCCGTCGCTGAATTTTAAGCCGCCGCTCTGGAGAAAATCCTTTTTGATCGTTTCGGGATACTGAAAAACTTTTTCTTTGACTGCCATTTTAAATACCTCCTGCCACGTCATTGCGTGTTCTGACTAATTCCAAAAATGCTTCTACCCGTGTGCGTATCGCCTCAACATCGGACGAGGCGTACTCGGTGTGAATTTCTAAAAAAGGGTAACCCTCATTATTTAAAATATCTTTGGTCTCGCCGGCTTTGAAAGTGTATGGGTCGCAGTAACGCAGCGTGTGATCGATGACCGCCTGCGCCCGAAATTTCTGCAGCAATTCTTTTAATTTTTTGATCCGGCTGTCCGTGCCGATGTCGAGATAAGGCAAAGCCGCATGCGGCACGCGCGCTAGATAACCGTCGGCCACCGCGTCCACCGTCGGCGCGGTGATTTGAATATCCAAATAAGACGACAAGCCGGTCCAAAGATCATCGCCGACAATCTGGCCGCCAAGGTCTTCAATAATATTGATGAGTTTCACGTCGCCGGGCGACAACTGGCTGCCGGTCAAGAAAATGCGCGGCTGCAAACCGGGGATTCTATTTTTATCCACCGGCAAAGTTTCCAGCTCGACAACTAATTCCTGCAGCAGTTTTAAATATTCCGCGCGGTCGAGATAAAATCCGGCGTGGACGATTTCAAAAACTTCACGCCAGGTCAGATTGGCGTAATCCTGCGCCTGATACTCATACAAGTAGCGCAAAGTTACTCTGATTTTGGCCAGCAGTTCAATGGCCGAGTTTAATTTATCCTCTGCCAGTTTGCGGCCTGTGAATTTCTCCAGCTGCTCCACAAAACTCCGCAGCTCCTGCCGGAAATAAGCGCGGCCTTCCGGCGCGGTAAAACTGCGCGGCACACCCAAAATAGCCGTTTCGTATTTAAAATAATATTTGACTACTTCAGCCAGACGGAAAATTTGCAGACAGCTCGCGTCCGCCGCCAGCAAATCCAGGAGCGGTGTGTAGGCGTCTTTTTTCTCGCCCAGCAAACCAACCACGGAGCGCACGAAAACGCAGTTTTTGGTGGAAATATAGCGGCCGCCAAAATCGACCAGCTGCTCATCTCCGCCGGTGCCGATACGTACCGGAATAGTGTCCAGAGCCAGCAAAATTTCCTCCGGCACAAAATAATTGAGCCAGCCGATTACTTTTTGGCCTTTTTGTTTGGCGGCGGCGATTTGCGCCGGACGCTCTTTCAAAGCCTGACGGATTTTTTCCAGGGTATTCACTTTAACGGCGGTCGTTACGCTGCTTGACATAAGCCCTCCCTGACGGCGTTTTTCCAGGCAATAGCCGCCGCGCCCAAAGCCCCCGTCAACTGTGGATCAAAAGTCGGCTCGACAATATTGACCTTGAGCACTTCCGTAATCGCTTTGCGCATGCCTTTGTTTTTGGCCACGCCGCCGGAGAAAAATACATCGCTCTCAATGCCCACGCGCGAAAACAAACCGGAAATTCGATTGGCGATAGCGTGATGAATACCAGCCTGTATATTAGCCGGTTTCTCGCCGCGCGCGATCAGCGAAATAGTTTCCGACTCCACAAACACCGTGCAGGTGCTGCTCATCGGCACTATCGAATCCGCGCTCAAAGCCAGATCACCGAGGTCTTCCAGCTTGACCTTAAAAACATTGGACATGACTTCCAAAAAGCGCCCCGTGCCGGCGGCGCATTTGTCATTCATGGCAAAGTCCACCACATTGCCGCTGCTGTCGAGGCGTATCGCTTTGCAGTCCTGTCCGCCGATGTCGATAATCGTGCGCACCGAAGGATAGAGAAAATTCGCGCCCCGAGCGTGGCAGGAAATTTCCGTAACGGTTTTGTTGGCGTAATCCGCCGAAATGCGGCCGTAGCCTGTGGCCACGATATATTTCAAGGCTGCGCGCGGCACACCGGCGCTGTTCAAGGCATGCTGCAACACGCTTTTGCCGGTCTCCTCCGAATTAAATCCCGAAGGTATCAAGCCGTGTCCGACAATTTCGCCGTCCGCGATGATCACTGATTTGGCGGCCAGCGAGCCGACGTCCACTCCGGCCACCACATCACCGCTGATTTTCTTTTCCGTATTTGTCATTTACATTTAACTCCTTTTCCTTTTTTAAGGTTTATTTTTATACTCTCAATTTAGCGGCAATTATTTATTGCCAGTAATCCTCCAATCCCAACTCCTGCAGAGCGGCGTTAAGATAACTGTCGTCTATCCAGTCGTCCACGTTGGCGGCCTTGCGGATAATGTTGTTGGCCTTGGAGAAATCTATGCCTTCCTGTATTTGTTTGCGGTAGGCCGCGTTGAGCAGAGGACTGCTGCGGTCTTTCAGCGAATCATTGCCCAGATCGGCGGTGAGATTGGTAATCGACGAGCCGGACTTGGCGCTGATTTGCAAATATTCTTTGCGGTTCTCCGGCTGGGAAGCCCAATGCGAAGCGATGACGATTTGTTTTAAAATACGTTTGGTAATATCTGGATATTTTTTGGCAAAATCCTCTGTAACAACATAGGCGGCAGAACCACGCCAGTCGTAAGGATCCTGGCGCGTGTCATAAATAATCTTGGCCACGCCCAGCGTCGCTTGATCCAGGCCGTTGGAGGCCGCGACATAAGCGTCGATAGATTTAGCCGCAACAGCCGCGATGCCGTCCGCCTGACCGAGATTGTAAACTTTGAAATCTTTTTCCGTCCAGCCGCGCGCGGCGATGACTTTGCCGAAAGTCAGCTGCAAATACGTGCCTTTCAAGAAACCCACTCTCTTGCCCTTGAGTTCTTCCAAAGATTTGATGGTCGAATCCGCCGGAGCGATAATATAAACATTTTGGCCGCCGCCGCTGCCTGCTACAATCTTGATGGGCAGTCCGCCGGCAATGCCGACAATAGCCGGCAAGTCGCCGTAAGAAGTAAAGTCCACAGTCTTGTTGGCAATAGCCTCATTGATGGCTGGGCCAGTGCCTTTCAGAATATTCCACTCGATTTTGATGCCGTCCTTGGCAAATTCTGTTTCCAGCAGTTGCTTGGTCTGCACCACACCCCACACACCACCGGCATAAGGTTTGCCGTATTGATTGCCCACGCCGGCGATACGGATAACTTTGGGCTTGCCCTCGTCAGCGTTCAAGAAAACAAAAGTAGAAATCAAAGCCAAAAACACTATGCCTAACAATTTCAATTTTTTTAACATGATTTTTTCTCCTCTTTAATTTTTTTATTTAAAACTAGAAGCCAAACTGAAACTGCACGACAGTTTCGGCAGACCTCGCCGCGTCCCTGTCGCCGTCAGCGTCAGCAGGCTCATAATAATTTTTCACATTATGGTTAATCTGAAATTTCGTCGTCTCGGCAAAGAAAATATTTAAACCCAGGGTTTGGATTTCAATATTATTTTTCTTTTCCTCGGTATTTGGATTCCAGTTGTCGATACGATAAAACGGCTGCCAGGTCAGCGGCCACCAATCGTCATTGCGGCTCTGATTGCGGTAGCCATTGACAAACTGTTCGCCAAATTCCAAAAAAAGTGTGAAAGTACTGCCGGCGCTTTTGATTTTATTCGTGACATCTACGCTACCGGAAACTCTTTCGTCTTCGCCATTCACCACTTCATAAGTGAAGCCAATCGGATTGCGCACATAAGCCACATCAAAACCGGTTCTAGTTTTGACGCCGGTCACCACTTGATTGTCGGTCACACCCAAACGGCTGCTGCCATCATAGACGGACGCGCCAATCGACAAGCCGCGCAGCCAGTCATTGTAATTGATCTGTCCGTCGCCGATATCCCAGGCGATGGGATTGATTATCAGCCGGTAAAGCGTGTCAAATTTATCTTTGTTATTGCCACCCTGATTGAAGCCGTTGCCGTTGAGCACACCGGCGGAGTATTCCAGCAAAGGCACACGGTAGCCGTAGCCAAAATCATTGGCCGGAAAAATGTCGCCTTTAAAAACCAGCCCCACATCGCGCAACACAAAACCCAGCGGCGCGACAAATTGCGCCTGATTAATGACCGGCTTTTTGTCCTCCAAAGCGCTGGCCTCCAGACCAAAAGGTTTGGTCTGCTGACCAAAACTGACCGCCAGCCGCGCGCTGTCGGATTGATTGGCCGGCAAAATATTGTAATTCAGATAAGCGTCCAAAAACTGCGGCGCACCCGGATTGCCGCCGCCTACGCTCACCACATAATCCAGATTGCGCCAGTCGTCATAATCTTTTTTCAAACTGCCGCGAAAAGTCAGCGTGGCCAGCGGCACATGAAATGAATTGTAAGTGTTGAGCGTTACCTGCGCCGGCACGGTCAATTTGGTCTGCACGATGCCGGAGATGCGCAGCGAGCGTCCGGTAGCGGCGGTGTTCAAATCATATTTGCGCTGAAACTCGTCCCTGACCTGCTGAATATCGCTGCGCAGCGCGGCGACGTCCTCCTGCGTGGCCGGACTGTCGTCAGTCTGCAAAACGCTTGGCTCGAGCAGGCCGTTCGCCGCCCAGAGCGCCTGACCGAGCAGCGCGCCCAGCAATACAAATTTTAAAATTCTTTTCCGCATTTTCATTGCCTTTCTTTAGGAAACGTCCAGCGCGTCTGGTCTAGTATTCACCATGTATATTTTTTTAAAGGGCTATTCCCTTGTTACCCAAATACCGCACCACAACTTTTGCCGTCCGCGCCTCCTCTCCTAAATCTTAAAATTCAAATCGCGCCGCCGGCGTCCACATAATCCTCGCGCAGCACCCGGACGCGCTCCAATTTATCTATTTGCGTTACCCGTGAATTGTGCACGGTGATTTGAATAGTGCCGTAATGCAGTTCGGACAAGACTTGCGCGATCTTTTTTAGAACTTTGTCTTCATGAGATTTAACTATTTCTTTCGCCGTCATTTGCGCCTCTCCTAATATACTATTCATATCGTATTAGTATGATATAGGGATTTGGAATGTTTGTCAAGGGCAGTCACCATCCTGTGCTATGATAACTATTAAATACTGGAGATTAAAATGGCACAACAAAACGAAAGTGATAAATTATGCAGAACCGTCAGCGAACTATCAGGTATTACATTTGTTATCCCTGCTTACCAACGCGGATACCGTTGGACAAGCCAAGAGGTAAGAGACTTACTTGACGACATTTATAATTTTGATATAGGAAGTCAAAAAGACCATCTGTTTTATTACCTTCAACCTCTTGTTGTCAGGAAGATAGACGAGAATAAATTTGAAGTTGTAGACGGACAACAGCGTCTGACAACAATTTTTATCATTATTAAATTTGCGGCGGAGGAAATGCGTTCCGCAAAATGTCCTTATTGCTTAGAATATAGTACGAGGAAAGGAAGCCAGCAATATTTGGATAACTTACCGGTGTCAGATGAAATAGATGACCAAAATATTGATTATTATCATATCACAAAGGCACGGGAAACAATTCAATTGTGGCTTAATGAGCAGGCGGACAAAGCAAGGGCTATTTTGAATTTATATGACAGAATGATGGTTCACACCCGTTTTATTTGGTATGAATTACCCGATGATGTTGACCCTAAGATTGAATTTCGCAAATTGAATGTTGGAAAGATTAGACTTACGAATGCAGAATTGATTAAGGCTCTGTTATTAAGCAAGGATAACTTCAAAAACGAGCCGCATGCCCTGCTTATTAATAAAAGACAAGATGAAATATCAATTGCTTGGGATGGAATAGAGCAGCATTTACAAAAACCGGAATTTTGGTCATTTATCAGTAAAGATACACGATATACCACGCGTATTGATATAATATTTAATATTCTTGCCCATAAATATGCTCCTCCTACTCTGAACAAAGAGGATGATCATTTTGCATTCCTTTCGCTGTACTTGACGATAAATGCAAAATCTAATCAAGCTAAGAAAGCTGAGTTTGTTGAAGAAATATGGCGCAAAGTCGAAGCCATTTACGACCGGTTCTGTGATTGGTATAATGACCCAGACAAGTATCATATAATCGGATATTTGACACATAGCGGTGTATCAGTTGATAGAATACTTCCGGCTGTTGAGAATGTGCCTAATAGCCAAGTTGTAACTAAACTCAAAAAACTTGCTGATGAAATGAAGCAATACTCAGATATACAAGTTTTAACCGACCTTGATTACGAATCAAATAAACGTGAACTATTGCGAAAGTTGTTGTTGCTTTTTAATATTGCGACTCTTGTCTGTAAATCCGAAAAACAAGATAGATTTCCGTTTGATTTATATGCCGAACATGGCTGGGACATTGAGCACATCCACGCTATTAAAGACAAATTGCCGGGTACATACAAAGATGCCATAGATTATTTAGAAGCCCTCAAAGAAGAATTTGAGCAGCAGCTTGAAGCTTCTGATGACGATGACGAACGCAAAAAACAGTATGCTGATGCTGCAAATAGTATTTCGGATTTCCTTAGCAAGGCAAACACCACACAAAAAGATGCCGAAGATTTTTATACTGATTTAGGCAGTAACTATTCACAAATTATTCAGGAAGATAATAATATAGGAAATTTAGCATTACTGGATAGCCAAACAAATCGGGAATACAAAAATGTATCTTTCAGACAGAAACGAAGTGAAATTATAGCAAAGGATTCTGAGGGGCGGTTTATACCTCTTTGCACAAGAAATGTGTTTTTGAAATATTATTCACCTGACGCTAAGCGTCTTACACGTTGGGAAGAATCTGAACGTGAAGATTATAAATCACAGATAGCAAAAACTTTACAAGAATTCTTTTCTTAACGGAGGCAGAATGACATATCCTGAAACATTAATTGAATTGCTTTCAAAATACAAGGTGTCAATACCGATTGTTCAGCGCGACTATGTTCAGGGGTTGAATGATACTATCATTAGCGAACTGCTCGATGACATAAAAAGTGCAATTGTTAAAGATGAGCAACTTAGACTGAACTTTGTATATGGTAAAGTAGAAGATAATTTATTAATTCCGTTGGATGGGCAGCAACGTCTTACTACCTTGTTTTTGCTCCATCTTTTTGCTTTTCGCAACATGCCGGTCAAAGACACTATACTAAAAAGATTCAGCTACGAAACCCGCAGAAGTTCTCGTGAATTTTTTAAGCAGCTTTGCGACTACGAAAAACGGGCTGCGGTCTTAAATGACAACAGCCCAAGCCAAGCTATTCAGGAAGCCCTCTGGTTTCATACAAGGTGGTATTTTGACCCTACTGTTAGGTCAGCATTAGCCTGTCTTAACAAAATTTCTGAAAAATTCAGCGATATACATAATCTTGCCGAAAAACTTGAAGCAATTGAAAATAAGCCCATTATCTTTAATTTTATTCCTATGACTGATATGGGCATGGAGGATAGTCTCTACATTAAATTAAATGCCCGCGGACGGGCATTAACCGATTTTGAAACATATAAGGCTGAACTCCTTGCGGTTGTTGAAAAGGAGAATAAGCTGCCATTTTCTGCTGATGACTTTGCAGAGAAACTTGATATTGATTGGTCAAATTTCTTTTGGGAATTAGGCCACGATAATTTTGATAAAACATATAGGAGATATTTTTCATTGGTATTTAGTCAGCCGGATAGTTCAGATTCTTGGAAATTTAAGGAGGATAGAACTTCAACATCTCTATGCGATGCCTATTATACTCTTGATTACATAATAAGCCACAATAATAAAATTACTGAGTATTTGAAAGAGTGTACGCTTGATCAGGAAATTAGCTACCCTCAAAGACTTGTATTTAATTCGCTTGCACTATTCATCGGCAAAAGTAAAGGCAATATTGAGGAAGCACAATTGCTTGAGTGGTTCAGGGTCATCAGCAACTTGACTGCAAATACTACGATTGACAATGTAAATACATATATTGCCGCACGAAATGCCGTAAAAGAATTGAGTGAGCATTGCTTTGATTTGACAAACTATTTAGCAACAAGCGATGTAAAAAATCTCGGCGGTTTTTCGCCTGAACAGATAAAGGAGGAACGGGTAAAAGCAAAATTAATAATGCGAGGATATCGGGACAAAATTATTAAGGCCGAAGAACATAAATATTTTTTGGGACAACTTCGCTCGGCACTTTATATGGCTGACTTATCGCTTGAAAAAATTGAGTTATATGACGAAACGGAACTTGAACGACAAGTTGTACTCTTTGATTTAAATTGGACAAAAATATCCGCTCTCTTCGGCGATGCTGCCCCGCATAACGGTGTCCTGCTGCGTACCGCTCTGTTAACATTCGGGGATTATATGCCGCATCCAAGCGGTGAATATTATTCCTTTTGTGTTGACAGAGCACAAGAAGCAACCAGCCTGAAAGCATTGTTCTCAAGCGGTAATAATTGTGCAGTAGCATTGATTAATACTCTTTCAAGCACTTCTTTCGATGAAATTGAAAAAGAGATGCAAATACTGGTCGCTAAAGCCATTAGGACATTACCGGAAACTAACTGGAAATACTGGATATTAAAATATCCTAAAGAAAATCTAGGCTATTTAAGCTCAACTTATATGCGTATGCGAATTTGTAGGGTATCTGGTACTTATACTTATTTGCTTGTTTCAAAGTATGCTGCGCGCAGTCATTGCCGTGAAATATTTACGTTTGCACTATCCCTTGAACTTGAAAAAGCAGGTAAAAAGTGTTCTCTTCCCAAGGAGTACGGTCGTGATTCAGATTACAGAGTCACAACAGGAAACAATACCGCTAGATATCGCAGCGGAAAATTCTGCATAACAGACGACATATCCGGAACTACGAAGGAAGCTGCCGATGTTACAGCGGCATTGTCAATGTTGTAACCAAAGAAGTCCGATTCTTTTTTATGTTACAATTTATTACTGCTCTTGCGCTTAAATGGATTCACGATTTTTATGCCGCGTATGCTCCGGCCGTCCTGCAAATCCTCGGACAAAATTTCCTCGCAATTGGCGTATTCCGCCGCCGCGACGATCAGGCTGTCCCAGAAAGAAATTTGCTCTAGAATATTTAAATCAATGGCTCGTTCTATAATATCCCTATTCAACAATACTGTTTCAATATCCTGCATATCCTGTAAAACATCCTTGGCTTTTAGTTTATCCATCTTCATTTTTCCAGTCATAACATTGTAAAATTCCTGCAAAACCTGTGTGGAAATCACTAAAGAGTTTTGTTTAGCCGCTTCCGAAAAGATAGATAACGCCTTATTTTGTTTGTCTAGATTATGCTTATCTATAGTATAGACTAATATATTTGTGTCGACAAAAACCTTAACCATAACGCTGTATCTCTTCCCGCGTCCACTTTTTGCCTCTAGAGTTGCCGCCAGCATTTTTCATTTTCACCAGAAGGTCGTCTACCCATTGCTTAGAATCTTTTTTAACAGACTGGCCGATCAAGGAACGTACCCAGTCATTAAAAGACATTTTATGCGCTCTGGCGTACTCTCGGCCGCGCAACAACAACTCTTCATCCATTGCTAAAGTTATATTTTTCATAAATAACCACCTCTCACTTACACACATAATATGTGCGCACATAGAAAAAGTCAAGACCTCCCTTGACAAATTATTTTTCCGCGATACAATAGTTGAATGAGTGTTCAATTATTCAATCATAATAACGATGCGGCTTGCGATTGCTGCGTCATTCATAAAAAACTGGTCAACCAAGTACGCAAATCAATGCCGGCGGAAAACTCCTTGCTGGAATTGGCCGACCTGCTCAAAGTCTTCGGCGACTCCACGCGCATCAGGATCATCAGCGCTCTGCTTCACGCCGAGCTGTGCGTCTGCGACATCGCCGCGCTGCTCGGCATGACCAAATCGGCAATTTCGCATCAATTAAGAGCTTTGCGCCAGACCAAGCTGGTCAAGCACCGCAAAGCCGGCAAAATAGTTTACTACTCTCTGGACGATGAGCATGTCAGCGCCATTTTCAAATTGGGACTGGCGCATGTTAACGAGAGGAGATAATTTATGTGCGAGGCCTGCGCTTGCGGCGCTAAAAAACCGGAAAAATCCGCCAAACTGAAATATTTTTGTCTGTTCGGCGGCGCGGTGTTTTTTCTGGCTGGACTGTTCCTCAAACTGGACGCGACCGCGCGGCTGCTGGTGTTTCTGGCCAGCTACATCTTGATCGGCGGCGAGGTCGTCTGGCAGGCCGTTAAAAATATTCCGCGCGGCCACATCTTCGACGAAAATTTCTTGATGAGCCTGGCCAGTATTGGGGCTTTTGCGATCGGCGAATATCCCGAAGCCGCGGCGGTCATGCTTTTTTACCAGATCGGCGAGAGTTTTCAGGAACGGGCGGTCGCGCGTTCGCGGCAGGCCATCACAGCGCTCATGGATATACGGCCGGATTTTGCCGTGCTGCCCGGCGGAGAAAAAGTTGATCCGGCGGACGTCAAGGTCGGCGCGGTTATTATTGTGCGGCCGGGCGAAAAAATTCCGCTGGACGGCGCTGTAATAGAAGGAAATTCCGCGCTGGACATGACTGCGCTTACCGGCGAATCCCTGCCCCGCGATGTCTCCGCCGGCAGCGAAGTTTTATCCGGCTCGGTTAATCAAAGCGGATTGCTGACCATACGCGTGGACAAAGTTTTCGGCGAATCCACGGTCAGCAAAATTCTGCGCTTGGTGGAAAACGCTGAGCAGAAAAAAGCGCCGGTAGAAAATTTCATCACCAAATTTGCGCGTTATTACACGCCGGCTGTGGTCGGAGCGGCTGTGCTGCTGGCTGTCCTGCCGCCGCTGCTGATCAGCGGAGCGGTGTTTACCAACTGGCTGTACCGCGCGCTGACTTTTTTGGTCGTATCCTGCCCCTGCGCGCTGGTCGTTTCTATACCGCTGTCGTTTTTTGCCGGTATCGGCGCAGCCTCGCAAAACGGCATTTTGATCAAAGGCGGCAATTATCTCGACGCGCTCAACGACGCTTCGACTGTGGTGTTCGACAAAACCGGCACTTTGACCAAGGGTGTTTTTTCCGTCACACAAATCCTGCCGGCGGACGGCTGGACTGCGGAAAAACTGCTGGAAACCGCCGCGCACGCTGAACTGCACTCCAACCACCCGATCGCTGTTTCAATCCGTAAAGCTTACGGGAAAAATCCGGACAGCGCCCGTCTGACGCAGTATGCGGAAATCGCCGGACAGGGCATTAAAATAAAATTTGACGGAAAAATTGTGCTGGCCGGCAACGCCAAAATGTTCGCGGCGGAAAAAGTGTCTCTGCCGGACAGCGTGTTTTCCAATCCTCCGGACGGCACGGTTATTTATTTGGCCGTCAACCAAAAATTTGCCGGCGCTCTGGTCATCGCTGATGAAATAAAGCCGGACAGCCAGCAGGCTATCGCGGGATTAAATAAACTCGGCCTCCGTGACATCGTCATGCTGACCGGCGATAATAAAAACAGCGCGCGGAAAATCGCCGCCGCGCTTGGCATACCCAAAGTTTACGCGGAATTATTGCCGCAGGAAAAAGTCGAGCGTCTGGAAGCGTTGTCCCAAAGCGGCGGCAAGACAATTTTCGTCGGCGACGGCATCAACGACGCGCCGGTGCTGGCCGCCAGCGATGTAGGTGTGGCTATGGGCGGTGTGGGTTCGGACGCGGCGATCGAAGCGGCGGATATTGTTTTGATGACCGACGAGCCGTCCAAACTGTCCGCGGCTCTGCGCATCGCGCGGCTGACGCGGCGCATAGTCTGGCAAAATATTATTTTTGCGCTGGGCGTCAAAGCGGCGATTTTATTATTGAGCGCGCTTGGACGGGCCGGCATGTGGTTCGCGGTCTTTGGCGATGTCGGCGTGTGTTTTCTGGCAATCTTAAACGCCCTGCGCATCATGCTTGTAAAACCCCTAAAAGATTAGGCTCTATCCGGCCGGCCAAAATGAAACAATTTCAAAACTCTTACGATACTTTATAAATTGTAATCTCGAAGGAGTTTATATGCAGACTAAACAAATAGCGTTAAAAGATCCGGCCGCTCAGTATAAGCAGATTGAAAATATGTCGCTCGCAAGTTCTCTAAAACATATAGCGGCCAGTCAATTTGCCGAGAAAGTAATAAGCAAAGTGAATTTTACTCATTTGCCAAAGGCAGTTATTCGCTTATTCAAAAAAATTTTAATGTATGCCATAAGTCAGGACGGCGGCTGCCTGCGTTTCGCCAATATATTAGATGAAGATCCGGATTTGATTTTAGAAGCGGTAAGGCATCTTTGCCATGATGGTTGCAGTAGTTCTCCAATTTTATGCCAAGCTCCTGTGCCCACAGATTCTTATTTTAAATATGCCGGTCCCCAAGCAAGAAGAGATATAGAACTTATCAAAAAAGTTATAAAAATAGATCAGCTAGCCCTTAGGTATTTGTTTCTTGAAGGCCAGGAATTCAATGAAATACTGGATTCTATCCATCAACAAAGACGGGGCAGGCCATAAAAAGGTTTCTCATCCGGCCTGCCGAGCCGGACGAACACTGCCCAAAAAACCCGGCCTATGTTATAATCCCCGCGTTTTTTGGGTAAAAATTTTAATAAATCAAAGGAGAAAAAATCATGTGCAAGGCAACAACAATAGTAGAGATTAAAGGCCGCGAGGTGCTGGACAGCCGCGGCAACCCTACGGTGGAAGTCGAGATACTTTTGGCCAACGGCGCTTTAGGCCGGGCTATCGTCCCGTCCGGTGCGTCCACCGGCTCGCGCGAGGCTCTGGAATTGCGCGACGGCGATAAAAAACGTTATCTGGGCAAAGGCGTGCAAAAAGCCGTCCGCAATATCAACACGCTCATCGCCAAAAAAGTAATCGGCCTGGACGCGCTCGACCAATTAACTGTTGACCAGACGATGATCGATCTGGACGGCACGCCTTTCAAGAAAAAACTGGGCGCCAATGCAGTACTCGGCGTTTCTCTGGCCGCGGCCAGAGCTGCCGCCGCCGCGCTGGACGTGCCGCTGTACCGCTATCTGGGCGGCACTTACACCAATGAGCTGCCAGTGCCGATGATGAATATCATCAACGGCGGCGCGCACGCGGACAACAATATTGATTTTCAGGAATTTATGATCGTGCCGGCTGGCGCGGCGTCTTTCAAAGAAGGTCTGCGTATCGGCGTGGAAGTTTTTCACCATTTGAAAAAAGTGCTGAAAAATCAGAGCCTGAACACCGCGGTCGGCGACGAAGGCGGATTTGCGCCGAATCTGAAATCCAATGAAGAAGCGATACGCGTGATCATTGAGGCGATACACACCGCCGGTTACAAGCCGGGCAAAGATGTTTTCATCGCGCTGGATGTGGCGTCCAGCGAATTTTACGACGCCAAGAAAAAGAAATATCTGCTGGCCAGCGAAAACAAAGAACTGACTGCCGAGCAGTTTGCCCAGTATCTTGGCCGCCTGGTGGATATTTATCCGATCATTTCTATAGAAGACGGCATGGCCGAGGGCGACTGGGACGGCTGGAAATATTTGACGAACAAATTGGGCAATAGAATACAGTTGGTCGGCGACGATCTTTTTGTAACCAATGTAAAAATTTTGGCCGAGGGCATCAAAAAAGGCATTGCTAACTCTATTCTCATCAAAGTCAATCAAATCGGTTCTTTGAGTGAGACTTTCGCGGCTGTGCAAATGGCGCAAAAAGCCGGTTATACCGCGGTCATTTCGCACCGCTCTGGTGAATCGGAAGACTCGACTATCGCCGACATCGCCGTGGCGCTCAACGCCGGCCAGATCAAGACCGGCTCGGCTTCGCGCACCGACCGCATCGCCAAGTACAATCAACTCCTGCGCATCGAGGAAGAGCTGGGCGCTAACGCGGTTTACAGCGGCGTCAAGTCTTTTAAAAATCTTTAATCCGCCGCCGCAATTTTGACCCGCGCTTAACTATCCAGTTAGGCGCGGGTTTTTTATGTCAACGGGAATAATTTCATGTTAAAATATCAGCATGAACATAATCCTGATCGGATTCATGGGCAGCGGCAAAACTTCCACCGGCCGTATTTTGGCCAAACAACTCGGTTATAAGTTTCTCGACACCGATCAAATTATTGAGCAGAAAAACGGCATGACCTGCGCTAAAATTTTTGCGCAGCGCGGCGAGGAATTTTTCCGCAAACAGGAAACAACGGCGCTAAAAGAATTGCACGGGCTGGACGGCGCGGTCATCGCTACAGGCGGCGGCATAGTGTTATCCGCCGACAACCGCAGTCTTTTGCATAATCTCGGCGCCATAGTTTACTTAAAAACCGAACCGGCGGAAATACTGAAGCGTGTGGAAAACGACACGACGCGGCCGCTGCTGCCCCAGGGAAATAAATTAGCGGAAATTCAAAAGATGCTGGACGTGCGGCAGCCGTTGTATCTGGCCGCGGCGCAGTGTATTATCGCGACGCAGACCGGCCAGCCGGAAAAAGCCGCCGCCGAGATCTGTAAAATCTTAAAACCGGAGCAGTCATGCCGGACGTAAAAGTAAAATTAGCCCAGCGTTCTTATACCGTGCGGATCGGCGCCGGCCTGCTGGACAAAAGCTGCCAGCTTTTGAGCGATTTGGATCTGCACGGCAAAATTTTAATCGTCAGCAATAAAAAAATTTTTGGACTGTACGGCAAACAACTGCAGGCCAATTTAGAAAAACACTACAGCACGCAGGTATACTTGATCGGCGACGGCGAAAAATATAAATCTTTCGGCGTTTTGCAAAAAGTCCTGCGTTTCTTGATCCAAAATAAATTTGAGCGCAGCGATACTATCGCAGCTCTAGGCGGCGGCGTGGTCGGTGATCTGGCCGGTTTCGCGGCGGCGGTTTATCTGCGCGGCATAAATTTCGTGCAGTTGCCCACCACTTTGCTGGCGCAGGTGGACTCCAGCGTCGGCGGCAAAACCGCGGTCAATGATTCTCTGGGCAAAAATCTAATCGGCGCTTTTTATCAGCCGCGGCTGGTTATCGCCGACACTAAAACTCTGCGCTCTCTGCCGGCGCGGGAATTGCGCTGCGGTCTGGGTGAGATCGTCAAATATGGTCTGATCGATACGCCGCGCCTTTTGACTGCGCTGGGTCAAAAAGCGGACATCACTGCCAATTTGCTGGCGCAGTGCTGCGCCGATCTGCTAGCGCAGTGCTGCCGCATCAAGGCCAAAATAGTCAGCGCCGACGAGCGTGAAAACGACCGGCGCGCGATCCTGAATTTTGGCCACACTATCGGCCACGCTCTGGAAACAATCTCGCATTACCGCATTAGCCACGGCGAGGCTGTCGCGCTGGGCGCGCTGGGCGCGGCGCATATTTCCATAATGCGCGGTTATCTGCCCTGGCAGACTTTGGACAAATTGCAAAAACTTTTTACCAAGCTGGGTCTGCCCACGCACACCGGCCGCCGCCTCGATCCCGACCAGATTTACCGCGTCATGCAAAGCGACAAAAAAGTCGCGGACAGCCGGCTGCGCATGGTGCTGCTCAAAGCTATAGGCAAACCGATTGTCTGTCCGGTAGAATACGCGGAAATAGCCAGAGCTTTAGCGATTATCTAAACAAGGAGCAAACAATGAAAATTCTGGTCATTCACGGACCGAATCTCAATCTGCTGGGCAGCCGCGAAAAAAAATTTTACGGCAAGACCACACTGGCGGCTATCAACACCGAATTGGCTTCTATCGCCAAGAAAAACCAAGCCGTTATTAAATTTTTCCAATCCAATATCGAAGGCGAAATTGTCAGCCAAATTCAGGACAGCCGCAAAAAATTTGACTACATCATTCTCAACGCTGGCGCGTACACACATTACAGCATAGCGCTGCGTGACGCAATCAGCGGAGTCAAAGCCAAAGTCATCGAAGTGCATCTCTCCAATATTCACGCGCGGGAAAAATTTCGCCGCGAGTCCGTCATCGCGCCGGTCTGTCTCGGCCAGATCGCCGGTTTTGGCAAAGACTCTTACCGCTTAGCTCTGGAATACATTCTCAGTCTATGAACCGCCTGCAGGCCGTCCGCCAAGCACAGAAAATTACCGACAAGGTCTTTGCGGAAATCCGCCAGTTTATCCGCGCCGGACTGACCGAAAAACAAGTCGCGGACAAGATCAAAAGGCTGATCGTCAAGCATGGCGGCGGCACGCGTATGGCTTTCACGCCGATAGTCTGCTCGGGCAAACGCACCGCGCTTTTTCACGGTCCGGCCAGCAAAAAGAAAATCCGCAAAAACGATATTGTCTATATCGACATGGGCGCGCGTTATCGCGGCTACTGTTCCGATCTGACGCGGACTTTTTTTCTCGGCCAGCCTTCCCCAAGACTGCAAAAAATCTACAAAATAGTTTTAGCCGTGCAGAAAAAACAAATCAGTCTGGTCAAAGCCGGCGCGCGCGCAGCGGACATCGACCAAAAAGGCCGTGATTTACTGAAAAAACATAAATTAGCAAAATACTTCACGCACAGCACCGGCCACGGTGTGGGTCTAAAAATCCATCAGCGGCCGCGTATCTCCCACAAATCCCAAGAAATTTTAAAAGCCGGACAGGTCATCACTATCGAACCCGGCGTGTACATCAAGGGACTCGGCGGCGTGCGCATCGAGGATATGCTTATTGTTACCAAAACCGGCTCTGAAAATTTGAGTAAAAGTCCGAAGTGATTTGCGAAACGCAACGTCAACGATTATATCCAGAGGTTCTTATGTTTAAAATCAGCGGTCTTGCGCGTCAATAGAATTATTTGCTCCGCCAAGCAATACCTCATCGCTCGCTTTCCGTAATAATTTTATATTCAATCCACTTAAAAACATTTTTTGCAATCTGCAAGGCTTTCCTATACTCTCTGTATTTAACCGGCACATATTCACCAGGATACCTAGTTTGCACGGCATAATCATTTAAAATTACAGCTTCCTTTATCGTTGCCGGAACTCTTGTATATTTGGTCAATTCTTGCAACAGCACCACAAGATTATGAGTATACTCCGGCTCAACACCATAAAACAAAAGCAGCGCTTTCAAACCTTTTTCTACCGCTTGCTGCGCTTGAAAACAAAGGTCTTCATAAAAAACGCCTTTGGGAGTTTTAACCCCGGCCAAAACCAAATTTCCTTTGGCCCGCTCCAACCAAACATCGTAATTAGCCATACAAAACTTGGCCTTCTCGCGCGATTGTTTTATAAATATATCCGTTCTCATTTTTTAATTCAGCGTATCTGTCATAATCTATCGCAAGCAAATCAACAGGCACGGAAATATTTTCCGCCAAGAATGACTTATAAAGATTAGCGGTTAATTTACGCGCGTTTTTTAATTTTTTCTTGAGGATTAAAATATCTATGTCGCTATTTCTGGCATGGTCGCCTCTAGCGCGTGATCCAAATAACAAAATTTTTTCCGGCGCAGCGGCAGAAATCACTAATTTCACAATTTTATCTATTGTTATCGTTTCTAATCTATCCATCAATGCATTATACCACGCTGAAACAACGAAAAATGCCCTGTTCAAGCCCGCGTCGGACAGAGTTTGTCGGCCAGCTCACGCGCAAAAGCTGCGGCGCACGGAGCGGCGATCATTCACCCCGCCAAACTCCAACCGCTTCATCCGAAGCAAAACGTGAAAATAAAAAAACTTAAAGTTATGTTAAGTAGTTCTGGCTAGACGCAGGCCGTAATTGTTGCGATTGGACGGCGCAACAGAGCCGTAACCAGCGAAACCACTCGCCCGCCAAAACGAATATTGCCAGTAGGTGTTGCCGCCGGTGTCGTGGCCCCCACCGGTGCGGGTGCTGTGAACACCGCCGCGCGCCACTCGATTTGCGTTATAAGCGCCATAATTAATGGTCTTGCCGCCTAGTTTTAATTCTGCTCCGTCGCCGTCCATGCACCAATCATAATAATAAGGATTGCTTGATGTTAAAATAACTGAGCTGTCAACTGAGCCATAGCCATGTATGTCAAAGACGACTGACTTTCCAACGCTTGGGTGCGGAATAATATTGCTAGAATAGGCGGCGGACCATTCCTCGCTGGTCGGCAGACGCCAGCACTTGGGCGTAATCAGAGCATACTTCAGATAATTGCGGCATTTATCGCCATTGACTTGACTGTAACTAGCCGTGTCCAGGCTGGATTGGGGCACGATGTAATGCAAAGTTATATGGTCCTTAACCGCTTGAGGCACATCGTCCGCGGCCACAGTCAAATAAGCGCAATACTGCGCGGCTTCATACCAATTATAGCTATTAGTGTTAGAGTAACCCATCACTGCTTTAAATTCAGTGGCATTCACCTGCGTGTCGGAAACTGTAGAGCCGCGCGCGCTGCTGGGATCCACAGATGTTCCAAATCTATACACCGCTCCGGCCGTCGGCAGTTGAGCATCGGTCGAAGCCGCGGAAACTGAGGTAACTATGCCAAAGTCTATTTTGCTGAAAATACTGGTTATGCCTTGACCAGCAGCCGCGCAGGTCGGGTATTTGCTGTTGTTAGTCTTGTTGCTTTCCCACCCGGCTTTCGTTATCTTATTGGTTGTCTTTTCCGCGGTATTGTCCAACTCCTCGATACCCTCGCTAATATCGTCGACCGAAGCGTTAATATCCTCAATCGAAGCATTAACTTCCGTGAGCACATCGGTATTGATCGCCCCGACCGCGGTATTTACGGACTTGCAACTGGGATATTTGATCTCGCTGGTCTTATGCGTATCCCAATTTGCGGCGCTTACTTTATTGGACGCCTGTTCCACGCCGGATATTGCTAGCAGCGCGGAATTAACCGTTCCGCAGCCTGGATATTTGTCATCGCTATCTTTATTGTCTTCCCATTCGCCGAACTTGATTTTATTGGCTGTCTTTTCCACGGTATTATTTACCCCGGTCGCCCTGTTGGATAAGGCCGAAAGCTGGGTATCAATAGACGTCTTCGCCGCCGCTACCGCGGCGCTGACAACATTACAGGCAGGATATTTATTCTCGCTGGTCTTATTGGCATTGCTGCCCCATTCATTCGCGGTGGTTACTTTATAGCTCACTCTTTCCATTTTATTCAAAGCGTTTGTTAAATCCTGCGCGTAGGCTACTTTGCTCGCCTCTATGCCGGTATAATTGCCCGTGTAATTACTAGCCATAACACCTCCTTTTGTTAAAAAAACTAAAGCGAATTAAATATATTCCAGAAACAGTTATAGACAGCCTTGGCCGATGGAAATTCACTATCCGTCGAAGTACTGGATATTGAAGTTACTTTAACAATACTATTAACAGCATTAGTGGCGGCCGTGGTAATAGCTGACTGCACCGCCGCGCAGGTAGGATATTTGGTATCACTATCCTTATTGCTCCCCCATTCCGAGGTAATCACTTTATTAGATATTTGTTCCGCCGCGCCGGACAGCGTCGTAAGCTCACCTTGGACAGCAGTGATCCTCTCATTGGCAGTCAAGATCTCGCCGTTGACGACAGCCGAGATCGCGGTGTTAACCTCTGTAAGCGCGGAGTCAATCGCAGATTTGACCGCTCCGCAGGTGGGATATTTGGTATCGTCTGTATTATTGCTTCCCCATTCCGAAGTAACTACTCTATTGGCTGTTCTTTCTGCGCCATCAGATATGGCCCCGACCGCGGAGTTGACCGCGGCGCAGGTGGGGTATTTGGTATCATTGGTCTTATTGCTTGACCAGTTGGCTTGGGTAACCTTATTGGCTGTTTTCTCCGCGGCGCTATTCATGGCCTCAATACTAGAAGTAAGTGTACTGACACTGCTGGTCAGCTGGGTATTGACCACCCCGACCGCGTTATTGACCGCCGCGCAGGTAGGGTATTTGCCGTCGCTGGTCTGCTCACTATTAGTATTTGCTTCCCACTCAGCGGTAGACACTTTGTTGGCTACCTTTTCCATTTGATTCAACGCCAACGTTACCTTTTCCGCAGACAACGGCTGCCCGCCCGCTATGCCGTCATAAACGCCACTGTAATTACCAGCCATATACCTACCCCCCTGTTCTCCATTTAACTATAGTCTAATAAATATAGTATAAAGACTTTAGACTGTTTTGTCAAGTATTAAGATATATAAAAATATTATCAAGGTGCTTTATGCCAGATGATGAACTGCTTAAATCTATCGGCCAGAAAATCCGCGTGTTGCGGCAGGCGCAAAAACTTTCGCTGGAAGAATTGGCTTTCTCAGCCAATATCAGCACTTCTTACCTGCTGCAAATCGAGCAGGGTAAACGCAATCCAACCATTAAAACTATTTATGGCATAGCCTTAATTTTGGACATCAAGCCGGCGGAACTGCTGCCGGAGGCCAGCCGCGCTTACAACGGAACTTATCTGGAGCACCTGTCGCAACTGCTGGCTAATCCCACTTCGCGCAACAAAGCAACCATTCTGAAGATACTCAAACAAATTGCCAAATCTGTCAAAAACTGAATTGCCGTCCGTTTTGCGGGCTAAACTTTCAACTGACAGCCAGCCAAAGAAAAAGAAAGAGTCCTGCCGCAATTTCACTTTACAACCCAGTCTTAATATGGTACTATTTAAAGACTGGAGGTGAAACATGGTATCGATAAATCTAAAAAACGACATTAAACCGATTTCTTACATCAAGTCTCACGCGGCGGACATGCTGAGATATGTCAATGAAACTAAAAATCCGCTCGTCATCACACAAAACGGCGAGGCCAAAGCTGTGCTGGTGGATGTGGAGCAATATCAAAAAACTCAAGACGCTTTTGCTCTGCTAAATTTAGTCCGGCTCGGCGAAAGAGATTATTTGCTGGGCAAAACTAAACCGCTCGATGAAGCTTTCGCGGCAATAGATAAAAAAATAGAAAAACGCTATGGCAAAAGAATATAATATAATTATCACGGCAAACGCTCAAATTGATATTGATGAGATATTCATTTATATAGAGCGAGACAGCAGACCGATTGCCTGGGCAATCAGAGATAAAATATACAGCAAAATAAAATCCCTCCGGATATTTCCGCAAAAAGGCCGCATCGTGCCGGAATTTCTAGAACAAGACATCACAAATTTTCGGGAATTGCAGGAATACCCCTGGCGGATAATTTATCTGCTGGACAATCACAATATAATCATAGCCAGCGTCGTGGATGGACGGCAGAATATTAAAGACTTGCTGCTCAGAAAATTTTTATAGCGGATTGTCTTTGAGCGTCCAAATGCCGCAGGGACACACACCGGCACAAATGCCGCAGCCTATGCATTTTTTCGGTTCGGAAACATATTTGTAATCGCCGCCGTCCACGACCACGCGCGTGATCGCGTTTTCTGGGCAGGACTTGAGGCACATCTGGCAGTCGCGGCAAGTCCCGCAACTTATGCAGCGCAGGGCTTCTTTGAGCGGCTCGCAAACCGTGGTTCGACCTTGCTCACCAACCGTGGTTCGACCTTGCTCACCAACCGTGGTTCGACTTTGCTCACCAACCGTGGTTCGACTTTGCTCACCAACCGTGGTTCGACCTTGCTCACCAACCGTGGTTCGGCCTTGCTCACCAACCGTGGTTTGACTCTCCTCACCAATCTGAGCTGGATTTTCTTCCTGGATAAAATATTCCAGCGCCAGTTTATCCGGCGCCAGCACAGTTTTCGGCGCAAGGTATTCGGCATTGGTCAGCGCGGCATGAATGCGCAGCGCGGCTTCGCGGCCGCCGCCGATCGCCTCGACCAGCAGGCCGAGTTTGGTCAAATCACCGAGCGCGTAAACATTGCTCTCGTACAAACGGCCGGCGCCGGTTTTTAAATAGCCGCGTTCCAGTTCCGGTTTGTCCAGCAGGCCGTCCAGGATCGGCGCTTCACCAATCGCGATAATCACCGTGTCCGCCGGCAGCACGCGTCCGTCTTTTAATTTCACACCGGCGTCGGTAATCGCTTCCGTAAAAGCCGGCCAGAGCAGTTTGGCGCCGAGAGTTTCCGCGCGCGCAATCTCTTCCGCAAAAGCCGAGGGTTTTTGTACGTCAATGGCCGTCACTTCTTTAGCGCCGCAGGAGTACGCGCCAAATATGACGTCCATGCCGGAATTGCCGCAGCCGATCACGACCACCTTTTCTCCGATTTGCGGTTTTTCGCCGTTATTTACCCGGCGCAAAAACTCCAGCGAAGGCAGTATCTTTTCTTTGCCCGGCCACGGCGGAGTTTTGGGCTGATAAGCGCCGATAGCCAGCACGACAAAGTCATAATCCTTTTTGAGTTTTTTATACAATTTTTGGTCAACCGGCGTATTCGTCTTAAACTCAATGCCGACGGACTGCAGGCGTTTTAATTCTTTTTGCAAAATTTCAAAATTGAGCCGCTCGCGCGAAACAGCGTGAAAAAGCTTGCCGCCAATTTGCGCGTCTTTTTCGTAAACAGTCACGGTATGACCGCGCAGGCGCAAAAGCCAGGCCGCCGTCAGGCCGCCCACACCAGAGCCAACCACGGCGATTTTCTGGCCGGCGGCCGCGGTGATTGGCGGCGGCGGAATGTCCGCGCTAAATGTGCCGAGGGCTTTGATATTGAGCGGCGTATCCACACGGCAGCGTGAACAGGCCTCCATGCACAGATTGGGACAGACCGAGCCGCAGACCGAACCAGGAAACGGCGTATATTCCAGGATCAGCCGGTAGGCTTCTTCTATTTTATTCTGGCGCAGCAGCGCAAAACGCACCTGTGAAGGAATACCGGCGGGACAGGCCGACTCGCAAGGCGCGGCGTAAATATAATTTCTCCATTCCGGTATGCGCAGGCGGTCTGCGGCATGATTGACCAGCGTGATCACGCGGCTGTCATCGGGGTAAATATCGCCAAAAATTCCGCCCGGCACATTTTGCAGCCATTCGCTTTTATGGAAATTTTTAACCGCGCCGGATTGAGATTTCGCGGCGGCGCGTTCGGCGTAAGATTTGGCGACGATTTTTTTCCATTGGGTCAGGTCTTTGAGCTGGGTCAATAACTGCTCGCGCTGGATCTTTTGCAAAAACACCGGCAGACCAGCGGTCAAAAATTTTTTGTCCTGTTCGTCCAGCTCCTCGATTTTGACTGTCGCCAAAGAAACACTGCCCGGCTCGCCGCGGAAATACACTGTGCCGCCAACCATGCCGGCGCAGGCGCGGTCGCCCAGGATCGGCAGGCCGGCCGGAGTATCCACGCCGCAAACCACGGCAATGCCGCCGCCCATAAATTCAAAGCCAAAAGAACCGACATTTTTGAGCAGCCATAATTCCGGCGGCGCATAGGCCGGATCATGTTTCATCAGCGAACCGGTGCGCGTACCGCCGCGGCCGCCGATATAGATTTTGCCAGCCGCCGCGCAATGGCCGGCTGTGTCGCCGCCGTCGCCGCGCACAATAATCTCGCCGCCGGCATTGAGCCAGCCGACATCTGCCGAAGCCGAGCCTTCGACGATGATAGTCGTGCCGTCCATGCACATTGAGCCAAGCCGCTGGCCGGGATTGGTCACTTTGAAAGTCAGCCGGCCTTTGGGCGACCAGAGCGGTCCGCCGATGTCGTGCTGGCCGCAGGCGGCGATCTCAAACTCCGTCTCGCCCTGTTCCAGGCCTTGATAAATTTCCTGCAGCAACTCCTGCGTCGAGAGCCGCTTGTTGATTTTTAGTGATTGAATTTTTAGTGCCATTTGATTCTCTTTTATTATTTATATTTAATTAGCCAACTGTTTCTTCAACTCTTTATCAAAAGTAAAAACCGCATGTTTTTTAATTTTAGAATAACTAACCAGCAAGCAGTCCACAAAACTCAAATTTTTGGCGGCCATATACACTTTGAGTGCTTCAGCAATAATCTCGCTTTGTTCAAATAAACGCTCGCTTATTGCCATAACACCGGAAATTCTTTCGGCAATAACTTTACGCTCAAGACCATAAACTTTTTGCAAAACATACACCACTTCCGCAGTGATTTCCACAGGGATCACGCAAGCCTTATTTTCCAGCAAATCCCTGGCAACAACAGCCTGCTCTGAAATATCTTTTAAAATAAAACGCAAGATTACATTGGCGTCAAGAATGAGCATTTTTCACTCCGTATTTATCCTTCACCGCTATTTCCCAGGCTTTTTTTTCCAAAGGGATCAGGTTGGGATTAGCATATTTATGCAGAGAACCAAATGCTTTTTTTAGGGCTTCCTTATTAATTTTTGGCTTTGTTTCTGTCGCCAAATCAGGCAATATAATTATTTCCACCTTGCGGCATTTCATTGATTCCGGTATATCCACTATATCTACCAATCGATCAGCGTCAACAATCTGTCTTACCGCTTCCATAAAACACCTCTTTCCAATTTTTTACAGCCATAATAAATTATACAACTTTACGCCGCGCGCTTGTAAATCCGGCTAACACGCATACGGTATTTTCAACTGCTCGGCTACCGCTTTGTCCGTGGCGACCAGCGCGTCCGAACGGCCTACCGGCAGAGAACTGTTGCCGATCGGCGCCATTAGTTTGCGCATTTCCTGATCAAAAGCCAGCACATAATCCACGATATTTTGCGCGGCTTTGTCCACGTCCAAACGGCGCACCAGTTTGAGGTCTTGCGTCGTGATACCGGTCGGGCAGAGTCCGGTGTTGCAGGCGTTGCAGCGGCCGTGATCATTGCCGACGCAGCCCATAAGTTGCAGCAAAATCTTGCCGACGGACACGCCGTTGGCGCCCAGACAGACCAACTTGAAAGCGTCTGCCGCCGCGTTGCCGGTCATGCCTACGCCGCCGGCGCCCCACAGCGGTATTTGACCCTGCCGTCCCTGCGTTACC
>BGZN01000001.1 GCA_003864455.1 Candidatus Termititenax aidoneus | reverse complement strand
CCGCGAGAGCCAGTAAAGAATTAAGCGCCAGCAAAGCCAGATTTTGCGAAGCGCCGGCTTTGGTGTCGATGACCAAACTCTGGCTCGGAAAAACATCCTGTAAATCTAAACACTGATATTCAGTTTTGATAAAATTAAAAAGCTTGGCGGCGATCTCGTCCATAGAAAGCCCGGTCAAATCCATCGCGCTTTCAAACTCCGCTAAAAATTTGCTCAAAGCCGGATCGGTCGGGTCGATATAAGCCTTAGCATTATTTTCCAGAGTTTCGAGCTGCGCCGCCGCGCCAAAAACTTTGTTGTCGTTGAAACGGAAATACACATCGAATTTCAGTTCGCTGACCTGTTTCAGATCGGAGAGCTTGGTGATATTGCCTTGTTCGGCAAAAGCGGCGTCCAGCGCATAAGTCTGGCCGTCGTCCGCCAGATATTCCACAAAAACGTGATCGCCGTACAGAGCGTGTTTGCCGGCCACTGTCGACACGCGACTGTTGGCGGTCTGATAATCCATGCCTTCATTCATAAGCAGCGCGATCATTGACGAAGCCAGCAGCACCGACAGGTCTTCGCAGTCGCCGCCGCGCTGAAAGATCGTCTCGCCGACAAAATTCCAATCGTCTTTGTCCTCCGGCACATAGTTAAAATTGTTGATAATATAATTATAAAGTTTGGCCAGCTTTTCCTCCGCGGAAAGTTTGGAGTTATTCAGTTCTGGGATTTGGGCGAGCAGTTTGGCGATCTCCGGGTCAAAAGGATCGATGTAAGTATCCACGCTGTTGTAGCCGCCGGACAGATCGGAGTAGCCGAAAGCCGCGTCCACAAAAGAATTTTCGCCGTTGTAAGAAACCAGATAATACGAATCGTTGTCGGAATTTACCGCGCCGGTTACATCATATTGTTTAATATTGTAAATATACGAGCCGTTGTCTTCCTCGATGGAGAGCTGGCCGCGCCGCGCGAAGCCGCGTGAAAGCAAAGCGCTGTCCGTGGAAGCCGCGTTGTAAACGCCGTTTTCCGCGGCGCGGGCGATATAGGCCGGATCGGTCTGTGTGACCGCGCTCAAGCCCGCTGCCAGCATGCCGGCGTCCAGCGTTCCTCGGATATTGGCAACCATTTTTCCCCCTGTAGGCAAAGAAATACCCTAAAAAATCAAATATATACCTTTGGCCGATGCCAAAGGTACTTCCTCACGCGCATTGAAAACCGCGTTCGGTCGTACCTTTGGCCGATGCCAAAGGTACTTCCTCGCGCGCATTGAAAACCGCGTTCGGTCGTACCTTTGGCCGATGCCAAAGGTACTTCCTCACGCGTATTGAAAACCGCGTTCGGTCGTACCTTTGATTAAATGTTAGGCCGCATGTAGGTATATCGAAAGAGTATTGGCAAAAAATGCATCGAAAAAAAATGGGGACAATCCAGAGCGTTGATTTGCAGTATACCGTTGTGTTTGACCTCTAGTTACAAAATAGTTATAATATACTTACTGTTCACCGGAAATCTGATTAGGATTAATTTAGCCGGTTTTGCCAGAGTAAGATACTTTTACTCAGCGGAAATTTAGACCGCCGCTGTTTTGCATTTTTTCCCTTTCGGAGTTAGTATCACCCCGATGCGCCCATCAGAAAGACAACTGCTCAACTGGGTTTTTGAATCCGCTGTGGTGATTGTTCTGGCGGCGCTGGGCGGCCAGTGGCTCGATAAGCGTTTGGCCACCGGCGCAAATTGCGTGTCTTTGCTGCTGCTTTTGGCTTTTGCTCTGGAAGGCTACAGCCTTTACAAGATCGTCAAAAGCGCGGACGAAAAATAATAAATTCAGGGCGATCGAATTTTGACGGGGATAGTATGCACGAATCAGCCAAAGTTTTTCTGGCGCTGCATTTAGGCCGCTGGGATCTGTCGGTGGACGCGACAGTGCTCTTGAATTTTGCCGCCGCGTTTTTGCTGATCGTTTTGCTCTGGCTCATCACACGCCGCCTGACTTTTGCCCCCCGGAGTTTCGGCCAAAATTTGCTGGAAACCGCGGTCGAGTTTATGGAAAAACAAATTCTCGCGCCGGCCGGACTGGACAAAGCCTGGCTGCCGCTGTGTCTTTCGGCCTTTCTATATATATTGTTTACCGGACTGCCGCTGGGCATGCTCGGCCTGCTGGGACCGCAGGCGGGACTGGGCAGCGCGGTCAGCAATATCAACGGCACGGCGGCGCTGGCTGTTTTGTTTTTTGTGCTTAGTTTATTTGTGCGTTTTAAAAAACACGGCCTCTGGGGTTTTTGTAAAAGTCTGCTGCCGCAGGGCGTCAAGGGGCCGGTAGTCATTTTGCTTTTGCCGGTCGAGATCATCAGCCAGTTGTTCAAGCCTTTTTCGCTGGCGATACGGCTTTTCGCCAATATGTCCGGCGGACATTTGCTGCTGATCAGTATTTTGAGTTTTACTTCTATATTCAATAATATCGCGGTGTGGCTGGCTTCTTACGGCGGCGCGATTGTGATAATATTCTTTGAATTTTTTGTCTGCTGCATTCAAGCGTATGTATTTACTTTTTTAGGCGCTTCGATGATTAGCGAAGCAATCGGCGAAGCGACATAAAAAATGCTTCGATGATTGGCGAAGCATAAAAAATTAAGAAAGGAGAAAGCAAATGGACAATATTATAGGAGCGTATCTGGGCGCGGCGATTTGTATGGGTCTGGCGGCGCTGGGCGGCGCGTTTGGCATCGGCCTGATGATGAGCAAACTGTTCGACAGCGTGGCGCGCCAGCCGGAGATTTTGGACAAAGTGCGGCCGCTGGTTTTTATTGGCATCGCTTTTATCGAAACCGTGGCTTTGTACGGCCTCGTCATCAGCATTTTACTGGCCACAAAATAAGGAGCGCGTTTTGTTTAAACTGGAGATCAATATTGTTTTTTGGACACTGATTTCTTTTGGCCTGGTCTGCTGGGTCGTCAGCGCCAAAATTTATCCGATCCTGGCCAAAATGATGCAGGAGCGCGCGGATAAAATCACCGGCGAACTGGCCGCCGCCGAAAAACAACGCCGTGAGGCCGAAACTTTGCGCGCTGAACTGGCGGAACAGCAAAAAAATATCGAACTGACCGAACACCGCATTCTTTCCGAGGCGCGTGAAAAGGCCAGGGTACAGGCGGCCGGGCAATTCGAAGCGCTGCAGGAAGAATTTCGCGCGCTGCGCAAAGCCAAAGAAGAAGATTTGCGGCGGCTGGAGGACGATTTTTACCGCAATTTTGAGGAGCGCGTCGGCAAAATGCTCTACACCGCCTGCGAGAAAGTCCTGCGGGTCAGCCTGACGCCGGAAATGCAGCAGCGGATTTTGCAGGAACGCTTCGAGGAATTAAAAAAACTAAAAGAATTTTAAAATGCTGAATTACCGCTACAATTTAAAAGAACTATTGAACACGCTGGAAAACGCCGGCGAGTTAGACCTTTTTGTTACGGATATTTTTCGCTTCAATTTGATTTGCGAGGAAACTTGCGGCGTCAAGGAAATTTTGTTTGACGAGCATGTCGCGCCGGAAAGCAAAAATCAATATTTTCAAAAAGTTTTTGCGAATCTGGTCGGAGAAAATTTTAAAAAATTTATTTTACAGTTAATCGAAAATAACGATTTGCATTTTTATGAAATGATCAGCAGCAAATTTGTTGATCTGCTCAGCAAGACGAAAAATTCGCTTTTTGTGGAAGTCTGGTCGGCACTGGATTTGACGCCGGAGCAACTGGACACGCTCCGCCGGGAATTGGAGCGTCTGGAGAGCAAAAAAGTTTATCTGCACAATGTTGTTTCCAAAAATGTGCTGGGCGGTTTTATTCTCAAGCGCGGCGAGAAAATGCTGGACTTGAGCGTGCAGGCCGGTCTGGAACAATTGAAAACGGCTTTGGTTTAAGGAGAAATTATGCCTTTGACAGAAACGATATTGCGAAATATACAGGAAAAAATCGACAGCTTGAAAACGATTTCCGGCGCGGACGAGGTCGGTTCGGTACTGGAGTCCGCCGACGGCATCGCGCGCATTCGGGGCTTGAGTTCGGCGGTCAACGGCGAGCTGCTGGAATTTCCGGGTAAAATTTACGGCACGATTTTCAATCTAGAAAAAGAAGAAATTATTTGCGCGATTTTAGAAAATCACACCAAGGTCAAAGAAGGCGCCTGGGTCAAACGCACCGGCCATGTGGTCGGCATCAAGGTCGGCCAAAATATGCTGGGACGCGTGATCAACCCGATGGGCGATCCGCTTGACGGCCTAGGGCTGATCAAGACGGAGACGGCTTATCCGCTGGAGAGCCCGGCGCCCGGCGTGATCGACCGCGAGCCGGTGCGCGTGCCTTTGCAGACCGGCTACAAAGTGATCGATTCTCTAGTGCCGATTGGCCGCGGACAGCGCGAGTTGATTATCGGCGACCGGCAAACCGGCAAGACCACGCTGGCTGTTGATACGATCATCAATCAAAAAGATACCGGCGTTATTTCTATCTATGTGGCGGTCGGGCAAAAAGAATCCACGGTCGTGAAACTCCGGCATCAGCTGGAACAGCACGACGCGCTGAAAAACACGATTATCATTGATGCGCCGGCCAGCGCTCCGGCCATCACGCAGTATTTAGCGCCTTTTGTCGGCTGTGCCATCGCGGAATATTTTATGTATGAGCTGCAAAAAGACACGCTGGTGGTTTACGATGATTTGAGCAAACACGCGGCCGCCTACCGGCAGATTTCTCTGCTGATGCGCCGTCCGCCCGGCCGCGAGGCTTATCCAGGCGATATTTTTTATCTGCATTCACGGCTGCTGGAGCGCGCGGCGAAACTTTCGCCGGCCAAAGGCGGCGGCTCGATGACCGCTTTGCCGATTATCGAGACGCAGGGCAATGATATTTCCGCCTATGTGCCGACGAATGTGATTTCTATCACCGACGGGCAGATTTTTTTGGAGGCCGATCTTTTCAACAGCGGCGTGCGGCCGGCCGTGAACGCCGGCATTTCAGTGTCGCGCGTCGGCGGCAGCGCCCAGATCAAGGCCATGCGGCGCATTTCCGGCACTATGCGCATCGACCTCGCGCAGTACCGCGAAAAAGAAGCCTTCTCTATGTTCTCGTCGGAGCTGGACAAAGAAACTCTGCGCCAGTTAAAAAAAGGCGCGCTGATGGTCGAGCTGCTCAAGCAGGACAAAAATAGGCCGCTGCCCGTGGAAGAACAGATCGTTATTATTTACGCCGGTGTCAAAGATTTACTGCTGGATATTCCGCTGGAGAGACTGGCGGAATTTGAGACGGCGCTGCTAGGTTATCTGCGCAAAAATTACGCGGATATTTTGGAAACCTTTCGCACGCAAAAAGAATTCACGCGCGAGCTTGGCCTGCTGACGCAAAACGCGGTCAATAATTTTAAAAAGGAATTTTTAAATGTCCCAGTTGACAGCCATTAAAGATCGGATCAAAACGATCACCAATCTTAGCCAGGTAACCAAAGCGATGGAAATGGTAACGCGGACGAAGGTTAATAAAATACGCCAAAATTTTAACAATGCCAAAAATTATCAAGCCTGCTTTGCGCAAATTTTTGCCCAAATCGCGGGGCAGCGGCGTTGTAAAGCCGTTGCCGGCAACGGCTCTGCAACGCCGGAAAAATATTGTCTGGCTTTTTTCGCGCACAAAGGTTTTTGTGGCGGCTTCAATGATAAACTGCTGGCCAAACTGCAGATCGTGCTGGACAATGAAAAAAGGGAAAATGGCCGCAGCGCGGCGCTCTGGCTGCTGGGACGTGCCAGCGCCAAATGGCAGCATTACATTAAACATGCTTACACAGCCCTGACCGCAGCGGAAAAAAATTATCAGGCGGAGACCGCGCCGCTTGTGGCGGAAATTGCCGGCAAAATTTTGGCCGGTCAAAATATTGAAGTTTATCTGGCTTACAATGAATTGCTGTCGGTACTGGAACAAAGTCCCGTGATTAAAAAGATTTATCCGTTTGACGCGGCAAAGGCATTGGACATTGAGTCTGGTATCCTGCGGATACGCTGTCGAAATGTCCAAAACGAAACCATATTAGAACCGGCGGCCGAAATTATTTATCCTGAAATTTTGCGCGGTTATTTGAGCGCTTGTTTGGACAAAGCCTATTGGGAATCCGCCGCCGGCGAGTATTACGCGCGGCTGGTGAGCATGCAGAGCGCCAATAAAAATGCACGCTTGATTTTGCAGAATCTGACTTTGCAATATAATAAGACCCGGCAGATGCGTATCACGCAGGAATTGTCGGAAGTGGTCAGCGCTTTTGACGTTTTGAGAGCGCTGGAAAATAAAGAGGCTTAAAGGAGTTTGACAATGACTACTGGCAACAAAGGCTCGGTAATTCAAATCGTCGGGCCGATTATCGATATTCGTTTTGAGCAGGGCGAGATACCGGAAATACGTAATGCTATCGAGATCGCGCACGGCTATAACGGCCGCAAATTGCGCGTGCTGGCGGAAGTGGCGATGCAGACAGAGGGCGGTATTGTGCGCTGCGTGTCCATGCAGCCCACCGACGGCCTGCCGCGCGGCGCGGAAGCTGTCGACACCGGCCACCCTATCGAAGTGCCGATCGGCAAAGAAACTCTGGGGCGGCTTTTTAACGCGCTGGGCGAGACTATCGACAATTTGCCGCCGCTGCCGGACAAAGTGGAACGCCAGCATATTCGCGGCAATCCGCCGCTTTTTCAGGATATTGATCCGCAGGACAACGTGCATGAGACCGGCATTAAAGTGATTGACTTGATCTCGCCCTACGTCAAAGGCGGCAAAACCGGACTGTTTGGCGGCGCTGGCGTGGGCAAAACGGTGATCATCATGGAGCTTATTCACAACATGGCCAAGCATCACGGCGGCATTTCGGTTTTTGCCGGTGTGGGCGAACGCACCCGTGAGGGCAACGATCTCTGGCTGGAAATGCAGGAATCCGGCGTGCTGGACAAAACCGCGCTGGTTTTCGGGCAAATGGGCGAAGTGCCGGGCGCGCGCATGATTACGCCGCTGACCGCGCTGACGCAGGCCGAGTATTTCCGCGACCGCGAGCATCAAGACGTGCTGTTTTTTATGGACAATGTTTTTCGTTTTGTGCAGGCTGGCTCGGAAGTTTCGACTTTGCTGGGGCGCATGCCTTCGGCTGTCGGTTATCAGCCGACGCTCGGTGCGGAAATGGGGCGTTTGGAAGAGCGCATCACTTCGACGCGCAGCGGCTATATTACTTCTATCCAGGCGGTGTTCGTGCCGGCGGACGATATTACAGATCCAGCGGCGGCAATCACGTTTAGCCATCTGGACGCTTCGACAGTTTTGTCCCGTGATATTGCCGCGCTGGGCATTTATCCGGCGGTCGATCCGCTGCAGTCCAGTTCACGCATTTTGGACGTGTCTATCGTCGGCAAAGAACATTACGAGACCGCGCGCGAGGTGAAGCGCATTTTGCAAAGATACAACGAGCTCAAAGACATCGTGGCGATACTTGGCGTGTCCGAGCTGCCCAAAGAGGACGAATTAACGGTCAACCGCGCGCGCAAAATCCAGCGTTTTTTCTCCCAGCCGTTTACGGTGGCCGAGCGTTTTACCGGACTGCCCGGGCGTTATGTAAAGCTGCCGGACACGATCAAAGGCTTTCAGGCGATTATCAACGGCGACGGTGACAATTTGCCGGAACAGGCTTTTTATAATATCGGCACGATTGATGAAGCGTACGAAAAAGCGAAAAAAATGCAGTAGTAGTAACCCCTCTGCCGCAGTAGCGGCATCTCAGCAGAGCCCCGATGGTCTCTGCACAGCTTCGCGCGCATAGAAAACCGCGCTCGCTAGCCTTTAAAGGGGAGACAAACGAGTGATTTAAAAAGGATAACAATTTTATGAAATGCACATTGGTATCGGCGACGGAGCAACAAATAGAAACGGAAATTACCGGAATTTTTGTGCAGGCGGTCAATGGCGAGCTGGGCGTTTTGACCGGTCATCAGCCGCTGATCGCCAAACTTAAAGATAACTCTGCGGTGCGTCTGGAGACTGCCGCGCCAGCGCCAAAGATTTACACAGTCGGCGCTAATTCTTTTTTGCAGTTTGCCGGCGGCGCGGCGGTGATTTTGACGCAAAGCTTTGCTTTAAAAGTTCAATAAATTAGTTGCGCTTAATATAAAGCTCTTTTTGGTACTTGCTCATTTCCGGCGAGCTGGAAGTGGCTTCGAGATAATAAGTGCCGGCCGGCAGTTCTTTTTCGGCGGTGAGCCGCAGCACTTCTGTGCTGCCGGCATTGATAGACGTAGTACGGCCTTTGTTTTCCCAGAGTACTTTGTTGTTGTGGTTCAGCAGACGGAAAGTTGTGCGCACGGACAATGGCTGATTGCCGGTATTGTCCAGATAAACATTGCTCTGTAGTCTGCCGGTCTGCTCATGGTATCTGGCCGTAACCAGCGCGATGCGGTAGTCAGACACGCTGCCGGACGATTCTTCGACGATATTGACCGTAACGACGTTTTTCAATTTGGCAGTCCGGTTGCGTTTGACGACAGCTTTGGCGTTTTGAGTCGTGATTTTAACCGCTTTTTGAGCTGTGCTGATCGGCGCGACAGGATCAAGTTTGGCGGCCTCGGCTTGGGGCACGGCGGCGATCTCGATAATTTCTTCTTTGTTCTGGACCGGCAGCGGCTCGATCTCGGCTGTTTCTTCAGGATTATTTTCTTCCAGCCGTTTTTGCGCGTCCAATTCTTTGTCCAGCTTTTCCGCCTCGATAGCTTCTTCCATTCTCTTGCGGCTGCGGTCGGCGCTGGCGATATTGTCCATTTCTTTTTTGTTCTCGATCCGGTAAGCTACCGAAATAAAATGCGTGGCGCCGGTGTCAGTGTCGGCCTGCTTCATTATATACGCGTAATCCAGGTTGAAATTAAAAAGACTAACGCCCGTGCCGACGGAAATCTGGTCAGGATTGTAGCCGGCGCGCAGCGCCGCGATATTGAAAAAAACATATTCTGTGCCAACGCTGTAGTAAAGAGGCCGGCTGCCGTTTTGTTCCACGTCGGCAAAAATTTTCCAGCCGTTCAGGATTTCATAAGCAGCGCCCGCGATGAGGCGCGTGTTCAATTCTTCTTCAGCGCCCTGGGTCCAGGCCAATTTGGGCGGCAGGGCGTTGAGCAAGGACAGACCTAGCGAAAATTTCGGTGTGTGCCAGAGCAGGCCAACATCCAGTCCGCTGCCCAGGCTGTTTTGTTCATAGAGATTTTCCTGCACAGTTTTGAAATTCAAACCCAGCGCTAAATTGTCCATAATTTTGAGTCCGGCGGTCAAAACATACGCCCGTCCGCTGTAGCCAAAAGTTTGGCCGGTGTAAGCGGCTGTGCCGGTGTTATTGTCGTAAGTCGCTTCCTGTAAACCATCAACGCCGGCGTTCAGAAAGGAAAAGCCCAAACCCAAATCGAGAAAAGCAATATTGCCGATGGAATAATTAAAAGCCGTGTAATTTACTTCATCGAGCAGTTTGCCCTGCGTTAGCTGATAACTCTGGCTGTTTTGCGTTTTGATGACGGCCGGATTGAGATAGGCCGCGCTGCCTTCCGTCAGGGCTACGCCGCAGTTGCCCAGTCCCAGCGAGCGCGCCGAGATCGGGTTGTCCAAAAAACTGCCGGCTGTAGAGCCAAAAACCCACGCGCCCAGCAGGAGACTGAATAATATTTTTTTTAATTTACACATAGCATATAGATGTATACCCATTTACCGTTTTTTTATACCAGTAAAAATAAATGGGTCTGCTTTAGTATCGAAAGTTTGACGCTGACCAATGTATTGATTTTTGCCGTTGCTTAAAGTAAAATTACCGCCTATTTAAGCGAGGTATATATGTACGCAGTTATTGAGACAGGCGGCAAGCAGTATAAAGTGGCGGAAGGCGATATTTTTCCGGTGGAAAAATTGACGGGCGAAAAATCCGCGGCCGTAGTTTTTGACAGGGTTTTGCTCGTGGCGGACGGCGAGACGGTGCAGATCGGCCAACCTTATCTGCCGGGTGTTTCCGTGCAGGCTGCGGTGGTCGAACAGGTCAAAGCTGACAAAGTTATTGTGCAAAAATTTCGGCCGAAAACCGGCTATAACCGCAAAAAAGGCCACAGGCAAAATTATACGCTGGTGAAAATCGAAAAAATTAACAAGTAACGGCGTAGATTTTTACGCCAGATTTTTTTAAGGAGACATAGAATATGGCGCACAAAACAGGCAAGGGCAGTTCCCGCAACGGACGCGACAGCAATGCGCAGTACCTGGGCGTCAAAATTTACGGCGGCCAAAAAGTGCGTTCCGGCAATATTATCGTGCGTCAAAAAGGCACTAAATTCCTGCCGGGGCAGAATGTTGGTTTGGGCAGTAATTTCACGATTTTCGCCACGATTGACGGCGTAGTCAAATTTGAACGTTACAACCGCGAAAAACAAAAGGTCTCGGTGTATCCGGCGTAAGCTCCCTTATTTAACTATGTGTTTGCGCTTGTGCGCGTAACTTTTGAGAATGTTTAGCACTACATCCTGCGTATTCTCGTCAAGTTTTTGATAGACGTTCAGCAGATTGGCCAGTTTGGTTTTTTGCCGCGCTGCGGCTTTTTCTTTGGCCGTCAGTTTTTCCAAACCCTCAAACCAATAGCCGATGGGAAAATTGTAAGTTTTACTCAATTGAAATAACGTAGTCAGCCGCGGCAGATTAACGCCGCTGTAGAGATTCCAAAAATTGGTGTATTCAATGCCGATCTCTTCCGCCATTTGCTCAATAGTATTTCCGCTTTGTTTGCGGATTTGTTTGAGCTTGCTGCTGATTAGGATTTTTAATTCTTTTTCCAGATTAGACTTGTCCATTGGCGGCCTCCTGCTCGATGACCAAATTCTAACTGTTCTAGGGGGCTTGCTTTATCATAATTATCTGATAAAATATAATCATATTTCGATATAAAATATTTTTGCAAGGAGGAAGCCAATGACTATAGCGAGAGGTGAGCCGCTGCTGGCAAGCGATATTCTCAATCTAACCTTTTTTCCGAAAGGCACGATCTTGACTTTTAGTTCTACCGCTTGGAGCGCGGCCAGCGCGGATTTCAAAACTATTTGGAAAATCTGCGACGGAACGAGCAACACACCTAACTTAATCGGCAGGTTTTTGCGCGGCGGCTCTAGTTCGGACTTTATTACTGGCGGTGGTGCGGACAGCCAAAGCGTGACACTGACTTCTGCTTATCTTCCAGAACACGCCCATGCAGTGACAGAACTGCCATTAACCGGCCTGTCCATGACCAGTTTCTCGATAGAAAACGGCGGAGCGCATGGGCATACGGGTAGTAGCGCAACAACAAGTACTAGTGGCGGTGCACATACGCATAGTGTTTCCGGCAGTACGACTTCAGGAGAAGGAGCGCACAGCCATGGCGCTACTAATATTTATGACCCCGGACATAGTCATAGCTTTCAAGGGTATGATGAGGAGGGTGGCGCTAGTGGCATTTGCGGAGTTGGCAGCGGGAATCCGGGCAAGCCAGAAAGCAGCCGCGGCAGCGTGGAAAATAGTGGGACAGGAATTTCGATTACCGGCGGCGGCACGCATACACATACCTTTTCAGCCTCTACTCCCGGCGACGGTGGAACACACACACACGATATTAGTCTAAGTATCCAAGCAGATGACGGGCATACCCATAGGATTACAGGCGGTGGCATTTCCGGCGGCAACATCAGCGGCAATACGGAAAGCGCCGGTGTTAATAACCCAACATTTACCGTCAACACCGTGCCCGCTTATTATACGGTGATCTACATAATTAAAGTTGTCTAAGCGCAGCTCTGCCGCATGTTATAATCCTGCTTGATGCTCCTCGACGAAACAACTATTCACGTCAAAACCTATCGGAAGAATAAAACATTGATTTGTAAAAAAAGCCTAAAATAGCACAGTTTTTACAATGAATTATAAAAACTATTGAAAAATCAGAAATTTTGATATATAATTATAAAAAATAGTTGAGAAACTAAAGGATGTTTTTTTATGCTGCCGAGAACGGAGTATCTGGAAAGGCTGATACGCTGGAAAGACAAAGACCTAGTCAAGGTGGTTACGGGGATACGGCGTTGCGGCAAGTCCACCCTGCTGGCTTTGTATCGTGAATATCTAGGAAAACACGGTGTGAGCGCGAGGCAAATCCAAACCATAAATCTGGAAGAAGAAGCCAATACTTTTGCGGACTGGCGGGCTTTGCACAGGCATATTGAAAAGCATTTTGCGGCGGGACGCAAAAATTATGTGTTTCTGGATGAAATACAGCAAATCAGGGGCGCGCAAAAATTGCTGGCCAGCCTGCGGCTGCGCAAAGGCGTGGATATTTATGTAACAGGTTCCAATGCTTATTTGTTGTCCAGCGAATTGGCCACTTTACTGGCCGGACGTTATATAGAGATTCAAATGCTGCCGCTGTCTTTCCAAGAATATGTCTCGGCCTGCGGCAAGCGCGCCAGTCAAGACGCGCTGTTTCAGGATTACCTATTGAATAGCTCGTTTCCGCAGACGCTGGAATTTGGGCGCGACCTAAAATTGATTCAGGATTATATTGAGGGTATTTACCATACCATTGTGCAAAAAGATATTGTTTTGCGCCAAGGACTCAAGGATATTTCTAGGCTGGATAGTGTGGCGAGTTTTATGTTCGATAATATCGGCAGCGAGACTTCGCTTAAAAATATCAGCAATACCATGACTTCGGCTGGCCGTAAAATTCATCCCCAAACCGTGGAAACTTATTTGAACGGTTTGCTGGAAAGCTATGTGCTTTACAAAATTGCCCGCTACGATGTGAAAGGCAGGCAATATTTACTGACTAATGCCAAATATTATCTGGCAGATATCGGCCTGCGTTATGCTTTGTTGGGCAATAAAGGAGCGGATGCCGGGCATATTTTGGAGAATGTGGTGTGTTTGGAATTACTGCGCCGTGGTTACAAAGTATATGTCGGCAAGGTGCAAGAACAGGAAGTGGATTTCGTGGCGTCTCTGCCGGGAGGCAAAATTGAATACTATCAGGCGGCGCAGAGCGTGTTGGATAAAAAGACGCTGGAGCGCGAACTCAAACCTTTGTTGAGTGTTAAGGATTCCTATCCTAAATTTTTGCTGACCCGCGATTACACTAATTGTTTTCATCAAGGGATTCGGCAAATTAATGCTTTAGATTGGCTGCTGGGAAAAGAATAATTAAGGGAAGCAAAATAATATGTTCCTCGACGAAACGGTTATTTACGTCAAAGCCGGCCACGGCGGAGCGGGCGGCAAACATTTCCTGCGGGAAAAATACAAACCTTACGGCGGACCGGCCGGCGGCGACGGCGGCGCGGGCGGTTCGATTTACCTGCAAGCTGACACTGGCTTAAATTCACTGAACGACTTTCGCTACAAAAAAGAATTTATTGCTTCGGACGGGCAGAATGGCATGCGTAACAAAATGGCCGGACGCGATGCGGACGACATAACGTTGCTTGTGCCCTGCGGCACGGTGGCGCGCCAGACCGAAACCCAGAAAATAATCGTGGATTTGACCAAGCCCGGCGAGAAATTTTTGCTGGCCAGAGGCGGCAAAGGCGGGCAGGGCAATTATCATTTTGCCACGTCGCGCAATCAAACTCCGGCTTACGCCCAGCCCGGTCTGCCCGGCGAGGAATTGCGCGTCGAACTGGAATTGAAACTGATCGCCGATGCCGGACTGGTCGGCCTGCCCAATGCCGGCAAGTCTACCTTGCTCAAAATGCTGACCAACGCCAGACCGAAAATCGGCGATTATCCATTTACCACGCTCTCGCCCAATCTGGGCATACTGCCGGTATACAAAAAAAATATTGTCATTGCGGATATTCCCGGCCTGATCGAGGGCGCGTCAGACGGCGCCGGACTGGGCGACGAGTTTTTGCGCCACATCGAGCGCACCAAAATAATCGTGCATCTGATCGACACCAGCGGTTTGTCCGGCGACCCGGCGCAAAATTACCGGACTATCCAGCAGGAATTAAAAGCCTACAGCGCGAAACTGGCCAGGAAAAAACAGCTTGTCGTTTTTAATAAAATCGACGTGCCGGAAAGCGCGGAAAATATCGCGCGGTTTAAACAGGAATTTCCGCAAATCGAAACTTTGAGTATTTCCGCCGCCGCAGGGCAAAATCTGGACGGGTTGAAAGAAATATTGTATAAAGCCCTCTATGCCCACTAAATCCGACGGCCTCGCTATTCTCAATACTCCTGTTGCCGAATTGCCCGAACTAATGCGTCAGGCGCGGGAGATCCGTGATAAACACACCGGCCAGCACGCGCAATTATGCAGCATAGTCAACGCCAAATCCGGCGCCTGTCCGGAGGACTGCGCTTACTGCGCGCAATCGGGACAGCATCAGACCGGCGTGGAAACTTACGCGCTCCTGCCGCCGGAGAAAATTTTGGCCAAAGCTTTGCTCGCTAAAAAAAATGGCGCGCATTGTTTTGGCATAGTTACTTCTGGCAAAGGTCTCTCGCCGCGGGACATAGAGCAGGTAGTCGAGGCTGTGCGTTTGATTGCCGCGGAGGATATTCATGCCGCCGCTTCGCTGGGCATTATCGAAAAAGAATCTCTGCAAAAATTAAAAAACGCCGGCTTGCGCCGCTATCATCACAATTTAGAAACTGCGGAATCTTATTTTGCGCAAATCTGCACGACGCATACTTATGAGGATCGAGTGCGCACGGCGCGCGCGGCCAAAGCGGTCGGTTTGGAATTGTGCTGCGGCGGCATCATCGGTCTGGGTGAGACCAAAGAGCAGCGTGTGGAGCTGGTCATGGCTTTGGCAGAGCTTGCTCCCGAATCCGTGCCGCTGAATTTTCTCAATCCCATCGCCGGCACGCGCCTGGCCAATCTCCAGCCGCTGGACATCAACGACATTTGCCGGACTATCGCTTTATTTAGATTTTTCCTGCCGGACAAAAATATCGGCGTGATGGGCGGACGTGAACAGTTATTAAGAGACCGGCAGGATTTGGTTTTCGAAGCCGGCGCCAACGGCTTCATGCTTGGCGATTATCTCACCACCGCCGGAAATTCTGTCGAGTCCGATTACGCGCTGGTTGCCGCCGCTGGTTTGACGGCGTAGGTCTGGTGTCTTAAACCCATTTTACCGCCCTGGAAAAATTGGTTATAATTTAACTCTATGCCTAAAAAAACTGCGAAACCGGTTAAGAAAATTGTTTTCGCTTTCAATTCTTATGGTTTGGGACATGCCACGCGCACGCTGCCGCTGGTGCAGGCGGCGATTGAGAACGGGTATCAGACGTACATCATTGCTTGCGGCCGTTCGCTGGCTTTTTTGCGTCAGGAGCTGGGCAAAAGTGTGGCCAGATATTTTGAGTTGCGCGATTATTCTTTTAATAGAGTTTTCCGCAAAAAAGGTTTTTCCTCGCGCCGCTTTTTACTAAATTCGCCGCTTTTTGTCAAAGAAGTTTTGGACGAGCACAAAGCTTTTTTGAAACTGCACGCCAAATATAAATTTGACCTGGTATTTTCCGATTCGCGCATGGGCATTTATTTGCCGGATAGACCCAGTTATTTTTTGTCCAATCAGCTCAAGCAATCCACCGCGCGCGCGACCTGGTTCGGCGAGATTTTTACGGAAAATTATATGCGTAGCGTCAAAAAACATTTTACAAAATTTATCGTGCCGGACACGGAGAAAAATTCGATTTCCGGTCTGCTGACGCACAATTTTTGGTTTTTAAAGAAAAAAGATGTGGAATACATCGGTATTTTGTCGATGCTCAGGAAGCGCCGGACTAAAAGAAAATTGGATTATTTTATTTCGATCTCCGGTCCGGAGCCGCAGCGCACTGTGTTTGAGGAAAAGATCATGGCCGCGCTGGACACGCTGCAGGGTCATAAAACCGTCATCACGCTGGGCACGCCGGAAAAAGCCGGCTATCACCGAAAAATCGGCACAGTGGAAATTTTTGGCATTTTAAATAGAAAACAGCAGGAAGAAATGATGAACGCCGCCGCGCTGGTGGTTACGCGTTCCGGTTACTCTACGGTTATGGATCTGGCGGAGCTGGGAAAAAAGGCGCTTTTGATCCCGACGGACGGCCAGCCGGAACAGGAATATTTGGCGCGTTATCACAAATTGCTTGGCCACAATCATGTGGCGCGTCTGAAAAAACTCGATCTGCGCCGCGACCTGGAGCTGGCTAAACAATTTCCGGGTTACAAACCCCAGCACAAAACCGCCGACAGCGTGAAAAAATTCTTGGCTTTGATTAACCAGAAGCCGCGGCCGGTGGAAAAGATTTCTTTTTTCAAGAAAGCGCTCGGCAAAATATATGTAAAGATAATTAATTTTTTGGCCACGGCCGGATATGTCGGTTATTTGCCCAAAGCCCCCGGCACCTGGGGCAGCTTGCTGGCTGTGCTGATCTATATTGGCGCTGTGAATGTGCCGGAGTTTAAAGGCTTTTTCTGGTTTTACCATTGGTTTTTGGCCGCGCTTTTCCCCGTCAGTATCTGGGTTTCCGGCGAGTATGACCGCCTGCACCAAAAACAAGACGCCGCCGAAATTGTGATCGACGAAGTGGCCGGCCAGTCCCTGACTTTTTTGCTGGCGCTCTGGCTGTCCTCTTTTTTTGTGGGCTGGATGGTTAATTTTGTTTTGTTTATTCCCAATCTTGTTTTTTTAGGTATGCTGGCTTCTCCGGCCAAAACGATACTGCTGACTATGGGCAGCAGCGTTACGGTTCTGGGTTTGGCTTTGTTCCGTTTTTTTGACATAGTGAAGCCGCTGGGCATTCGGCAGATCCAGAGATTGCCGCGCGGCTGGGGCGTGGTGCTGGACGATGCGCTGGCCGGCATTTACACCGCGCTGGTTTTGACCGGCTTGTTTTTATTCATGGTTTGGGGCTTGAATTTTTTGGCTTAATTTCAATATAGGATGTTAGCATGTTAAAGTCGATTGCCAGAATGGATAAATTTGTCATGTCGCTGAATTTCTCGATGCTGCGCTGGCAGGACAGGCGCGGTTTAAAAACTTATGAAAGAAAATTTCTGCGCCTGATAAATTTTTTCCGCTGGTTTCGCTGCACGTCCAATTTTTTGACTGCGGCCGCGGTTTTTTGGGCTTTGCTGGGCGGCGGTTTTGTGCTTTATGAACTGCGCCTAGAAGCGATTGGCAGTTTTTTTCTGGCCTGGTTTTTTACTCATTTTGACGGCATTTACGCGCGGCAAACCGGCGCGGAGAGCCGCTTCGGAGAATTTTGGAATGCGCTGGCCAATTTGCTTTGCGATGTTTTGCTTTTTGTGCCGCTGCTTGCTAAATTGATCTTTGCGGACAGTTATTTCCTGGCCGTTGTGCTTTTGAGCGCTTTTGTTTTGCACGGTATTTTGCTGTTTGTTTTGCAACAGATCAAACTCTTGAAGCTAAAAACGCCAGTTTTGTTTTTTAACCGCGCGGAGCTTTGGCTGATCTTTGGTGTCTGCTGGCTTTTGGATTGGCTGCCGGTGGCGGTTATCGGCAATACTTTGCTGCTGCTGACCGCGCTGTTGTACTTGCTCTATCAAGTCTGCCGCGCGCTGCCCAGAACCGCGCCAAAAATCAAAGCGCGTTTTGCCGGCCAAAGCAGAGGCAAAAATAAAACGAAGAGCAGAAAATGAAGAGAGCTTTTGCGGAAATAGATTTGCGGAAATTGGCGGAAAATCTCCAAACTTACCGCGGCAAATTAGACAGCCAGACCGAAATTTTGGGCGTGGTCAAAGCCGACGCTTACGGCCACGGCGCGCCGGCGGTAGCCCAAAAATTGGCGGCCTGCGGCGTCAATTATTTTGGCGTGGCCTGGTTGAGCGAAGCGCAGGAACTGCGCCAGAGCGGAATTACCGCGCCGATCTTGATTTTTAGCCAGCCCGCTGAACAGTACATTGACCGGATCATTGAGCTCAAAGTCGCGCAGACGGTTTATGAATACGCTTTTGTCGAACGTCTAAATCAAGCCGCGCCGGACAGAGTGAAAGTGCATATCAAAGTGGACACCGGCATGAACCGCATCGGCCTCCGCCCGGAAGACCTGCCGGATTTTTTGCAAAAAATAAAAAATTTAAAAAACATTGAGGTAGAGGGACTGTTTACTCATTTAGCCTGTCTGGACGCCTCGGGACAAAAACAGTTGGAACGTTTTGCCGAGTGTTTAACGGCGGCCAAAAAATTTTTACCAGACCTTAAATATATTCATGCGGCGAGTTCTCAAGCGCTGCCGGTGTTTCCGCAGGCGCAGTACAATCTGGTCCGGCTCGGCATCGGTTTGTACCGCGGCGTGCTGGCTTTTAAATCGCGCGTCATGTCTGTCAAAACTATTCAGGCCGGAGAGTCCGTGAGTTATGGCGCGACATTCACAGCGGATAAGCCGACGCGCGTCGCGACTATTTCCGCCGGTTATGCCGACGGCTTGAGCCGCCTGCTCTCCAACCGCGGCCGTGTTTTGATCAATGGCCGGTCTTATAAAATCTGCGGAAATATCTGCATGGACATGTGTATAGCCGCGGTCGATGACAAAGTGTCTGCCGGCGACGAAGTAGTTTTGATCGGGCGGCAGGGCGCGGCGGAAATCACGGCGCAGGAATTGGCGGATTTGACCGGCACTATCGATTATGAGATTATGTGCGGCATCGGCAAACGCGTTCCACGTTTTCATCTGGAGTAAGCATGGCGTATCTGGCTCTTTACCGCAAATACCGCTCGCAGGATTTTGACACCATAATCGGCCAGCGGCCGATCGTGCAGACGCTCAAAAACGCCCTGCAGCAGGACAAATTGGCGCACGCCTATATTTTTGCCGGACCGCGCGGCACCGGCAAAACCAGTCTGGCACGAATCCTGGCCAAAGCTCTGAATTGCGCGGACGGCGTAACGATCAAGCCCTGTTGCCAGTGCCCCATGTGCGAGAAAATCCGTGACGGCACGGCGGTAGACATTATCGAGCTGGACGCCGCCTCCAACCGCGGCATTGACGAGATCCGCAAACTGCGCGAGCAGGTCAATTACAATCCGCTGGAACAGAACTGCCGCTACAAAGTATACATTATTGACGAAGCGCATATGCTGACGACCGAAGCTTTTAACGCTTTGCTCAAAACTCTGGAAGAGCCGCCCGGACAGACCGTATTTGTGCTGGCGACCACCGAGATCCAAAAAATACCGCCGACCATTCTTTCGCGCTGCCAGCGTTTTGATTTCAAACGGATCACCGTGCCGGAGATAGAAGCGCATCTCAAAGCTATTTGCCAAAAAGAAAACGTAACCGTCGACGACCGCACTGTAAATTATCTGGCGCGCTTGGCTGACGGCTGTATGCGCGACGCTTTGTCTTTGCTGGACCGCCTGATTTCCGCGGAAGGCGCGGCTATTACTTTTGATCAGGCTCTGGCTGCCCTGGGCTCGGCGCTGAATACCGCGCTGGCGGAACTGCTGGAAAAAATTATCGCCCGTGAGTTGACCGGCGCTCTGGAAATCACCGGCCGCTGGATTGCCGACGGCAAAGATTTGCGGCAGGTCGGACGGGATTTGCTGGACTGCCTGCGCGATTTACTCCTGCTGTCTTTGCGCGCGGAGCAGGCGCTGGATTTGAGCGCGGAAGATCTGGCGGCGCTGCAATCTGTGGCAGATCAAACCACCGCCGCGGAGTTAAAAAGAATGATCGCCGTTTTTGCCCGTGCAGAGCAAGACATGCGCTGGAATCCCAATGTGCGTCTGGTTTTTGAACTGGCCGTCATGGAATTGTGCGCGCCGCCGAATGAAACTCCGCCGCTGAAAATTCCAGCAGACCAAAACAGAGCGGCCTTATCGTCTCCGCCGCCGCGTTCTGCGCCACGGGCGTTGAGCGGAGTCGAAACGCCACCGTCGGCGCACAGCGCCGCAGCCGCAACGCCACAGACAATAAATATGGCTGCGGCGCACAGCGCCGCAGCGCCACCCTTGCTCGATCCAAATCAGCCCCTGACTTTTGCCGACGTCAAGCAGTCCTGGGATTTTTTCTTGAACAAAGTCAAGCAGAAAAAACCGCTGCTCCTTGCGCTGCTCTGCGAAGCCAGGCCGAAAAATTATGCTGACGGCTCTGTAATTTTGCAGCTCAAGGAAAGTTATGGTTTTCACAAAAACAAATTGCTCGAACCGCAGAACAAAAATTTTATTTGCGAATTGCTCAAGGATGTTTACGGACGGGAACTGAATTTCGCAGTGGTTTTGGAAGCTTATGCCGCTGAGCCGGCTGACCAAAAAACGCAATGGGTAAAAGAATTGTTCTCAAACTAAAATCCCGGTCTTTTGCCTTATCTTTAAATTTATGCTAATCTTGATTGTATGCTAAATATACCGGTGGATTTTGAAATAGTGGTCAAAAAAGAAAACGACACTTTTAAGGCCAGTTGTTCAATGTTCCCTGAAGTTTTCGGCGAAGGGCAAAATGAGGAGAAAGCGATTGAGAACTTGGCCGACGGCTTGGTGGACAAAATGGGCCTAATAGTCAAGACGGTTTTGGACGATGTGCTAAAGAGTGATTTGTTGCAGTTTTTGAAATCCGAAGCCCGTCTAGCCTCAACCAAAGCGCAGCCCCAGCCGGCCAGACAGCGCCCGGTTGCCCGCCGGAGAATGCCCAAAAACAACGGCGAAAATATTTCTTTTCAACTGCCGTCGATAGATTTTTTCCTGCGTCCGGCCAATATCGATTTTACCAAAATGCGTCCGGCGCTGCCCGGCGGACTGTTGGTGCTGGGTTTGCGTTCGCCGCAGGCAAACAAGCAGGTTTGTTTTTTGTCGCGCCGCCAAATATTTGAGATCGAAAAGGATATAATGTTTTCACTGGTGGAGCGCGGACTTTTTGACGGGCCGCAGCCCGGCGAGGTGCAAACGCCGTTCGGCATGCTGCTGGGTTTGCCGATGTCTTACAATTAAATTTGAGAGAAAAATTTTATGAGCGGGGACCCTAAGCCAGAATTAAGCACTTTAAGGCATAGCGTGTCGCATATTCTGGCCGCCGCGGTCAAACATCTTTATCCTAATGTAAAACTGGCAATAGGTCCGGCGATTGCCGATGGTTTTTATTATGATTTTGATTTTTCGAACGGGAATACTGAACGCGGCCAAGGCGTAACCATCAGCGACAAAGACCTGCCGGCTATCGAAAAAGAAATGCAGAAAATCATCAAACAAAATCCGCATTTCACGCGCCGGACAGTCAGCAAAGCCGAGGCGGAAAAATTATTAAAAGACGAGCCTTACAAACTGGAATTGCTGGCGGATTTGACCGATGGCGAAATTAGTTTTTACGACAGCGGCGATTTCAGCGATCTGTGCGCCGGTCCGCACGTGGAGAAAGCCTCCCAGATCAAGGCGGTGAAATTATTAAAAGTTGCCGGCGCTTACTGGCGCGGCAGCGAAAAAAATAAAATGTTGACGCGCATTTACGGCACGGCTTTTGCTTCCAAAGAAGAGCTGGAAAATTATTTGCATGTGCAGGAAGAAGCCTTGAAGCGCGATCACCGCAAACTCGGCAAAGAGTTGGATTTATTTTCTTTTCATGAAGAGGGTTTGGGTTTTCCGTTTTTTCATAACAAAGGAATGATTTTGTGGAACACTTTACTGGATTTTTGGCGCGAGAAACACCGTAAGTACGGCTATCAGGAAACTAAAACTCCGGTGATACTCAACCGCGCGCTCTGGGAAAAAAGCGGCCACTGGTTTAATTACCGCGAAAATATGTATACCACGCGTATCGATGAGCAAGATTTTGCTATCAAGCCGATGAATTGTCCGGGCGGTATTTTATTGTACGGCGAGACCCAGCATTCTTACCGCGAGCTGCCGCTGCGTTCGGCGGAGATCGGCCTGGTGCACCGCCACGAAAAATCCGGCGTGCTGTCGGGGCTTTTTCGCGTGCGCGCTTTTCATCAGGACGACGCGCATATTTTTATGACTCCGGAGCAGATCTTGCCGGAAATCCAAAATGTGCTGAAACTGGTCGAGGAAATGTACAGCGTTTTTGGCCTGTCCTATCATCTGGAACTCTCCACCCGTCCGGCGAAATCCGTGGGCAGCGACGAAGCCTGGGCGCGCTCCGAAAAAGCGCTGGAGGAAGCGCTCAAGATCACTGGCCGAGAGTACAAAGTCAGTCCCGGCGATGGCGCTTTTTACGGACCCAAAATAGACATTCATATTCAGGACGCGCTGGGACGCACCTGGCAATGCGGCACTATACAGCTCGATATGAATCTGCCGGAACTTTTTGATTTGAATTACATCGGACAGGACGATCAAAAGCACCGGCCGGTGATGATACACCGCGTGGTTTACGGCTCGCTGGAAAGATTTTTGGGCATACTCATCGAGCATTATGCCGGTAAATTTCCGGCCTGGCTGGCGCCGGTGCAGGTCAAAATACTGACGATTAGCGAGAAACACAATGAATACGCGCAGAAATTATTTGACCAACTGACTGCGGAAGGCCTGCGCGCCGAACTGGACGCTCGCTCCGAAAAAATCGGCTACAAAATCCGTCAGGCACAATTGGAAAAAGTTGTTTACATGGCCGTGCTCGGCGACAAAGAATGCGCGGAAAACACGCTCTCTGTACGCGACCGTGAGGGCCAGTCCGAAACGCTGAAAACTGACGATTTTATCGGCAAGCTGCGGCAGGAAATTCGGGACAGAAAATAGTTTTTTGCATAAAAATATGGGACGACTAAAAGTTTCTGACGATAAATTGTTGTAGTTATAATTTTTTAGAAAGTGGGTATATATAGTATTACTGACGTATACTATACTTACTGTGTTTGACTTAAAAAATAAAGGAGGTGATTTGAATGAGCGACATAAATATTAGTGCAGCTGGCGGATTGGCTAAATATGATACTACCGGCCCGGAGCAAAAACCTGATGGCAAAATAACTAACGCCGATTTAAACTATATTCTCTCTGATCCGGAGAAGAAAGAAAAATTACTGGAAGATATTGCTGAAGAAGCAATAAATGCTGATAATAAAGGCCAGAAAGCCAAGGCTGATGAATTGAAAATCGCCTATTTTGATATAAGTAATGATTTAGTCAAAACCCTACAGGTAATAGAGTTGAAATGGTTGAGAGAAGATTTGCTTGATAAAACACTGAAGAAATGGAATATTGAGCCTAATTTAACTCGGTGAAGCAGATATGAAGCAGCAGGGTGATATGTTGTAATATCACCCTGCGTTTCTTTCAAAATATTGCTAGGGTACTTTAATTGCCTCTGCTACAATATCAATGCCGATATTGTCATCTGTAAAATCAGTATTATTCCGAGGCGATTTTTTCTAATCTAGAACGTAATTTTTGATTTGTTATTCTTATTGGTTTTATTTTACCATGTGGATTTTTTATAGGCCGATACGCTCCCTTTTCTAGCGCCGAATAAACATCTGACACCATTTTTTCGACAAGTTTTTCTGTTAGCGGAGTGCCATCGTCAAGCGTCTCAAACGTTTTCTTAACCATTTTGCAACTCCTTTAATATTTTAATGACCTTTTTCGTTGCTTTCATAGCATGTATTACAATTTCTTCCTCATTGCTTTTTAAAACAGTAATTACTTCAAGCGTTCGTAAAGACCTATCAAACCCAATATAAAGCAATTTCTGCGGATTTTCCGCAATTTCAATCACTTCAATAGCATGTTCAATGACATAGATTATGTCTTTTTCGTGAATACCATGCTTTTTAGCCGAATCAAGTATCTTAACAGCCACGAATATATTATAACATATCTTGCTTCCGCTTCTAAAAATCTGTTTTGCAGAGTTCTTTAACTCGATATATAATGCTCCTTATTTGTATCACCTAACAGGAAGTGATTTTACGTGTCCGACATAATCGCCGAACTTAAACAAAAAGCCCAGAAAAAATACAAAAAAGTAGTCTTCCCCGAAAGTTATGACGAACGTGTGCTTCAAGCCGCGGCTATTATTCTCCGAGAAAAAATCGCACAGGTTATTCTGCTTGGCGCGCCGGCCAGGATAAAAGAGTTGGCGGACAAAGCCGGAGCAGAGATTGCCGCTGCGGAAATTATTGACCCCAAAAATTATGCGCGCACGGAGGAACTCGCCAATCTTTACTATGCGCGCCGCAAGCACAAAGGCGCGACGTTGGACGAAGCGCAAAAATTGATGACAGAAGATCCGGTTTTTGCCGGCGCCGGGCTGGTCGGCATTGGCGCGGCGGACTGTATGGTTTGCGGCTGCATTACGGCCACGGCCAAAGTTATTAAATCCGCGCTGTTTTGTGTCGGCATGCAAAAAAATATTTCGCTGGTGTCCAGTTATTTTATGATGGTATCGCCGGATAAATCTTTCGGCGAAAACGGCGTTTTGTTTTTTGCGGACTGCGCGGTCAATCCCGACCCCGACGCCGCGCAATTGGCGGACATTGCCAAATGCACGGCGGACAGTATGCGGCAAATAATCGGCGCCCGGGCTAGGATTGCGCTGTTGTCTTTTTCGACCAAAGGCTCTGCGGCGCATCCCGCTGTGGAAAAAATTACAAAGGCTTTGCAGATAGTTAAAGAGAAATATCCGGAACTGGATATAGACGGAGAATTGCAGGCTGACGCCGCGCTGATTCCGGCAGTCGGGCGTTTGAAAGCTCCGGGTTCGGCTATCGCGGGACAGGCCAATACCTTGATTTTTCCCGACCTTAACGCCGGCAATATCGGCTACAAACTTGTTCAGCGTTTTGGCAAAGCCGAAGCCATCGGCCCTGTGTTGCAGGGTCTGGCCAAACCGGTCAATGATCTTTCGCGCGGCTGCTCGGCGCAGGATATTGTCAACACGGTGATCATTACCGAATTGCAGACGGGGGAATAAATAATGTCCATTCTATCCATTAATTGCGGCAGTTCTTCTTTGAAATATCAGCTTTATGATTGGGACGCGCAAAAAGTTTTGGCCAACGGTTTGATCGACCGCATCGGTTTGCCGGATTCCAATATTGTCCATAAACACAATGACCAAAAAATCGCGCGCAAAGATAAATGCGCCGATCACCGCACGGCGATAAATTTGGTGCTGGCTTTTCTGCTGCAAGAAGCTAAAGTAATTCATTCTCTGCAAGACATCGAGGGCGTCGGCCACCGCATCGTGCACGGCGGCGTAAGATTTTCCGCTTCGGCGCTGGTAGACGATGCGGTTTTAGCGGAGATCAAAGCCAATGAGGATCTAGCGCCCCTGCATACACCGCCCAATGTTGTGGGTATCGAGTCGGCGCGCGAGGTGATGCCGGACACGCCGCAGGTAGTGATTTTTGACACGGCGTTTCATCAGACCATGCCGGAGCATGCTTACGCTTATGCCCTGAATTATGAGCTGGCGCAAAAATATAAAATTCGCAAATACGGTTTTCACGGCAGTTCACACCGCTACGTGTCCGAGCGCACAGCCGTACTGCTGGACAATAAGCCGGGTTGGAAGGCGATAATTGTCCATGTCGGCAACGGCTCTTCGCTGTCCGCGGTCAAGGACGGCAAATGTTTGGACACCTCTATGGGACTGACGCCGCTGGCCGGAGTCATCATGGGCACGCGCGCCGGTGATCTTGATCCGGCCATTGTGCAATTTCTTGTCAGTAAAACCGGCGAGACTGTCGACCGGATAATGTCCCGTCTCAACAAAGAAAGCGGCATGCTGGGGATTTCCGGTTTTTCCGATCAGCGGGATATACTGGCTGGCGCGGCTAAAGGCGACGCGCGCTGCCAACTGGCTTTGCGCATGCAGGCTTATTCGGTCAAAAAATATATCGGCGCTTATTTAGCCGCGCTCAACGGCGCGGACGCGCTGATCTTTACCGCCGGCATTGGCGAGAACAGTCCGGATTTCCGGCAGGCGGTTTGCGCGGACATGGAAGCTCTGGGATTAAAACTAGACGACGCCAAAAATCAGGAACACAGCGGCGCCGAGCGTTTGGTTTCCAGTCCATCTTCTAAAATAAAAGTGTACGTCGTCCCGACCAATGAAGAGTTTATTATTGCTAGAGATGTGATTGAGATTGTGCGGGGATAATTTCAAATAATTACAGATCTTCCGGTATCGCCAGATAACGCACCGCTTCCCGCGCGATCTCGCGGAAAACCGGCGCGGCGACATAGCCGCCTTGATGCTGGCGGTTGCGCGGATTGTCAATGACCACCAAAATCGTCAGACGCGGTTTTAGCGCCGGCACTAATCCGCAAAAAGAACTGATGTAATCATTGGCGTAGTAGCCGCCGCCGCGCGGCCGCGCTTTTTGCGAAGTGCCGGTCTTGCCGCCTATCGAGTAACCCGAAATTCCGGCCAGCGCCGCCGTGCCTTTTTGCACGGTTTCCTGCAGCATCAAGCGGATAGCGCGCGCGGTTTGCGGCGAGATGATCCTTTGTTTTTCGGGACGCAGCGTAAAATCTTTGAGCACCTGTCCTTTGTTGTCATAAATTTTTTGCACGATGCTTGGCTTGACATACACGCCGTCATTGGCGATGGCGTTGACCGCGGCGAGCATTTGCAGCGGCGTTACCGAAAAAGCTTGGCCAAAACCATAAACCGCTTCGCTGTGCGCGTCGACTTTGTCCAGCGGTGTGAGCAGGCCGCTTTCTTCGCCGGGCAAAATTCCGACGTGTTGATCCAGCCGAAACCGGCGCAGGACATCGTGCATTCTATTCTTGCCAATAGCCAGAGCTAATTTGGCCGAAGTGATATTGAGCGATTCGATCAAAATGTCCTTGAGATAGCGCGGCCGGTCTGGGTCTTTGAGCGGATGCGATTCGCGGATCTGGTGTTTGGCATGGTCGAAAACATTGCCGTTGATAAAAGTAGTGTTCGGCGCGGCCAGCCCCAGTTCCAGCGCCGCGGCGACGGTAATCGTTTTGAAAACCGAGCCCGGTTCGTAATTGAAGCCCGCGGCATTGTTGCGCAAATTGCCCGCGGGATATTTAAAATATTGATTGGGATCGTAATCCGGCAGCGAAACCATAGCCAGGATTTGGCCGCTGCGCGTGTCCATAATGATCACGCTGCCGCTGTCGGCGCGCGTTTCTTGCAGCGCGGCGGCTAAATATTTATGCGCGATGTACTGCAAAAACTCATCGATAGTCAACTGAATATTGTCGCCGTCGCGCGGCTCGACCACGACGCGGTTGCTGATGTACAGCTCTTGGCCGCGCACATCTTTTTCAAAAAGTAATTTGCCCGGTATGCCCTGCAAATATCTGTCCAGCGAATACTCCAGTCCGCCGCCGCCTTGATTATCGGCGTTGACGAAGCCCAAAACATGAGCGGCCAGATTGCGGCGCAGATAGACGCGCCGCTGATCGTCGGTGAAATACACACCGCGGATATTTAAGGTTCTTAATTTGTTTTCTTCCTGTTCGCTGAGCCGGCGTTTGAGCAGAATAGTGTATTTTTGATTTTTGATCTTTTCGAGGACAGCGTTGGGCTGAAGGTTCAACACAGCCGCCAGATGCGCGGCTGTGGCGGGCAGGTCTTGAATTTCCGAGCAGTCTAGATACGCGGTTCTCGCGGCGACTGTCGCGGCCAGCAGGATGCCGTTGCGGTCGGTAATGCTGCCGCGTTTGGCCGGCTGTTCGTTTTCTTTATGCAATTGTTCCCGCGACATGGTCTGATAATCTTGGTGTTTCCAGATCTGTAGATAAAAAAGCCGGCCGACAACCAGCAAAAACAGCAAGGCCGTAAATAAACTGACCGCGCGCAAACGCTCAAATTGCGTCATGGCTTGCTCCGCGGCGGCGCATTTTTTTGGATAAAACGGATATTGGCCGGACGGATCAAGCCCAGCCGCGCGGCCTGCGCGTCAAGATATTCCAATCCGGTGTGCCGCGCCAGTTCGATTTGCAGCAGCTCATTTTCGTACTGTAGCTGCTGGATTTGATTTTCCAGCGCGGTTAATTGTTTGTGCAGCTGGAGCAGCGGGATTTGTTTGTAGAGCAGAGCCGCTGACAAGCAGACCAAAACGGCGGCCAATAAAATCAGCAGGCGGTTTAAGTTTTGTTTTTTCATTTTTTTTCTCCGAGACGCAGTTTGGCGGAGCGGGCGCGCGGATTGTTTTGAATTTCCACCGCGCTTGGCCGCAGCGGTTTTTTGGCCAATAGGGTGAGAATGTTTTTTTGCTGCAAATCCCGAAAAACATTTTTGACGATGCGGTCTTCCAGCGAATGAAAAGAAATCACCGCGAGGCGTCCGCCGGTTTTCAATAAATCCGCCGCTTGGGTCAAAGCGCCGGCCAGAATATTCAGCTCGTCATTGACCGCGATGCGCAGGGCTTGAAAGACGCGCGCCAGCGAAATGTTTTTGGCGGTGTAATTGCCGGAGACACTGCGTAAAATTATTTCTTTTAACTGCGCGCTGGTTGTAATTTTATTTTTTTGCCGCGCTGCCAAAATATTTTTGGCGATGCGCCGTGAGTATTTTTCTTCGCCGTAATTATAAATAATATCGGCCAGTTCTTTTTCCGCGTATTGATTGACGATTTTTTCCGCGGTCAAAGCCTGCCGCGTGTCCATGCGCATATCCAGCGCGCAGTCCTGCCGCCAGCTAAAGCCGCGTTCCGGCAAATCCAGATGAAAAGACGAAACACCCAGATCAAAAACAAAGCCGTCGACCGGCGCGATGATATATTCGGCCAGCCGCGAAAAATTATCCGGCACCAGTTTAATATTGGGATTGGCCGCTAGAATATCCGCGGCGTAATTTGGCGCATTGGGGTCCCGGTCAAAAGCGAGTACCTGCCGGACCTGCCGGGCTAGAGCCGCCGCGTGGCCGCCTCCGCCAAAAGTGCAGTCCACGATAGTCTGCCCGCTGCGTAAATTTAAGCCCGCGAGGATTTCCTGCAGCAGTACCGGCGTGTGGCTCATTTTACCCGCGCGAGTTTTTTCAGCCGCGGCAATTGTCTTTCTATTTCTGTTTCACCGGCCTGGATCAATTTGCGGTAAAAATCTTTGCCAGGCTTCAGTTCCGGCTTGACGTATTCTTGGAGCGGCTCTAGAAGCAGCGGTTTGTATTTTTGATAGCGCGCCAGATTGCTCAATTCATAAATGTCATAGCCGCGCGAAAAGATTTGAAAAATGTTGCGCGGCTTTTCCGGCATAGTTCCGCGCGGGATCACATTCACGCCGATATAAACTGTCGGGCGATGCGCCGCGAGAACGCTCAAGGGAATGTTGTTGACCAAACAGCCGTCAACCAGATAACGGCCGCGGTACGCGCTCGGCGAAAAAACCCCGGGTATCGAGCAACTGACCGCCGTGGCCAGGGCGATCTCCTCGTCAGGCCGTTCAAACACATACTCCTGCGCGGTCAGCAAATCGCTGGCCGAAATATGCAGCGGGATCCTGGTCTCGCCAAAAGTTTTGACCGGCAGCAGCGCGTCCAAATATCTTTGCAGCTTGGCGGGATTGAGCATGCCCTGGCCGCTCAGACTCAAACTGGCGATTTTAAACCAATCAAGGTTCAAAACGATTTCTTCTATTTCCGCGGCGGTTTGGCCGGCGGCGTAAAGGGCGGCGGCTATCGAGCCAGCGCTGGTGCCGGAGATGCAGTGGATCGGCACGCCGTGTTTTTCCAGCCCCTTCAAAATGCCGACATTGGCCAGACCGCGCATGCTGCCGCCGCCCAGCGCGAGGCCGATTTTCGGCCGCCGGAGATGTAAAAAATTTAAAAAATCGAAATTCATTTTTAATTCACATCCTTGATAAACCAAATCGACTCCAGCTGATTTTCTGTGGTGATCTTGGCCACAATAATATAGCCGTCTTTGTGCCAGACCAAGCCGTCTTTTTCCAAATCGTATTTATTGCCCCAGAGTTTGGTCAATTCGCCTTTGCTGTCGCCGATCTTTAAGCCTTTGTAAATCTCGCCGCTGTGTCTTTTGGAAAAAAAAGCGCGGTAAAAATGATTGTTGTACAGATAAAAATAACTGTCGCCGTAAACGAACGCCACATCGTCGTCATCAGGCCGTCCCTGGCGCACCGGCAGTATCGCGTTGGGCGCGCCTTTTTGCCGCAAGAGATCAACATGTGTAGCGCCCAGCTCAGCGATGACGTCTATTTCGGCTAAAACATTGCTCAAAATCAGTGTGAGAAAAAATAATAATTTACGCAAGCTGCCCGCCCCCGTTTATCGATATTATTATAACACGATATTTTGATTGTTTGTTTGGCTTTGATAATATATAATTTATACTTAACAGGGGAAAGGGGAAATTCCATTTTGCGCATTAAATATCTGGGTTTAGGTTTGGGGCTTGTCTTGCAGGCGGCGGCGCTGTTTGCGCTCAACGATCCGCCTTTGACCGTCAGGGATGTTCCTCCGGCTAACGAGGCTTACCTATCCGACACGGTTCTAGTAAAAGTTTTCAGCATACACGGCAGCGCCGGCGGCACGCTAAAGATACGCTTGGTGAATGCTATTTCCTCCGATCTGCTGTTTGATGCCGACGGCATTGAGAGCGTGGAATTGAGGAGCGGTTTAAACAGTGACTACTCCGGCGGCTCGCCGGTGTCCAATACCAGCGGCCGTCCTATCGAGGGAGGCGCTGCTTATCAGCTTTCTTTTACCCATACAGGTTCTGCGTCTACCACTAACTACGCTATTTATTACAAAATTTCTGCGACAGCCAAATATTCAATTACTGGCGGGACAGATGTTTTTGTGAATGCGAAAATCGACAGCCTTCAAGAGGGCGACAATGAGGCGGTGCAGATCTCGGACAGTTATGTTTATTCCATTAAAGTCAAAGCCAATGGTTTGGTGTATAAGCCGAGTAGTCTGAAAACCATGCTGCCGAGCAATTCGACCGGCGTGCCGGCGAATATTACTTTTGCGATTATGCAATTCACTCTGCGCGCGGAAACTTCGGAAGTCGGGATTAAAAGTCTTAGCCTGGGCAGCGCGGAAAATTTCGCCACCAGCACGGAAAACCGCGATGAAAGTGTGCGCCGGATAATTTTGCTGGCGGACAACGGCGACGGGGATTATTCCGGTCCGGACAGGGAAACCATTGTCTGCGACACCGGCCTGCTTTCTTATGATAAAAACGGGAACACCAAGGAGATCGTAGAGCTGCCTTTTGGTCAAACTATCACCTTGTCGGCCTACAGCGTCTCGGGCGGCGGCGTGCCAAATACGCAGCTTTCGGAAAAGGTTTTTTATGTCTTGTATGAGCTTGGCGCGGGTTTCCCCACCGGCAAAACTTTGACCTGCCGCTTGATCGGCGGCAGCGGTGTTTTAAACAACGGCAATGCTTCTAGTTTGCGTCTGGGCTCTGCCGCCAGCACCAATATCTCGGTTGTCTGCCGGCTGGCCGACGCTTGGCTGATCTCAGCGAACGCGCTGGTTCACGATCCCCTTTCGGCCGTGGCCGGGCAGCGCGGTATCAGAATGATCGATTTTTCTTATCTGGTGCCGGACACACATCAGCCGATCCAAAATGTGGTTATCGAAGTAGCCAACGCCGGAGGCACTTTTCAGAAGCTGACTGACGAGGGGGTTAACCGTGTCCTGCTTTATAAATATCCGCCGGTTTTGTCCGGCCAGCAGACACCCAGCTTAGTCGGCGTCGGCGATATCCTGGACAGCAAAAAAGTCGTTTTTCGCAGCCAGACTCTGGAGCCCGGGCCAAATCAATATTATGTGGTTTACGACATCGGCGTGCTAGCCGCCAAAGGCATGTCCGCGCAGGCGCAAGTCGTCGGGATTTCTGTTTCGACAAATTCAAGAAACTCCAATTCCAGCGCCTCGTTTTGGAGTCCCGCCGCGCCGCCCGGACCGGCTTTTATTAATTTGTATCCTAACCGCGCTTTGATAGGGCCGATACGCGTTACCGATACTTCGGGTGGTCTCAATAATATTGGTAATGATATTACCTCTATCGAACCCGGGCAAACTTTTTATGTGTTTGTGCCTATTTACAATGAGTCTGAGTCGGTTGATCGGCCGCCTGCCGCGGGTCCTGCCGTGCAGATGGAAGTTGTTTTCCATCCTTCCAGCAATCTGAACAGCACGCGTCCGGTTTTTTATGCCGGCAGCGATTTTGGTTCGGATTCGACGGAACGTTCGGATATCAGCAGCGAGTTTACATGGTCTAACCCGCTTTCTTTCGGCAATATACTGCCGATTTATAATGAGCCGACAGTGGCTACTTTTACCGTAACCGCGCAGAAGCTTAAAACCAACGGCACGGTTTATGTTGACGCGCAGGTTCTCTACGATATTAGCAACGAGGCTGGTTCTTACATGCAGGGCTCGCCAGACGCGCCGCCGGCCGCTTACCGCGCTTATTACAGCCCGGACAAGAGATTTCGCTCGGCCGCCGCCGGATTGGGTTCCGGTAGCATACCGGCGCCCAGCATACCGGGTTACGTTACTCTGCAGCTAAACGGCTCCGGCTCTATAGTTACAGCTTCGTCCTGGCCGGAGTATATTTTGCCGGGCGGTATTAGTTTTACGAACTCCGGCATCGGTGAAGAAGGTTTGACCAAAGTTTTTATAAATGGCGATAAAATACCGCCAAATTCCAGCCTAACTATATCTTTAAACGCCGAGCTGGAAGCGCAGCTCAATTATAATTTTATGATCTATCAAAATGGCATCCTGCTGAAAAGATACGAAGATTGGTTTTTGAGCGAAACGGACGCGACTATTTATTTTCCGGAGAAAAATTTTCCGGAGACCAGCGCCGGAACAGCGGGTGTTATACGGATTATCCCCAACAATCCGGACAACCCTAATGACACGATAGAGGAAACCACTCTCCGGTACGAGATACTTCCAGTCGGCCAGACCATGGAGATCAAAGAAGTTTTGCCGTATCCCACGCCGTACGACCCGGATACCGGCCCGCTCTATGTCGGTTTTGAAAATAACAGTATGGACAGCGGCGTCATGACTGTCCGTATTTACGACGTAACCGGCCGCGAGGTGTATCGCGAGGAAGAGCTGAAAGTTTTGCCCGGTTATAACATGTACACCTGGGCGGGTGATTTTTCCAGCGGCGGCAAAGTTGGCCGAGGCGTGTATGTCCTGCGCATGACTTTCAAAGGTTCTGGCAAGCGGCATGAAGTTGTTACCAGGTTTGGAGTAAAGTAGCGTGCGTAAATTTTGGGCAATAATTTTATTCACGGCGGCGGCCTTAGTCTGGGCGGCGGACCGCCAGTCTGTCGACCCGACCAATTACGCCTTGGGCGCGCGCTCTATCGGCTTGGGCGGCGCGGTGGTTGCGGCGGGCGATGATGTCAACGCTCTGCGCGCTAATCCGGCGATTTTGGCCAGCAATCAAAAACTGCAGTTTGGTTTGAGCAGCTACGAATTTTTAAACACCTATAAATTTCTGGACATCGTTTCTATCGTGCCGACGCCGCTGGGATTTTTCGGCGTGAGTTATTTTTCTTACGGCGTCAATGATATTCCCGAGACCGACGCGACTATCGAAGGTGAAGAACTGCGGATTTACCGCACCGGCCAGCGCTACAGTTACGCGGAAAATATTCTGGGTTTGACTTACGCGCAGCAGGGGCCGCGCGAGTTTTCTTTTCTCAAGAATATCGGCTACGGGGGCACTTTTAAACTGGCGTATTCCACACTGGCTGGTGAAACGCTCTCCGGCTGGGGCTTGGACGCTGGAATACGTTTTGATTTGAGTTTGCCGGCGCTGCCGTTCATTGGCGAGCTGGGCGATTTGGCGCTGGGCCTGGGTATTCAAAATCTGATGGCTCCAGCTTTTGCGGAGGCGCCGTCCGAAGAAGGCGGTGAAGTCGGCACTTCGTCCGGCTATCAAATGAATCTGCGTCTCGGCGCGGCCAAGCCTTTTGAGTTGTTTGGCCAGAGATTTATCACGGCCGGCGATTTTGACAATAACGGCCTGCATTTTGGTTTGGAATATATCGCGGATCAATCGCTGTCTTTGCGCGCGGGTCTCGATGATTTTTATCCGACTTACGGCTTGGGCTACCGGGTCTTTTCGATTACCGGCTTTGACGGCAATCCATACACCTTGTCCCTGGATTATGCTTTTCGCACTTTTCCGCTGCCTTTTGACAATGTGCATTATATTTCAATCACTTTGCGCGGCGTTTCCAAAACCAAAACGCCGGAAATTATTTCCAGTTTTGAGTCGGAAAATCTGACCGCCAATTTGACGGCGGTCAACGGCACGGCCGAGCCAAACGCTGATATAACGGTCTATGTCAACGAGCGTCTGCGCAAGACTGTCAAAGCTGATGCCGGCGGCATTTGGAACGCCGACAACATTTATCTTGATGACGGCCAAAACAGTGTTTACGCCGTCGCTAAATATGAACAGTTTGTAGAGAGCGAGCCGTCCAATGTGGTAACGCTGTACACCGATCAGATCAAGCCGATGATCAGCACGACTATCGCACGCAGCGGCGACGCCATTACGATCCGCGTTTCGGTAAATAAAGAAGTCGAAACTGTGCTGACCCGTTTGCCGGACGGCTCGCAGATCACGCTGCTGGAGGACGAGAGCGGCGACTGGCTGGGCTCTTGGAATATCGCTCCGGAATATTACAATTCGGCAATCACTTTGCGCACTGTCGCGGTCGACGGTTTTGGCAATCGCTCGGATGTCGCGGAAGATGTTTACTCCGCCAGATTTGTTACCGCGCCGCGCGACCGCACAATCACGCCGCGCAGTTCTATCAATGTCCGCGGCGTCGCCAAAGAAGGCACAGTGCGCGTGGCGGTCGGCGAGCAGTCCGTTACTCCGGACGCGGACGGCCGCTTCAATTTTCCGATCGAGCTGGCGCAGGAAGGCAAAAACGTGGTGGAGATTGTCATGATCGACGAGGCCGGACAGACAGTCTCGACGGCGGTGCGGGTTTTAAAAATTCAGGAAGCTGATGATTTGGGCGGTTTTTCCTGGGCGCGCAATCAAGTCGCTTCGCTGCTCTCCTTGGGGGTCATGAGCAACGACCCCGAAGCCCCGACTTATTTCCGCCCCGAAGATTTTATGACACGCGCTGAGTTTGCCAAGGCGCTGGTTCTGCTCAAAGGGCTGGAGCTTTTGCCAGATCCGGTCAATATCGCGCCGGATGTGCTTTCCACTGACGAAAACGCGCCATATATCAAAGCCGCTCTGGACGCCGGTTATTTGGAATTGCAGGCCGGAGGTTTTATCCCTGGCGCTTTTATTACCCGCAAAGACGCGGTGTCTGCGATTGTGCTTATGGAGAATTTAAGCGGCGGCAATCTGGCGCAGCAAATTTTTGAAGATGTGCCGCCTTATCTGCCGTACGCCCCGCAGGTGGCCGCCGCGCTGGAAGCCGGCATTATTTCGCCGCAGGAAAAATTTTACCCTGACCGCGAATTGACCCGCGTGGAAGCCGCCGCGATGCTGGCCGCTGTGCAGACCGCGCAGCGCAGGATCAATGAACTGTACGATTGGAAGTCCGGTTACGGCGAGCAGTTTATGGAAACACCGCTTTCCGCTTTGCCGGTTTACGAGCAGCGGGTGCTGGCCGATCTGTACGTCAACGGCCGCTTGATCAGTTTGGACGAGACCGCGGAGGAAAATCTGCGCATTTTGTCCCCGCTGGATCGTTCCATAGTTGGCCGCCAGTTAATTGAGGTCAAAGGCTTGGTCAAAGGCGCGGATCATGTGCTGCTCAACGGGGTTACCGTGCCGGCGCAAAAAGGTGTTTTCTTAGCAAGGGTCAATTTGCGGGAAGGCCGCAATATTATCCGCGTGCAAAGCGGCGCTGAGCCGGCTGAGCCGACGGAAGACGCGCAGCCGGAGATCCGCACAGCGCGCGTTCTATACGTGAAAGCTTTTTCCGACAAGCCGGACACTTTGGATAATTTGCAGTACAACGCGGCCAGCGCTTACGCGCGGTTCAGCCGTTTTGACGGCGGGCAGCCGATCACCAGGGGCGAGGCGCAGCTAATCCTCAATGGTTTGAAAGGCGCGTCCGGCGGCAATACAATCAGCGCCGAGCCTTTGTCTCTGGCGGCCGCGCGTGAAATGCTCAATGAATGGGACGGCAAAGAAGCCGATGACACCACGGTGGCCGCCGATATTCCGGACACTGCCGCGCTGACCCGCGAACAATTTATCACCATGCTGGCCAACACGGATTTCTACAAAAATCTGCTGGAGCAGTACCGCAATTTTGACGAATACGAAAGCGCGGAGGATGTGGCGGCGCCGGACAATGTGCAAGACCGTTCGGGATTGATCATTCAAGCGGAAGAGCTGAACAACGCGGCGGCAAAAAAAAAAATAACGGCCGATGACTATCAAAGTTTTTTGGCGCGCTATGACCGGCTTTCCGCCGCGCGGCCGATTACGCGCAGCGGCGACTCTATAGCCGTCGACGGCCGCACCCGTTTGCTCGTGGCTTACCCTGAAAATAATTTTCGTGTCAAGCAAAACGCCTTGACCCTGAGCGGTTTTAGCGGCGGTGTGGAAGAAGTGCGCGTCAACGGCCGCGCGGTGCGCGCCGGCAGCGACAGTTCTTTTACGCAGGTCGTTACACTGGAGGCCGGCAAGAATAATATTGTCGTGGACAACGGCGCGCAAACTGTGCGTTTAAGAGGCTTGCGTTTGCTGACTTATCAGGATATTCAGAGCGTGCCGGAGCGCGGACTGATCGAATATCTGGCGACGCTCGGCTATTTCAAAGAAGGGCAAGATTTTTACCCCAATCAAGAACTGACGCGCGAGGAAGTGGCGGCGCTGCTGGTGCGCATGATTGGCGCTACGCCGCAGCAAGTCGCGCAGCCGGTATTTAGCGATGTGGCGGCCAATCGCTGGTCAGCGCCGTCGATCAAACTGCTGGTCGACCGTGGTATAATAAAAGAAGCAAATAATAATTTTCGGCCGGAGGCCAAAATTACCCAGCAAGAAGCTTCCGCTTGGTATCGGGCTTTGAGCACGGGCGGCATTAATGCGGCCGCGCCGCAGAATCTGTTGTCCAGACGGGAATTTGCGCGCTGGCTTTTTGCGGACAGCCGCGTGCGCAACGAAATAGATATTTTGAATAATTAATTGCTAAAAGGGGCTGGCATGGAAATTAATTTGGCCGTCTTAAAAACACAGACCCGGACGGAACTGACGCGCGTCTCAGCGGGCGCAGCTGTAAATGAAAATTTTGCCTTGATCCTGGATCAAGCGGTCGGCGCGGCGCAGGAAAAGACCGCCGCGGCGGAGCAAGCCCATTCTGAACAAACAGAGCCGCCGCTTTTGCCGCGGCCCAAACCCCAAACCGCGCCGCAGACTGAACTCGCCGCTATTTTGTCCGGTGCTGAAATTCCGGAAGTTTTTTTGCCCCAAACGGAGCAAAAAGCTGCGGACAAACTTGAAATAACAGAACCGAAAATTGACGCTGACGAGCCTGCCGAACAAACAGAGGAGGCGCAGACCGCGCCGGCTGCTTTAATTCAAACCCAGTTGGAAAAAGTCGTCGACAAAGTAAATTACCGCGGCGCGTCTGTGGAGAGAATAGACTTGCCCGCCAAGACTGCGCAGACCGCGCCGGCTGTTCCGGCCGTGCCTTTTGCCGAGATTTACGCCGAGCTAATGAAAACCATTCAGGCCAAAAAAGACGGCCAGGTACTTAAACTTAAATTTGCTCTTGAGCCGGAAGATCTAGGCAAGCTGGATATTTATATTTTTGCCGAGTCAAAAAAATTGCAGGTCGCTTTTGCTTCCGGCGCGGAGACCCGCCGTCTTTTGGAGAGTGCTCAGCCTGAGCTAAAAGATCTGCTGGAGCAGTACGGTTTTAGTTTGGCGGATCTGGATTTTTCCGGTTATTCCGGCCGGCGGCATGAGCAGTTGGAGCGGGAATTTCTGGCGTCAGAAACCGGACAAAATGATTTTGGCGTATTGAAGACACTGCCCCAAAATGCTATAATCAAAGAAATATACGCGTTAATGCGCGATGTGTTGGTTAATTACCTTGCTTAAAGGGGGAAACAAATGGTAGACGCGGTAAGCGGTGTGACAGGCTCTCAAACTCAAACTAGTTCCATAACTTCCATTAAAGATTTGGAGGAAAATCCGGAATTTTTCCCGATTTGGGTTGAGGAAATACAGCGGCGCAATGTTAATCTTTTGCTTTCCGCGACCAATGTGTTTTCCGACACTGATTCCAACGACGACAGCCTTTACAGCAGTCTCGGCAGTTACAACGGCTTGTCCGGTTCGAGTAGCGGAACGTCGGATATTTTTTCTGCACTGGGCTTGACTTCATCGACGGACAGCGCCTTGAGCAGTCTTTTTTCCACGCAGGGCATCACTTCGGATTTCTCGTTCCTTTCGTCGACGACCGCTTTGCAGTCTTATCAAGTCGAGGAAACTTTGCGCGGCTTGCAGGCTTACACCAACGCCACGGAAAATCTCAAATGGGTCGGCCAGATTGTCGAATATGTCGATCCGGCGGACGGTCTGACTAAAACCGGCCGCGTAACGCGCGTCGATATTGAAAATGTGCAAAAACCACTGTTTAGAATAGATGATAAATTTGATTTGACGCTGGACGAGATAAAATCGATCACGGCTGTATAAGGAGGATTTATGGATACAGTAGGTTTGCTGGATATTATCCGGCGTTCCAAAAATGCGATGAGCGCGTTCAGTCAAAGTTTGCGTATTAGCACCAACAACAGCGCGAATATGGCGACCACTGGCTACAAAGCCTTGAAGCAGTCTTTCAAAACAGTGTTCAATGATGTGGTCAATGAGGGTTTTCAAGGCACAGGGCTGACCGGCGAATTAAATCCGATCCAGTTTGGCTCAGGCGTAACGCTGGGTTCGATTAGTTTGGATTTTGCGCAAGGCGCGCTGGGCGAAGGCGGAGCGCTGGACTGCGCGGTTTCCGGCCGCGGTTTGTTTATGGTTTCACCGGACGGCGGTTCGACAATTTATTACACGCGCAACGGCAGTTTTCACGTCGACACAACCGGACGATATATAGTTGACGGCTCTGGCAATATGCTGATGGGCGACGGGGGGCCTCTCACAGCCAGCGAAGCTACTGATCTGGGCTGGGGACCCAACGGCGTTTTGCTTAGCAATTATTCGCTGTATAAAGCGGGACAAGAGGAGGCTGCACAGATCGGCCAGATTACACTGGCGGATTTTACCAATGTTGAGGGTCTTACTCAATACGACGGCTCGCTGCTCAAAGAATCCGTGGTGTCCGGCACGATGACTACCGGCGTTCCCGGCGATGGTTCTTTTGGCACAGTCGAAGCGCAATCGCTGGAAAAATCCAATGTGTTCTATACCGGCGAGACCATCGATGCCATTGAAGTGCAGCGCGCGATGTCAGCAGTGTTGAGCGCGATCAAGATCGCCAGCGATCAGATTTCACAAGTCATCAATAAATTGCTGGGGTAATTTAATGGCTACTGTGCAACTTAAAGATATTCGCTTAAAACAAGTTATCGGCAATTGGTATGAGTACAGACCCCGCGAGCATTACACCAACGATTTAGAACTGGGCGGGTTGACTGTCGAGCAGGTCGATGAATTGCTGGAAATTCACCACAAATGGGCGGATTTTTTCGGCGATGTTTTGAGCCAGAATCTCAAAATTTCCTGCGGCATTCAAGAGTCGGCGGCGCTGCAGTTGAAATACGCCGATTTTCTGAATATAGCGCCGTCGTCGGTAACTTCATTTGAGGTTGCGACAACGCAGGGCGGTTTTACAGTGCTGCTGGATAATACGCTGGCTTACGCGCTGCTTGATCGTTTTTACGGCGGACAGGGTTTGGCGGTCAAAAAATTAGGCGACACGCTGTCCGATCTGGAAAAACCGGCGCTGGCTTTATTGAGGCAGGAAATACTCAAGTCGTACAAAACTTATTTGCTGGACGCTTTTTCCGGCGAGACGGCCGGCGAGATTTTTGCGCCGAAACTCAAGCCCGAAACCAAATTAAAAAAAGACGAGGAAATGGCGGTTTTTTCGCAGACTTTTTATCTGGCGGACAATAAACCCGCGGCGCTTTGGTTTGTTTACACAGTCAAAGATTTGGAAAAAATGCAGGCTGCCTACGCCGCCAAGAAAAACGCCAAGCCGAAAAAAATGACTGTGCAGTTAGTTTCCGGCGCGGTTGCCGGCACGCAAGTTCCCGTCAATATTAAGATCGGCGCGACACGCGTTTCGGTCGGCGATATTTTGACTATGGCGCCGGGCGATATTCTGCAGCTCAATGAAAAAGTTACCGACTCCTTGGTCATGTCTGTGGCTGAACAAGGCGAATTTTTCGTGAAGCTAGGCAAACGCGGCAGCCGCTACGCTGTAAAAATTATTGACCACAAGCCCAAGTTTTACAATTTGGCCGCGCCAAAAGTGTCTGCCGCGCCGCGCGTAACCGAACAGGCCGTGGCTGCCCCGGCGCCGCCTCCCGCCGCGCCGGAAGAAATTAAACCGGCCGTGTCCGCTCCGCCGGAAACGCCTCCTGCGCCAGAACCAGCCGCCGCGCCGGAATCCGCCGCTGTTCCAGAGCCGGCCGCGGAAGTTCCCGAGCCGGAAACACAAGAGCCGGCCGTGCCTTATGCGCCGCCGGTGGTTGACGAACAAAGCGTGGCCTATACGGAAGAAGGCAAAGTTGACGAGAGCAAAATGGAAATAAAAGACCCGCTGCTTGAAGAATTAAATTTGCCGGAAGAAAGCGCCGGCTCTGACGATGATTTTACCTGGGATATTGACGATTTAAAATAAAAAAAGCGATAATGCAAATATAAAACAAAGGGGAAATTTATGGCCGAAGTAGTGGCGTTTGGCGAAAGCATCGGAGAGCAGCAGCCGGCTGCCGGTTCTAATAACAAAGAATACAACACTGTAGCGTTGGACGAGCTGCATCCGTCCGGCGGCGGTGCGAAATTCAGCCAAGAACTTTTCGGCAATATTCCGGTGGACGTAACCGTGATGCTCGGCAAGACGCGCGTCGATTTGCAAAAGCTTTTGCAGTTGTCCAAAGGCGACGTGATCGAGCTGGCCAAAAAAGCCGGCGAGACGGTGGAAATTATGGTCAATTCGCAACTCATCGCTCAGGGGGAAATCGTGGCTGTTGGTGAAAACTACGGAGTAAAAGTAACCAAAGTCATCAGCCGTTAAAATGCTGCGGGTTTTAATTATCCTGCTGGCGACGGCGGCGGCTGCCGAGGAAGCGGCCGCGCCCTTGTATGTCAGTTCCTCCGGCGTCTATCTGCGCTCTTTGCTCAAATCGCTGGCTGTCATTATTCTGCTGTTGATTTTTACTTATTACTGGTACAAATATTTGCTGCCGCGCGTCAACGGCGGCCGCATTTCTCCAGAGGCCAATTTGGTTTTAAAAGAACGGCTGGTTATTGAGCCGGGCACTGCCGCCTATGTGCTGGAAATCAAGGGCGCGCACAAATTGCTGATCGTCAGCAATAAGCAAACGGCCTGTTATGATCTGCCGGCCGGCAAATTGAAATACACGGCGCTGCCCAAAAAAGATTTTGCCGCTTATTTGGCGGACTTTGCCAAAAAGAATAATGTGTTAAAATCGGCAAAAGTTACGAACCCAAGGAAAAATCATGCTCAAAAATAAAAAATTCTGGCTGGGAGCTGTGCTGTTGTCCGCGCTGTCCGCCGCGCCGGCGGTTTCGCCGCTGACTTTTGATCTCAATCAAGTGACCGGCACGGTGCAGTTCAGCCAAAATATCACGCTGCTGCTTTCGCTGGCGCTGATCTCTTTGCTGCCGTTTTTCTTGATGACCACGACTTCTTTTTTGCGCATCGTGATCGTGCTGGGTTTTGTGCGTTCGGCTATCGGCACGCAGCAGACGCCGCCCTCGGCTGTCATTGTGTCCGTGGCGCTTTTTCTGACCATGTACGTCATGACTCCGGTCTGGCAGGAAATTAACAGCTCCGCCATTCAGCCTTACAATAACGGCGTGATTTCTCAGCAAAGAGCTTTTGAAAACGGCCTCTTGCCGCTCAAAAATTTTATGCTGCGCCAGACCCGGGAAAAAGACCTCGTGCTTTTTATTGAGTTTTCCAAAATTCCGCCGATCACAGACATCAAAGACGTGCCGGTTTATGTTTTGATCCCGGCTTTTATTCTTTCCGAGTTGACCACCGCGTTCAAGATCGCTTTTGTGATTTTCGCGCCGTTCATCGTGGTGGACATGGTCGTGTCCAATGTCCTGCTTTCACTCGGCATGTTTATGCTTTCGCCGGTGATGATTTCCCTGCCGTTTAAGATTTTGCTTTTTGTGCTGGCCGACGGCTGGTTTTTGATTACCCGCGGTTTGGTGCAGTCTTTTACTTGACACAAACGGAGCGCCAATAAATGAATATAGACACGCTCAGCAGTTTAATGAATGACGGCATTATTCTCATTTTGACTTTGTCCCTGCCGTCTATCGGCCTCGGTCTGGTGATCGGCTTGATTATCGCGATCTTTCAGGCGCTGACGCAGATCCAGGAACAGTCCCTGACTTTCGTGCCCAAAATGATTATCGTGATGCTGATGCTGATGATCACCGTCGCGTCTATGGCTTCGCAACTGGTGGCTTTTTGCGAAAAACTTTGGACCATGATCCCGACCCTGCGGTAATTTATGGCGCTCAACGTCCTGCAGCTGGAAATTTTTCTTTTAATCATCGCGCGGATAGCCGGCATTTTTGTAACCGTGCCGATTTTGAGCGACAATATTGTCTCGCGCAGTTTCAAAGCGGTTTTCATGGTAACGCTGGCTTTTCTGCTCTGGTTTGTCGTGCCTTTTCCCGAAACCCGTCTGCCCAATGACATGCTGCTTTTTATGCTGGCGGTCGGCTTGGAATTTTTGATTGGCTACATGCTCGGCTCGGTGGCGCGCGTTGTTTTTACCGGCATCGAAGCGGCTGGTGATTTGATGGGCGCGCAGATGGGACTCTCGGTAGCCAGCATGCTTGACCCGACGACCGGCCGGCAAAGCGTGGTGACGGCGCGTTTGCTGCGCTGGGTGGTGATTATGATTTTTTTGATGATCGACGGCCTGCATTTTATCCTGGCCGCGCTGTACAAAAGTTACGACGCGCTGCCGCTGCTGGGCGTCTGGAATTTTTCCAACGCCGCGAATGAAATCGCCGGCATGGTCGGCACGATTTTTTCGATTGCGGTGCAGTTGGCCGCGCCGGTAATGCTCGTGATTTTTTTGCTGGACTTTGCTTTTGGCCTGATCTCGCGCGTCGCTCCGCAGGTCAATGTTTTTCAGCTGGGCTTTCAGATCAAGCCGGCGCTGGGCATTTTTATTTTTATGCTGATGATACCGCTGCTGATGGAGCGCATCGTCTGGATTATCGGCATCATGGTAGAGCGCCTGACGTATGTTTTCTTTTATATGCAGCCGACATGAAATTTACGCTGGTGCATAAATCGGCGCGCTCCGGCGCCCGGGCCGGTTTGCTGGAGACGGTACACGGCGCTATCGAAACGCCGGTCTTTATGCCGGTAGGCACGCTCGGCGCTGTCAAAGCCCTGACACCTGAGCTGACAGCGGAGCAGGGCGCGCAGATAATTTTGAGCAACACCTACCATTTGTTTTTGCGTCCGGGCGCGGACTTGATTGCCCGGGCCGGCGGTTTGCACAAATTCATGCACTGGGACAAACCGATCCTGACCGATTCCGGCGGCTTTCAGGTTTTTTCGCTGGCCAAGCTGTGTAAAATAACTCAGGACGGCGTGGAATTTCGCTCGCCGTTTGACGGCGGCGTCAAACATAAATTTACGCCGGAACTGGTCGTGGATATTCAGCGCCAGCTGGGTTCGGATATTATGATGCCGCTCGATGTTTGTTCGCCGCACACCGCCGCCAAAGAAAAAGTCGCGGAGGATCTGCGCCTGACTCTAGACTGGGAAAAACGCGCGCTGGAGCATTTTGCGCAGAACCAAGTTCAAGCGTTCTTTGGCATAGTGCAGGGCGGTCTGCACGAAGATTTGCGGCAGGAGTCGGCGGAATATTTGCGCGGTTTGGATTTTGCCGGCTACGCTATCGGCGGTGTGTCGGTGGGCGAGCCGGAAGCAGACCTGTACCGCGTGGCGCAATACACGGCCGCCCTGCTGCCGCCGGACAAGCCGCGTTATTTGATGGGTGTCGGCCTGCCGCAAAATTTACAGCAATGTGTGCCTTTTGGCATCGACATGTTTGACGCGGTGCTGCCGACCCGTCTGGCCAGGCACAATACTTTTTTTGCGCCGGACGGCCTGGAAAATATCCTCAACGCCAAATCTGCCGCCGATTTTGCGCCGCTGGTTGAGACTTGCGATTGTTACGCCTGCCGGCATTTTTCGCGCGCCTATATCCGGCATCTCGCGCAGGCCAAAGAGATTTTGGCGATAATTCTCATGACTATTCATAATATTCGTTATTTGGTAAACTTAACGCGTGATTTGCGGCGGAAAATTTTAAATGATGAGATTTGAGGGGGCGCGATGAATAAAGCAACTCTGAATAAAACCTTGTTTTCCTTAATACTGGTAGTTTTTCTGGCGGCGCTGTGGATAATCTCGCCGACCCTGACGCCGCATTGGAAAATCAAGCTGGGACTGGATTTACAAGGCGGCACGAGTGTGGTTTTGCGCGCCAAACCGACGGCGGAAGTCAAGACGATCACTTCCGATGTGCTCAACGGCATTATCAGCGTGGTGGAAAACCGCATCAATGGCCTGGGCGTGGCCGAAACCGCGGTTTATTCACGGGGCAGCGATCAGGTGGTGGTGGAAATCCCCGGCGCCAGTGCTTCGGAAAACGCGCGGATTTTGGAGCTGATCAAATCCACCGCGCTTTTGGAATTTAAAGAGGCGGAATGGGTGCCCGGCGATCTTACACTGCTTTCGGAAAAAGAACGGCAGGATTTTCTAGGCGACGGCGAACTGGCCGCAGTGCCGCGCTACAATAATAGAGGCGAGATTATCAGCGAGGATCAAATTGTTTTGCGCCGCACGGTGATGGCCGGCAATGATCTCAAGGCGGTTAATCCTTCGACCGATGAATTTGGCCGGCCGGTGGTGGCTCTGGAATTTAATACGGAAGGCGCGCGCAAATTTTATACGGCCACTTTGCGTTCGGTAGGCCGGCCGCTGGCTATACTGCTCGACGGCAGGATCATTTCCGCGCCCAATGTCAATGAGCCGATTTCCGGCGGACGCGCGCAGATTTCCGGCTCGTTTAGCGTGGCGGAAATGCAGGATCTGGTCATCAAATTGCGCGCCGGTTCTCTGCCGGTGCCGATCGAAGTGCTCAACAACGAAGTGGTCGGCCCCACGCTCGGCCAAGACGCCATCGACCAGTCGAAATTTGCCGGAGTGGTCGCTTTGCTTTTGGTGGCGGCGGCCATGCTTTTGGTTTACCGGTTCAATGGTTTGCTGGCGGATTTGGCTTTGCTGGTTTACAGCGCGCTGGTCCTGGCGGTGTTGATCCTGCTGAACGCCACGCTGACCCTGCCCGGCATTGCCGGTCTGATCCTCTCTATCGGCATGGCTGTGGACGCCAATGTGATTATTTACGAGCGGCTCAAAGAAGAATTACGCGGCGGTTTGCCAATGCTCTCCGCTATCGACAACGCTTTTAATAAATCGCTGTCGGCGATTTTGGACGGCAATGTTACGACGATACTGGCGGCGGTTTTTCTCTACTGGCAGGGCACTAAAGCGATACAGAGTTTTGCCGTGACCTTATTTGTCGGCACGCTGCTCTCGATGTTTACCGCGCTGGTTGTAACCAGATTATTTATGCAAAATCTTTATCAGCTGAAATTTTTGCAGCCCAAGACGCAGAGGGAGGACGCATGAGTTTTGTAAAATGGAGCAAATTGTGGTTTGCGCTGGGCGGCCTGTTTATCGCCGCTAGTCTGGCCGTTTTGCTTTTTAATTGGCGGACTACCGGACAGGTTTTTAATCTGGGCATTGATTTTACCGGCGGCACGGTGTGGATTGTCCGTTTTGAGCAGCCGGTCGCGCTGGCGGAATTGCGCGCCAAATTAAGCGGCGAGCGAGTGGACATTACCACTATTCAAGCGCAAAATTCAGCCCGGGAAGATTTCCGGCTGAAAACTATAGAAATGTCCGAGGCCCGGCGCGAACAGTTCGCCGGAATTTTGCAGGAAAATTTTGGCAATTATGAGCTTTTGAGTTTTGAAAACATCGGCGCTTCGGCAGGCAGTGATCTTTCCAGGCAGGCTTTGGTTTTAATCATCTTGGTTTTATCCGGCATGCTGATTTACATCACTTTCCGTTTTGAATTTTGGACCGGCCTGGCGGCGGTGCTGTGTTTGCTGCATGACATGCTGGTAACGCTGGGGGCGGTGTCTTTTCTGCGCCTGGATTTCAATCTTTCCATGATCGCGGCAGTGTTGACTATTGTCGGTTATTCGATCAATGCCACGATCATTATTTTTGACCGCGTGCGCGAAAATCTGCGGTCTGAGCGCCAGCCCGTGCCGCAGCCGGATTTTGCGGCGGTGGCCGATGCTTCTCTGCGCAGCGTGCTGGGACGCTGCATTATGACTTCATTTACAACTATACTGGCGGTGCTGGCTGTCTATCTTTTCGGCGGCGTCAGCATCAAAAATTTTGCTTTGACTATGCTTATCGGTTTTGCCGCCGGCACTTATTCATCGATATTTTTGGCGGCGCCGCTCTATGCCCTGTTTAGAAAAGCCGCGTGAGCGAATTATGCCTCTGACTCTGCAAGAAACGCTGCGTGAATTTCTGACTCCCGAAGAATATCTTGACGATATTGTGGCGCTCAATCTGCAAAGTCTGGCCGCGCGCGGCGTTAAATTGCTGCTGATCGACGCGGACAATGCTGTGCTGCCGCCGGACAGCGCCGAGCCGTCCCTGCGCATGATCTACTGGTTTGAACAATTGAAAACTTATCCTTTCCAAACTGTTTTAATCTCCGGCAGTTTAGACCGCGCGCGGCTGGCGCGGATTTCCGCCGTTTTGCAGACGCCGGTTTATTACGCTTTGCTCAAGCCTTTGTTGAGCGGATTCAAAGCTGTGCTGGCCGAATACGGCGTGCGTCCAGCGGAATGCGCTCTGGCCGGCGGCGCGCTTTGGTCTGACGTTTTGCCGGCCAAATTTTTAGGTTTTTACGCCGTGCTGGTAAAAAACTGTGATCAGCCTGTTGTAATCGAACAGCGCGCCGGTTTGCTGCGGCGGACCCGCGCGGCGTTTTTAGAAAAGTTAATCCAAAGGCAGGTGTGATTTTGCGTAAATTTTGCGCTTGGTGTTTTTTGCTGTCCCTGGCCGCTGCTCTAGACCTCAAAGGCCCGCAGGAATTGGTGCGTTTGCCGCGCGGCGGCAGCGCCAAACATTCTGTAATCTTGAATAATCCCACGGATCAGCCGGAGAAGATAACTGTTTCTTATTATCTCGAACAATGTCCGGACGACGGCCGGCAGTACGACTACCGGCAAATGCTGGACAGCCTCCGGCAAAAAACCGAGTTGCGGCTGGAGCCAAATTCTTTTCAGGAATATGCCTGGACTATTCAAACTGACGATTATACGGCGCTGGGCAAATATTTGTTCTGGGTAGTTTTTACGCGCGACACTTACACCCAGAGTAATGAGGAAAGTGTTTTTGTCGTGCAAGAGGCCAGTTCGTTTCCGCTGCGCGTGGAATGTCTGACGCCGCAGTCAAATTAAATTAAGAGGAGGCAATTATGTTTGGCGGATTGGGCGATATGGGCAATATGTTAAAAAAGGTCGGCGAGATGAAAGCGAAAATGGCCGCGGCGGAAAAGGAACTGCAAAATACGGTCATCAAGGAAATTTCGGCGGACGGCGCGCTGGAAGTGGAGATCACCGGCAAGATGAAATTGAAAAGCGTGAGATTGCTGAAAGATTTTGCGGCCAATGACCGCGGCCGGATCGAGAAAACTATTTACGAAGTTTTTAACAAAGCGCTGGAGCAGGTCGGCCGGACTGCCCAGCAAAAACTTTCTGCGGTAACTGGCGGACTGAAAATACCCGGGCTGCTGTAATGGGTCCGTTGGACGAACTCGCTAAATATTTTCAAAAAATGCCTTCGGTCGGCGCGCGTTCGGCACAGCGTCTGGCCTTTTTTATTTTGAGCCAGTCGCCGGCCTGGGTGAATGATTTTACGCAGGCGCTGCAGGCGGTCAAAAAAAATGTCCGTTACTGCTCAGAGTGCCACAATATCACGCTGCAGGACCCTTGCGAGATTTGCCGCGATCAGACGCGCGACCGCGCTTTGCTCTGCGTGGTGGCCGAGCCGCGCGACAGCCAAGCCCTGGAAAAGGTCGGCTACAAAGGCCTGTATCATATTCTTGGCGGACTGCTTTCGCCGCTGGACAATATCACGCCGGAAGTTCTGCGCATCGAGGAATTGGTGCGAAAAATCCGCGGCGGCGCTTTTCGGGAAGTGTTTTTCGCGCTGGACCCGACTGTGGAAGGCGAGGCGACGATTATGTATATTTCCGAATTACTCAAAGACTGCGCGGTGAAATTGACACGCCTGGCTTACGGCCTCTCCACCGGCGCGAATATTGATTATGCCGACGAACTGACTTTGACGCGCGCTTATGAAGGGCGCGTGGCGATTAATTAAATATCATAAAGCTCGCTGATACTGGCATGCTGATGATTGCGCTTGACCGTTTCAGCAAAAAGCGGCGCGATGTCAATACTCGACAAATTTTTAATCTCTTTTTCTTTAGCCAGCGGTATAGTGTTGGTCACCACGATCTCTTTGAGAGCGCAGGAGTTGAGACGCTCAGCCGCCGGTCCGGAAAATACCGCGTGCGTGGCCGCGACATATACTTCCCGGGCGCCCTGACTGACCAAAACATTGTAAGCATTTTGGATCGAACCGGCCGTGTCAATAATGTCGTCAAATAAAATACACTTTTTGCCTTTGACATTGCCGATGACGTGCAGGATTTCGGAAACATTGTGCTCGGGACGGGATTTGTGCAGGATCGCCAGATCGACTTCGAGTTTGTCGGAAAGTTTTTTACAAGCTTTGGCGCGGCCGGTGTCCGGCGACACCACGACATAATCTTTGTTTTTCTCGCCGACAATATTGCGGAAATATTTGACGAATAAAACTAATGAATTTAAATGGTCGACCGGCACATTGAAAAAACCCTGAATTTGGTCGGCGTGCAAATCCATAGTAATAATACGGTCAATGCCGGCGGCCTCCAGCAGATTGGCGATGAGGCGTCCGGTGATCGGCTCGCGCGACGCGGACTTTTTGTCCTGACGGCTGTAAGGAAAATGCGGAATTATCACGTTGATCGAACTGGCCGAAGCGCGCTTGCAGGAGTCGATGGCTATGAGCAATTCCATAACGTCGTTGTTTACGTCAGCGGTGGAAGTTTGCACCAGATAAACTTCATGCCCGCGGATATTTTCCAAAATACGGGTGTACAACTCGCCGCAGCTGAATCTGGAGCGTTTGATCTGTCCGCGCGCGATGCCGAGCAGGTCGGATATTTTGTCGGCCATTTCCGGATGCGAACTTAGGGGGAATACGCGCAGTTCTCCGTTGCTCATAAATGTATCTTATAACGCCGCGCGGATTTTGTAAAACACCAACAAAATTCGATGCATTTTACAGGTATACTTTATCGATAAGCGGGTAATTACTTCCTTGTAAGCAGGTGAAGTTTTGGCACGCAGAATAGAAAAAGGAGCTTTACAACACAATGAATAATTTAGTATCAATTAACAGTTACCCCCCCCCCCCCCCCCCCCCAGATTTTCCGTGTAGACACGCGGAAAACACCCCCTCGGCCGGTTGCCTTCGGGGATTTCCTCGCGCGCAAAGAATAACGCGCTCGGTCATAAGTTTTCTCTACTCTCTATTTTCTCCTGATGAATATCAAGCGTTAAAAACTGCCCAAGCGGTCTTTTGACGCTTAGTATGTTTACCGTCTGTGGGGGAAAAAATGGTTGACAATATTCGGGGAGCATTAGACGCCGGCATGCTGGCGGCGGGCTTGAACGCGGTCACACAGACCGATCCGGCCTATATTGCCCGCGCCGCGGAAGACGGCGTTTACAACGCGGCTTCCACGGACAGCGCTTTGCTTTCACGCGGCTTTGCGCGGCGCGGCCAGCTCTCTATCGAGGAAGACAATGGCTCGTATATTTACAATATCAAGCAGTACGATGCGTCCGGTAAGATCAATTCGGATAACGACTCGTATTATCTAGTTTCTTACAACGGCGAAAACTCTTTGGTGGACGCGGCTTTTGGTTACTCCGATCTGTCCGGCGGCTACAACAGCGTGGATACTTACATCGATCCTTTTGACCCGGAGATCGCCAAACTGCTGGAGCAAATTCCCGGGCTGAATGACTCCAAACTTTCGGCGGAGGAAAAATTAGCCAAACTTTATAATTATATTATCAACAATTTTAACTATGTGCCGGAGGACAAAGACGATTGGAATTTTGTCGGCGAGACGATCTTTCAGCGCGGCGGCGATTGCGAAGACCTGTCTATACTGCTGGCCTCGGCGATGATCGCGCTGCTCATGAATGAAGGCATGGATTATCAGACCGCCAATAGCCGCGTGTCGGCGGTGGCTGGCAAACACGCCACATATGGCGATCACGTTTTTGTGGAATATCTGGCGGACGACGGCCAGACTTACGCGCTGGACGCCGCTTTTGCCGAACAAGGCAATATCGCCAAGCTCTCCGATCTGAAACAGGCCAGCGAACTGAAATTCGATGTGTATTTCCGTTTCAACGACAACAAAGTTTTTGGCGCGGCGGCGCAGCTCGAAGCTCTGGAAAATAATGCTAAGGCTTATATCGATCCGACCGATCCGGCTGTGAGCAAATTTTTAGCGGAGTTTGAAAGCGCGATGGATTTGACCGGGCTTTCTATGGACGAGATCGCCGCCAAGCTTTTTAATTTTATCAAAACTGAATATCAGTGTTTAGATTTGCAGGATGTTTTCCCAAGCCAGAGTTTAGTCATCGACACCAAAGCCGGCGCTTCACAAAATCTGGCTTTGCTGGCGGTCAATGCGCTTCTGGCTCTCGCCGCTAAGCAGGGTATCACCCTGCCCAACGCGCGTGTCTGCGAAGCCACAGACAAAGCTTCCGGTGAGAAACAATGGGTCATGCTCTATGAGGACAGCAGCGGCGCAACCCGAGTTTTTGATTTTTCGGACAGGATAGTCAGCCCGCAATTGCAATTGGAGCTGGTCAAGACCGCCGAGGATCTGCTGTCCATGAACAGTTACGTGCCGGCCGAGGCGCTGTCCCTCGCCGTGGATTTCGGCCAGGAGTACAGTCTCGAAAACAATCTCTACAGCCGCACTGTGCAGAGATTCAACCCCAAGGCCGGGTATGTGGCGGATAGCTACAACGCCTCTTATAAGCAGTTGGACAAAGACGCCAATAAAACAATTCAGGGTTTTTACGAATCGGACATGTGGGTGCCCGGCGTGTGGACAGGCACTACAGCCAAAGCCGCCTATAGCGCTCTGAATACATTGAAAGGTGTCAATGCCGGTAATTCCGCCGAAGGCAGCAAGCCGGACGCCAATGCTTCCTGGTGGAGTGTGAATAAGTACAACACACAAGAAGCCGTCGCGGAAACGATGAATATCGGCAAGCATATCAAAGGCGGAGAAGATAATTTCTGGTCTTTTGATGACGCTTCTTTTGAGGAAGCGCGGGGCAAACTGCTACTGCAGCGCGCTGTATTATCTTTCCTGGCTATGGTCATGGAAGCGCAGAACGAGGCTTACAATATAGTAGGCGCGGAACTGGAGCGCGTCGGCTCTGACGAAGCTTACAAGTCCATGAAAGCCTCGCAGATAATCTCCACAGAAACTGACATGCTCCTCAAAGGCGTTAACGAGCTCAAAAAAGAAGCCGTCGGCATAGTGGCGCAGCACAATCAATTACTGGAGTCGATCAAGACCAAAGAAGCAGATTCCTGGCAGCAGGCTATAGAGCGCGCGACGACCCTGACCAGTCTGCTGGGCATGCTGGTCGTCACGCCGCTGTCCCTGCTGGCGAATGCCGGGTCCAGTGCTACGGATGTGTCAAATGCTACCGCTAGTGCTCTTAATATGTTTGTTAGCGAGCCTGCCACTGCGACTACCGCTTCACTTGCAGAAGGTGTTAAAGATGGTCTCGGCACAGCTTCTATTGCGCTTGGTACTGCGACTACTGCCGCCGCGATAATTGGAGTTGGCGCTATGGCTTCGCTGACTACCGCTGGTATTGTGGGTTTCCTGGGCGGCAATACGGGAGTGGCTATCGGCGTTGCGCTTGGCGGCATGGCCGCCGCTGTCATTGCGGCTATTGTTGTGGCTGGTATTTTAACCGCGGCTGCTGTGACCGCAACTGCAACTTCTATCGCTGGCAGCGTCGCATCAGTTGCTCAAGCGCTTGTCCCGGGCGGGCAGCCTACGGCCATCGCTACGGCTATTGCCACCAAAGTTACAAATGAAATTAGCCAAGAAGCCAATAAACAATTGAGCGATACGGTCAGCGGCATGACCAATAAAGCTATCGGCCTGCTCGCCACCGCTTTGTCTGCTACCAGCAGTATCACTAAATCTGTTTTTGCCAGCGCAAAGGCCAGCCAGATCACCGGCAAAAAACGCGACGCGGCTCAAACCAGTCTGCTCAATTCGGAATACAGCGCCCAAAAATGGCTCGTGGAGCCGGGGACTAATACTTACGCGGCGGACAAAGCCAACGCAGCTTCACCTCTGCACGCTATTGCCAGCAATATGTACGCGCAATACGACCTGCTCGACCAGGTAGAAAGCGTGCGCTTCAAGCAAGGTCCGGACGGCCTGATCTATGAAAATGATGAGAAATTGCTGGAAATGGAATTACAGCTCAATTCTCTGCAGAATATTAACCGCGTGCTGATCAGTTTACATTCCGGCAAGGCCAATGCCCGCAATGCCGTCCATACCGAGTTGACTTCCAAATCCGGCTACACAACTTCTTCGCTGGCCGAAAGCCTGACCGAGCAGGAACAGTCGCTTATTGTGGAAAAATTTAATGAGTTAAAAACTGTGCGCCAGGAATTTATCGCGGCTTTTAACGCTCACGAGCAAGCGGTCACTGAAGCGGTCAAGACCGCGGCTAGAGCGGCTCTCGACACAGCCGCGCTGGTTTACGGATTTATTTCTCTGGCTCTGGGCAATAAAACTCCGGGCGGCCAGACAGTTTTGACTTTGGCCGGAGCGATCTTTGATAAGCTGGAGTTTTTGTGGGACAAAGACGATGTGCGTCCGCATCTTAGTCTGAGCCGTTTTGAAGGCAGCGGCTCTGCCGCTGACAGTCCGGCCGGATCGGATATTTTGAGTCGCGCGGCTTATGTTGGCAGTTTTGCCTCGACCGGCGAGCAGATGAAAAATGTCCAAGCGGAATTTGGCAAGGGCGTTGTAACCAGTTTTTATGGGCCGACTTCCGGCTCCGCTTCGGCCAAAGTGGGGACAGGCACGGCGGACGCCAAAGAAAATCCGCTGGCCTCTATTTCCAGGCTGGGTGATCAGGCCGCTTCGCTTTTGGGCGGCGCGTCCGGCAGTATTCCCAACAACGATGTGCAGGGTTTGATCAACGGCGTTTTTGGCGGCGGCGGCAATACCTGGACTGGTTTTGGCTATAGTTTTGAGAATGACGGCCTGCGTAAAGATACGCCCAAGCAATATCAAATGCTGTACCGCGCGCGCATTGCGCAGCTGCGCCTGGATGCTCTGGCCAAGACCAATGTAGCCCGCGCCGCTTTTATGCTGGAGCGCTACGAACTGGAATCGCGCAATATTGTCCATCAGGAGTTGACCAATGCCAACACTTACAATGTTACCAGCATAGCGGAGCAAGCGCTTAGCGCGGAATTAAATTACGTCAATTCGGTGATCGCCGCTTATACACAACGCGAGGAGCAGCGCGTGCAGTCGGCTAATGCGCGGCTGGAGAGAGATCAGGGACGCATCAAGTCTCTGCTGGTCGGCATTACCGGCCCGCTGTCCTGGCTGACCGCGCTGGCTTATGACGCGATAGCCTGGGACACGCATCTGAAGATCGATCCCCAGGGCAGCATTAAGGCCATTAACATAAGCGGCAACGGCGGCATTGGCGCTGCTGAAGCGGCGGCCTTGGATAAAAGCCGCGCGGTTTTTTACGATAAGACCAGCGGGACAAGCAAAAATAGCTCAGCCGAAAGTGTTTACTCCGGTTTTCAATACAGCGACTATATCGATGGTAATGAGGTTTCTGGTTTTGCTTCTGGATTTTTTGGGATTGATGTAAAAATACATCATCTGACGCTGAACTATAAGAAGATGGAAGAGACTATGAGCGCCATTTATGGCGACAGTTATCTGACGGCGATACTGCAGTCTATGTACAGCGCGCGCTCGGCTTCACGCAATATGGTGCATCAGGTTTTGACCAATATCGGCGGTGTGGCTTTGAGCGGCTATTCACAAGCGGCGGTCAGCGCGGAACAGCAATTTGCCGCGCAAAAAGCTTCGGATTTTGCCCAGAATGTCAACGATATGCTGGCCCTGCAGCAAAAACATCTGGATGCCCAGACCGCTTTTAATGACGCTGGAGTAAAAGCCATAATTTCCGGTATCGGCATGGGTGTGATTGGCGCAATGGCTATAGCCACGCTAGCTTCGCCTTATTTTTTCACGAAATTTTTCGGCGTTATCGAAATGATGTACGGTTATGCCGCTCTGAGCAACGCTATACTCGATCTGGTCAGTTCGATCTGGACTTTCTTTAAGGCCTATCCCGAATTGCTCGAAAAAGAACAAAAACAACGCGATGACGCGGTGAAATTGGGCAAAAAGACTATGCAAAATAAAGTTTCTTATGACGAGGACAGAACAACTCTCAACGAAACCGAGGCGCCGGAGATCACCGCCAGCACTGGCGCCGGAGCTAAATTTCAGCTGCAAATGGCGCAGGCGCAGCTCAAAAAGACCGAGCGGCTCAAGACTATCCTGCGCAAACTGCACAAAGCCAAAAATGACGCCCGCTCCCGCGTTACCTCTAAGATCAGCGGCACGAGCGGCGCGCAGATCATCGCCTCGGCGGAAATGATCGCCGGCGCGGAGAGCGGCCTGGCCGAAGCTCTGCTTAACCAGTTGGTCAATATCGCGCAGGGACGTGAAAATCTGGAAAATAAACAAGACGCGCTGATCGACAAAATGCTCAGCGCCGGCAGCAGCGTGATTTCCGCCACAGCGAAAGCTCTCAAAACGGCCGAAACCCTCAAAAATTCCTGGGCCAAAGAAATGACGGTGGATAAGTATGAGAAAGTGAAAGACGAAAATGGCAACGTAGTAAAAGACACTGATGACAAGCCAATGATGACAACAAAAGAAAAAACTTATAAAGGCATATTCGGCACTGGCAGATTTATGATCGGCGCGGATGAGACTGGCTCCGGAGCGGACTTTGGCAACACCGGTCTGGGACAGATGATCAACAATTTCAAACAAGCGCTGGGTCTGGGCCGCAATACTGGCAGCAGTGCGGAAGGCGGCGGTCAGAATAATAACGCTTTTGGCATTAATGCCGACAAAGTTGACGGAAATGGTCGCGGCGGCGCGACATTTGGCAGCGTGGCTATAGGCTTGCTCCAATTGGCGGTGGACATTCTGGACGGCAAACTCTTTGAGCTGGGCGCTTTGACCGCGCGCCAACAGCCGACGGTAATGGTTACGGCGGCGGCAGAGCCGGAGACTATTACTGGCAGCGGCGGTGGCACACGCGGTAGCCATAACGTAGATGAATATACGGATCAGGATATCTTTAGAGATGTAGAGGATTTTAAGGATGTAGAGAGCGTACTGTCTGGAACACAAGGTGTGGATACTGAATATATCCCGGGAAAAACGACATATTCAGCAGAAGTGTCTTATAGAAATTTGGGTACTAATGAAAGAGGCGCCCAGGCGCAACATACTATTGTTGAGTTAGATGTAACAGATCCAAATAAGTTATTTCAACAACGAACTAGCGTGATTAATGGCGGCGTGGGTAGTTATTCAGGGATGCAAACAGGCGATTTTGCTGGAGATGATGAGAGGGTCAAATATGCCGTGACGCAAATGGGGAAAGACAAAACTAACAATAGTGTAATTGGTATGTCTGAAGCCGACTATAACGCTAGAGTGGAAGCCATAGAAAATAATGGTGGTTCCTATAGTCGTAATGGCTACACCTACACATTGAAAGATGGTGTCATTCAAGTTTCTGGCGGAAATATTCCCCAAGGAAAATCGGTTTCAATAATGTCAGATAAAATGATAAGCGAGGCTAGCGGCGGCAGTTTTCAGATGCAAAGTAATGGTCAAATGCAGGTGGGTATTTTCGGCGGACCTGCCAGAGAAACAACAACACCCGGCACAACAACGCAAAAACCTAATGGCCTGTTTACATTTGGCGGTGACAGCAGTGAGAGTTTCTCAAGCGCGCAGCTTGACGCAGCAATCGCATCAGAAAAGCCGGTAAATGTTGGCGGTAAAGACTACAAAGTTGAGCGTGATGGCAATGGCGGATATAAGCTGTGTCGTACCGACAAAGTCAGTACTGGTTCGCATAAAGAATATGTTCGCACGGATCAAGTCAAAACTGGTTCGCATGAAGAACTTGATGATACTGCCGCCGTTTCCATGGATTTCGACGGCGCTACGTATAAGGGCACGATAAATTTTACGGGCGAAAATGGACCAACGCTGTCTATTGATGGTATCGGTGAGTTTGCTCTTGAGCAGCAGGATAACGGCTCTTGGAAAGCTCTTGATCCGGATAATTTGCTGGGCGGCGTCAGTGTTTCCGGTACCTATAATTCAGAGACAGGAGAAATTAACATCGATGCTACAAAAGCTGGTGAGACTCGCGGCAGCTCCTCCGTCCCCGCCGCCAGCCTCTCTCTCACCGGCGAGCCTAAGAGCAAGAAATCTGTAGAAGTGACAGTATCGCCAGTGTCGATAGCCGGTGAAGATAAACCGGCGGCTGCTGGAGCTAGCAGCAGTACCGCTGCGGGTCAAAATAGCGCGCCTGCTATCGCCAGTACGTCAGGCGGAGCTCTGGACGCGGATACTTCAGGCGGCCAGGCCCCTGCGGGTACGGGCGGCGAGGCTGACACGCCTGCTCCGGCGGGCGCAGCCGCCAGCAGCGGCAAAGCGACAGTTACTTATGGCAAAGACGGCAATGCCCAAAGCTTGACTGTTAAAGCTGGAGGCCAGACCTACACCGGAAAAGCCAAACATAATGACGACGGCAGTGTCAGCTTTGAGATGTCCGGCGGAGGTATGAAAGGCACGGCGACGCTTAATGAAAACGGCGAGTTGAGCATGACTATGACTGATGTGCACAGCAATGCTTTTAACAATGGCACAATGGCCGCTATCAATAATGTGACCAAGGCTCTCGAAAACATTGCCAAAGCTATCGCGGCCAATCTCGGCGCCAAGGAAAAGGCCGGGGAGATGAAAGGCGCCGTGGATGGCGAGTTGCTGGCCCTGCTCGATCCGCGCGACGCCAAAGAGCTGATGTCCACGCTGGTCAGCTCTTACATGACCGAGAGCGAAAAACTGGTGCAGGCCACTTCCGCCGCCAATGAAGCGGTGAGCAATTTAATGCACGGCCGCGGCGGAGATGTCTCCACCCGGGAAGGTACTGTATTTGGGTTGATCCAGCTTGCCGCCAAAAGTATCCAGGAAAAAATTTACGACAGCCGCGACCGGGCGCTGGCAATTGATAGTTCTGTAGTTCAAGCGATGCTGAATGATCCGGGTTTTGTGCCGGGCGGGGACGGAAAGGCCTTTCTCGAATGGCTGAGCATTCATCATCCGCAGGAATTTGAAAATCTGGTCGAGCGATATGAAAAAGAAGTGCTGAAGCCGGTTGCCGAGATACTCCAGCAGAGAGGTCTGGGTGAAGCGGCGTCCTATCAGGCCGCGGCGGATCTTTTCATCCATGCCGCGAAAAATCCGGATACTGATTTTAGCGCGGCCGAACTAAGAGGGAATATTAGTCAGGGAATTTCTCTCCAAAGGATCAGTGATGCAGAGCTGGAGGAGGCTTTTGCAAAGGCGCAGGGTGTTGCCACTGGCGAGGGCGCCGCCGCGCGCAACGCTGTCCACGCCATGCTGGATGATAACAATAAAGGCTACGAAAGCGTGCGCGCGGATTTTACAGCATCTAAAGACAAGTTTGCTTCTTACGAGAAAAGAGCTGTTTCTGTGGGTGGCCGGGAAATTACTTATTACGTGAAAAGTAATAAAGATGGCGCGCCGCAGATCATGCTGCCGCGCGATCAAGCCTATACTGCTGAAGAGATACAGGCTGTCGCCGCTGATTTTTGTTCGCCTTTGCCGGAAAACCCCACACCCGAACAGCAAACTGAGTATGAGGCCGCGGCTCAAACCGTTATTATTTATAAAGAGGCCGGTACTGGAGAGCTTAAAACAACGACCATTGCCGAAATAAATACTGCAAAAATAGATGCCGTGGAAAAAGGCGGAGACCTTCAAGCGGCCGAGGAAGCCTCTGCTCAGACCGAAGCGCCGGCGGCTGCGCTGCCGGAGAAAACTATTACGCAGGCCAAAAAAGATTACGAGGCTTTTATGGGCTTGTACGAAGTTTTTGGTGGTTATCAAGAGATACAATACACCAATGAAGAGGTCGGAAATTTATTAAAGGAACGCTTGTCAGAGCCGCCGCCAGCGCCTCTGCCCGGTCCGGTGTTTAGTTCTAAAAAGGTTGCGGCTGCGTGGAATAAAGCTTGCGCGAAGTGGGACAAAGCGGTAGCCGAGGCAATCAAGGCCAGAGCAGATGGACAACCCTTGCCGAAGCTGCCTGATTTTCCACAGCCGGATGAGTTTTTGCCGAAAGGAACTTCGCTTTCGGAGGAAGATCGGGCAATATGGACAGACCGCGCCAAGACTTTACCGGGTGAGCAAAAGACATTTATAGAAGCGCAAGAAGCGTTTCAGCAAAAACAAAGCTGGCTTAACGAGCTTGGCGTATCTTTCCCGCGAGGTTTTACGCAGGGCGGCGATCAACCTTGTCTGGTAACGATCGACACTGCCAAACTGCCTCCGGATATGCTGGATGAAGTGCTTAATTTTCTGGGCGGCGACGGTAATTTTGTCGTCCGTGTGGATAATCAAGTATTTGACCTGGCCGGCGGCGGTAATGGCAGTATCAAAAGCCCGCGCCAACAATGTCTGGATGCGATCACTACGGGAGTCAACAAAACCCATCCCGGTAGAGGTTTGAGCCTGACCACTCGCGTGGCTCGAGGCGATGCCGCCAGAAAGCGGGCTATAGAGAGCGAGCTGGCCAACGACCCCCGGACGCGGCGTGAATCGGCAATATCCACTGCGGCTGTCGCGGGCCTGGAGGAACAAAAGGCTATGCATCGGTTGAATATAGCCAAAAAACTGGGCGTGCCGGTTGGTTTTATGCCAGGCGAGAGTTTTGAGAATATTGTTAATTTGCCGCCGCTCGGAGGCGGTTTTGACAGCAGGACTTATGCGCGGAAAATGGACGATATTAGTAAAACCGCGGATACTTGGATCAAGTCATATCAGGACCTGGCTCAGCAGCAGCAGCCTAAGGGCTTAACTGAGAAACAACGAGAGGAATATGACAATCTGCTGAAAGTGCGCGCTCAGGCCGAACTGGAAAAATCAAATCCGGGATCGACCCGCGGTCCCGGCCAGGCCGAACAGACCAGAGCGGCAATAGAAAACAACCCGCAGATCCGGCAGCAAATGCTTGCCGACAAAATAGCCGCCGAAATCGTACCGGGAAAAGATGAAGATATAATTGCTGAGGTTCTGTCTCTGCCGCCGAAAGAGATTACGGAACTGGAAACGAGAATTACAGAGCAAGAAAAACAAATCGCGGAATTAGAAGCACAAATTACAGGACTGAGCGCGCAAATTGAAGCGGCTAAAAATTCTGATCCTCCGCTGAGCGAAGAGGCTTTACAAGAGCAGAAAGATGCTCTGCAAGGACTTTTGCAAGAGCGGAAAAATATTTTGCAGGGACTGCAAAGCGACTTGCGGGAACAGAAAATTAACTTTGTAGGAGATAGTTTTAAAACTGACCAGTCAAACCCCAAACCCTTAAATGCTGTAAAAGACCGGGTCTCAACCCTGTTGAATGGCAAAATAAGCGAACTGGATGAACAAATTGCAGAACTGAGAGCGCAAATTGAAGCGGCTGAAAATTCTGATCCTCCGCTGAGCAAAGATGATTTACAAAAGCAGAAAGATGCTCTGCAAGGACAGATAACTGGTTTGGAATCTAAAAAAGCTGATCTTCAGGATTACCAGAACGCCATTCAAGGGGATGTTGATGAAGTTAATAATGGAATGCTTATTCCAAATGAAGAAACAAATGTTTCCGAAACTCCAGCGCCGCCGAAAACAGAGTCTTCTACAGAAGCAGTTGTCAGAGCAAAAGCAGCCCAAGAGTTAATTGCCGATAATCAAAAACTGCAAGAGCTGGAAATAACTCTCCTCACCGGATTTCCCGAACTGGCCAAATATGCCGAATCTATAACGGCTGAAGGTTTTACACAGGCTGTTACTAGTATAGAATATCAACTCCGTTTTGGCGGACGCAGTTTAAATGATATACCGGAATATCAAATGCTTACAGCCGCTCTGCGAACCGCGCTCCTGCAAACCCAGCAGCGCCTGAATGCCATAACTCCGCGCTATGAAGAATTGAAAGACAAAGAAGGCACATTGTCCCCAGACGAAAAAATAGAGCTGGCTGAACTGGAAGGAGAGATCAAGCAGATGCGGTTCGACTTGAAAGAAATTGAATACAATCAAGGTAAGCTCGGCGAAATAATTAGGGCTTTGCAAGCTTCGATCGGCGACAGCGTCTCTGCTGCCGGATCTGCCCATGCCAATGGTCTGAGCCGCTCAGCCGGCGGCATTTATTCCAGAGTGGCTGTGCTGGCCAATAATATGGAAACCACCGCGGAGTTGTTGCAACTCAACCGGCGCGATATGAATCGGCTGGACGCTAAGATTATCGCCCTGGCCGATCCCAAGAATGTGGCTAATGTGAACCTGGAAAATGTTACTCCTTTATTTAAAGAACAGTTAAATATTTTGCTGGATCCACGTCAGTCTATGTCCGGCGCGGCTGGAAGACTGATTAACGAGAGATTCAATACTCTGGAAGGCAACATTGTCCGGGGCGCCAGCATTGCTGAGATTGAGAGTTCTATTGTCAACTTGCGTGATGAACTGCAGGCCGCCGGTATCTTGAACGGAGATAATATTGCCGCGTTCGATCAAATTTTCGGCCTGACCAATCCTTGGCAGGAAGGTTCTTTCCTGTCTGCTTATGGGCAATTAACGGAATACGGCCAGACTATTTGTACAAGTATTGGTGAAAAAAATCCCAGCGAAGCCTTGAGCAAAAATAAAGAAAACCTATTGGCCATTTATGTGCTTAAAACTATGGAACTGCTCGATAAGCCGCTTCAAATGACTTTTTATCACGAGTCCGCTATGGCGGCCGACGTCAATAGGATCGGAGCGGCCGCTCTATCCATCAGCGCCCAAAAGAACATGTTTGCCAACGCCTGGCTGTCCCAGCATTTCCGCCGTGACAGCGATCCACAAGATGAAAGCAAGCCCAAGCCGACTTTGAGTAACAGAGCATGGTCTGCTCTGTCCAATAACTTTGTCGGGATCATGGACAATCCTCTGCTGACTCTAGAAGAAAAACAAAATAAATTAGCGGCTCTATTGATGCAGGAGTCTGAAATAATAACGCAACTTGCATTAGGAGGATTTACATTAAATTTAGAAAATATAAGTAACGATCCCAAACTAGCCGCTTACAACACGCAATTATCCGAAACCACCGGCGATTCCGGCCAGGATTCCGCCGCTTTCAGCGCTTTCTTGCGGAAAGAATTTCCTGGCATTGACCGGCAAATACCCGGCTGGTGGTCGATTACCAACAACGCCCGCGAAGAAGAATTTAGCGCTGCTTTTGGGATCAACAATACTCTAGGCCGCTCTCTGAAGCAGTTGGGAAAGACCGCGGTGAATAATTATCACCGGGGCAATTTGTCTCTGATAGGCAGACAAGCCGTGGAGTATTCCGAGCAATCTCCGAACGGCGGCGCGCAATTTACTTCAACTGTTTTGACGGCGGAAAGAGCACAATGTACGGCGATAAACAATATCGGCGACGGCCCCGGAGTGAAAGACGGCGTAGAGATTCTTCAAGCTATATCAGAGGATGTCGAAAGTATGCTGGCGGATTTGGACACTTACGCTCCGCTGCAGGAAAGCAATCAGTCTGCGCTATTGTATAGAGCCGGTGTTATTCTCAATATCAAAGAAGTGATCGTGGACAATGGTTTAAGTCAAGACCAAGACCTTGCCGATAGAGTGGAGAAAGATTTGGCCGAAACATTATTGGATATCGAAAGCACTTTCACGCAAACAGCCGACAGCGGCGAGACTATTCCCAACCCGCAAGGATTTCAAGATTATATTGTGGGTGAGTTGATCTTCACGAAAAACCCCGCGGTGAATACTTCCGGTCAGGAGCCAAATATTGGTGGGCAGCTTTCTTCTGTAGCCGGCGGGATCGATGACCTGCGCGCTGTTTGCGGAACTCAATTTGCTTCTGCCGATGGCTTGCTTACCAATGCCGATATTTTACAAAAGGTTCTTGGCAAGGAGATCAACCCAGCGCTGATTGCCGCTCTGACCAACACCAAAGAGCCGGGCGTGGAGATTTCCGGCGCGATTCGTTATAAACCCAACAGCGCTAACGAGATAAATTATGAAGCTTCACGTATAGCTATTCTAGGCCTGGGCGATCAGGCGTTGGCAGAGTTGGGACTTGAAGAAGAGAAAATTAAATTCCTGCAAAACCCGCAGGGCGATCAGGCCAAATTACAAAGTATTATTGACGAGTTAGCGAAGAAGCTTAAAGGAAATATTAGTGTTCTCGTCGGAGCTGACAAGGCGCAAATCTACGCCACAGCCAATCAGGAACAAAATGGCCAGTCTATACTTGGCAGTTTTGGCAATAATGGCAATCCTCTGCCGTCCTCGGATAATTTGCGAAACCTTTCTACTGAGCAAAAAGTAAACTATCAAGGTATTATTGAACAGGAGATAGGTTTGGCTCTAGACCGCGCGGAAAACACCACCGGACAAAGACCGGCCATAGCCACATTTACAGTAGACAACGAGGGAGTGAAAACAGAAGTTGAGGCTCAGTTAGACGCTATTTACGGCCAAGGCCTGTGGACAAATATAATTCAAGTTATGACCAATGACGAATTAGAAAATAATGGCGTTTCAGTTCCAAGTGGCAGCGTTGAACCAGGCGAGGGTCTCAAAGGCACTTATGTAACGTTAACTACCGGCAGCGGCGCTATTGATTTTGTGGACGATGACACGCTGCGGGCTTACGCTGATGGCCTTAAACTGGCCGAAGCTAAACCCCAGCCCGCGCCAGCCCCCGCACCCGCACCCGCACCAAACCCAGAACCGGAGCCTGTGCCGGAGCCAGCGCCAGTCTAAACAGGAAACCTGTAAGTGTTTTTGCCGCAAACGACTGCAACGGACTGTTGACAATAGCGATTTTCACTATTACAATATATAGAGAATCTCAAGAAAACAAAGAAAAACAATAATATTGGAGATTATTATGAATATTGCCAAAGTGTCAGCCAATGGGCAGGTAACTGTGCCTGTAGAAATACGCCGGAAGTTACATATTAAAGACGGAGACAAGCTTCTATTCATTGAATGTTCCAACGGCATCATGATTAATAACGCTTCTGCGGTGGCTGTTGTGCAGGCGCAAGACGTTTTTTCCGGCGCGGCCAAAGATTTTGACGTTCAGACAGAGGAAGAAGTACAGGGATTGATTGATGATCTGCGCTATGGAAAGCAAAAAGTCTCTTGAGAATACTTGTTGATACAAATATTATTTTTTCGGCTTTGCTTTTCCCAAAGTCTTTGCCGGCGCAAGTATTGATGCATGTGGTTAAACAGCATGAGTTGGTACTTTGCGATCATATTGTTTTTGAGTTGAGAGAAGTGGTCGCTAGAAAAAAGCCGGAACTGGCCGCAGACCTGGACTCTTTATTAATGCAATTATCCTATGAATTGATTGCCGCGCCTCAAGAGCCGAGCAAATTTATCAACGATCCGCAGGATTATCCGATTTTAAACGCGGCTATTTTGGCCGATGTCGATATAATAATCAGCGGCGACAAACATTTTTTAGAGCTTAATTTGGCACGTCCGCAAACTATGTCCGCCGCGGAGTTTTGGCGGTCCGAAAATAATTTCTGATACCGCGCCGCTGAATATTGTCTTATTTCACTTAATACGCTTTAATTTGCTTGTGTTAAATTGGCTGCTTGTTTTGGCGCTCTCCGCGACACCTCTGCTGGAATTGCGCGCTTCGATACCTTACGGCTTTGCGGTCAAACTGCCGCCGCTGGCTGTGTTGCTTTTGAGCGTCGCGGGGTCCTGGCTGCCGGCTTTTTTTGTCGTGTTTATCCTGGAGTATGTCGAGCCATTCTTGCGCAAAATAAAATTTTTAAACGATTTGCTGGATAGAGTGTACGCCAAGACCCGTGCCAAAAGCGAACAGATCCAGAAATGGGAATTTTGGGGCTTGATTTTGTTTATCGGCGTGCCGCTGCCCGGTACGGGTGTTTGGACCGGCTCGCTGGCCGGTTATTTGCTAGGCTTGAGCCGCCGTAAAATTATTCTCGCGTCTTTGCTCGGCACGACGCTGGCTGGTCTGGCAATGGTGCTTATTTTGACACTGGGCATTTCCGGTTTTAACTGGCTTTTCAAAGTTTGAACTCTCTCCGCAACTCTCTCTCAATGTCGCGTTGTTTTTTCTGTTCTTTTTTGTCGTAAAGTTTTTTGGGCTGGCCTAAACCAAGCAGCACTTTTACATGGCGGTTTTTTTTGAGATAAACTTTGAGCGGCACTAAATATAATCTTTTTTGTTCGACCTTGCCGATTAGCTTATTGATTTCGCTGCGTTTGAGCAGCAGTTTGCGCTCACGGGTTTCCGGCGGATTGTGGCGGTTGCCCTGCGCATAAGGCGCGATATACATATTGACCAGAAAAATCTCGCGGCCTTTGGCGCGCGCGTAGCTTTCTTTGATGCTGGCGCTGCCGGCGCGAATAGATTTGACTTCGCAGCCGACCAGCGCGATGCCGGCCTCGACAGTCTCCAGTATAGTGTAGTCAAAGCCCGCTTTGCGATTGAGGATTTCCATAGTAACATTATCATAACATGAGTGAATTTGTTTTTATTAACTGTCCGAATTGTAAGACCAAGATCAAGATCGACCGCGAGAAAAAATATCACGATTGCGCAGAGTGTAAATTTGAATTCCGCCTCGATCAGGTTGAATTGCCGGCGGCAGAGCAAAGCCAAAATGTCAGGCCGGGCTCTTTGCTGGAAAAACTCCAAAAATTGCGAGATTCGGACAATTAAATCTGTTATAATTACCAGCGTGCGGGGGGGGCTTTCATTATTATTTTTGGGGCTGGCGGCCGCCTGGCTTTGGTCTGCGGAAGGCCTGCCGGTAACCATTCGCGGCGACGAATTGGTCTATCAGACGGATAAGATCAGTGCTTCCGGCAATGCCCGTCTGGTCTATGACGGCCGCGAGGTGCTGGCTGACCGGATTTTCATTGACACGCGCAGCAGCCGTGTGGAAGTTTACGGCCTCAAGGCCGCGCTGCGGCCGGACCTGACCGCGCAAAAATTTTATATCAATTTCAAAGACGGCGCGAGTGTTTTAAATGCCGAACGCTGGGCTGGCACGCAGGCCGGTTTGACTTCCTGCGATTTGCTCGCGCCGCATTACCGCTTGGCCGCCAAAGAATTTTTGTATTATCCCGACGACAAAATCGTGGCCTATCATCTGACCGCGCATTTTTGGTTTTCGCCGGTGCCGCTTTTTTACACGCCGTATTATGTTTTTTACACGGGGCCAAGCCGGTTGATCTTTACTTTTCCGAAAATCGGCTCGAATACAGTCGAAGGTAATTTTATCAAAACGGAAACTTTGTATTTTTTGGACGCTGACAATGAAGGCGGTGTGTACTGGGACGCCATGTCTTTAAAAGGCAACGGCAGCGGCTTTTGGCATCGCTACGAGTACGGCCAGCCCGGTTATTTTTCTTTTTATCAAGTGCCCGAGCAGGACCTCCGGCCGGTGCGGAATAGTCTGGTCTTAAATTGGCGGCAGCGTTTGAATTTTTGGGAGAATAATCAACTGGAGCTGGAGCACCGCTACCGCAAAACTTATCTTCTGCCGCAGGGCTATGACGACAGTATGGCTGACGTTTTGCGCTACGCCTATCAAGAGGACGAAGACCGCCTGCGCGCGGAATATTCTTTCCGCGAGGATTATCAGGCGGCGCGCGAACAGCAGAGTTTTCAAACCAATTCGACGCTGGGCGCGCAAACCAATAGAACGGTTTGGCAGAAAGATTTCCGCCGCAGCGACGGCTACCGCTATGAGGCTTTGAATATTGATGAAAGTTATCAGATCAACGACGAATGGAAATACCGCGTCAATCCAGTCTACTACCGCGCCAAAACGGCCCAAGATGAATTTTACGAACAGCGTTTGGATTTGACACACTCTTTGGAATTGACGCCGCAGGAAAAAAAGTTTTTTGAGAAAATGACTGTCGAGGCCAAATATTATTATGATCTGGATAATGATCAAGTGACGGCCGACGCGCTTTCCGCGGAGTGGGTGGAAAAAACGCCGGAGATCACCGTCAAAGCCGTGCGGCAGAATATTTTGGGCGCGGACGAAGCGGCGGCCTGGTTTTCGGTGGACTCCAGTTACACCAGCGGCTGGCTGCGCGAGTCTAAATATTTTTCCGCGTACAACAAACGCCGGTTTTTTGAGACGGCCAAGTACACCGCCAATTATAATTTTTTCAAAACTTTTGATCTGCCGCAGTCGCTGGCCAAAATAACGCTGCTGGAGAGTTACAACCAGGCTGCTTACGGCACGCAGGACCAGCATTATCAATTGTCCGACCGGCCGTATCTGCTGGCGGACTGGTGGGGTTTTTTCAAGAACAAATTGGAGTATGAGCGCACGCAGGGCGAAGGCGGCTCGCCGTTTTTTTACGATGACCCCAAACAGTATCTGACGCGGCGCGGCAAACACACCGCCGGTCTGTATCACAAAACGCTTGTAGAGTTAACGGCCACTATGGTCAAAGATTTTGAAAATAATCTTTATGATGACGATTTGTACAATCTCCGCGTCGACCCCTGGGAAAACGGTTTGCTCAAACTCAATTTGTCTACCGGCCAGAGCCGCTACACATATCTATACCGCGATTTGATCGGCGGTTTGCAAATGCGTTTTGGCCGAAGCGCCGGCCGGTTGAGTTTCACCAAAGATATAAATAAAAATTTTGAGGAAAATGCTTACGCCGGCAAATTAAAAACCGCGTCCAGCGAATGGGATTTTTATCTGGGTGATTCTTACCAGGAAGGGAGCGTCTGGAATTTTTGGCTGACGGAATGGCATTTTTTGGTCAAAAACACTTATGATTTTTATACAGAATATTTCAATCTGGATACTTTTGCCCTGGGCAAGGATTTGCATTGCTGGTATATGCGCTACAATTTTACGCCGCTGCGCAAGGAATGGTTTGTGGTCTTTTCTTTGAAAGCTTTTCCCGAACAGGAATTTAAGTTGACCGGCAATGAAGACGATGAATTTAGTTTTGACGCGTTTTCCGACACTTTGAGCGCGACGGAAGTGAGGAGGTACGAATGATGGCGTATAATCACTTTATGAAAAAAACAGCGGCGTTGCTGGTTTTGCTGATTTTGCTGGGCGGCTGCGGACGCATCGTCACGGACAAAACTATCACCGACAGCTCCGGCAACGCGGTGGATATACGCGAAGTGGAGTTTACTTTTACTTTTGCGGGGACTCCGGCGATCGATAGCAACTATAAATATTACTTAATAATCGCCACCCAAAATATCAGTGACAATGGCCTGCGTTTACTGGAGGCGGTCGATGGTGCTCTTGTTTATTTTGCTTCGCCGGACGACACAAATATTTCTTCACAAAATTTCAGCGAACTGGCGCAGTATTATACATATGACAGCGGCGCGGATTACAATGATGTGATAAACACAGTATATGAACAATATTTTGCTAAATGGGCGCAGTATTTCGTCTATGGCGGCGCTGGCCAATTTTTAATGCGCTATGGCAATGGCGGTGGTTTTTCTCCGGTTAATCAAGGACAGCTCACACCGCAGCAAGCTCAGCTGGTTTCCCGTGTGGGTAATAATCAGCTGCGCTGGAATATTCCTTTGTCTATGCTCGGCGATGATTTTTATTTTGCCTTGCTGACAGTTTATGACACGGCCGGTTCGCCTCGGCGTTTAATGGACGGCATTGGCCTTAAACTTGTTGGCTTAAATTCTGCGAATAAAATAACTGACGAGGATAGAGTGTTAGACCGTACGGATATTATTACTTATCCTGGATTAAATATAATCAATTACAATGTGCAAATAAGGGAGTATTGATGCTGGCCACTTTAAATATTTTTCTGGTAGTCTTTTCGGCGGTCCTGACCGCGCTGGCTTTTCCGCCGGCCAAACTTTTTTATCTGGCTTTCGTCAGTTTAATGCCTTTCTTTGCGGTGATTTACCGCGCGCGTTCTTACCGCGGCGCCGGCGGATATGCCTTGTTATTCGGTCTTGTTTTTTACCTGTTTTTACTTTGGCCTTTGCTGGTTCTGGCGGAATATTCCTCTTTATTTTTAATGATTTTGGGCTTGCTGCTGCTGGCCTTTTTTCAAACTCTTTTTGTTACCGCGGCTGTCCTGCTCGGCAAATTCGTCCAGCGCCACGCCCTGGCGCAAAACTTTGCCGGTGTGGTCTGGACTTTGCTGGCTTATGCTTTTGCCTGGATTTTTTTCGACTGGCTGCGCTCGCTGGGCGCTTTTGGCTTTACGCTCGGCGGCCTGGCCTACTCGCAGTATTTGTTCCACGAGTTCTTGCAAATGGCGCGCTATGCCGGACCGTACGGCCTGACCTTTGTTTTAGTTTTCTTAAATGTTTTTGGCGGAGTGCTGGCCGCGCGTATCTGGCCGGCGGACAGGATAGAGAAAAGAATTTGGTTGAGCGTTTCCGCCGCGCTGATTGTCTGCTTGAGTTTTGGCTTTTGGTTGAGCAATTTATTTTTGACTTTGCACGATATATATTTGCAGGTGAATGATAATCGTAAGTTAGTAACGGTTTTTCAGCCGGGTATTCCGCAAAAAATTAAACTCGACGAGGCTTTTCGGCCGGCTTTGAAAAAAAGTTATTTGGAGGACATACGGGAATTTTCCTTAAGCGCCAGAACCGATTTGCTGGTTTTGCCGGAAACGATTTTGGGCGAGTTTTTGCTGCACAACAAAGAATTTATGTTTGCGCTGCGCGACGCTCTGGGTTTTTCGCTGATTTTCGGTATTCCGCGGCAGGAAGACACGGACGCCGGGCGTTATTACAACTCTGTGGTTTTGCTCAACCGTTACGGCGGCCTGACTGTCCTGCATGATAAAAAATATTTGGTGCCGTTTGGCGAATACTTGCCGTTTAAGCCGCTGCTCTACTGGCTGCTGGCGGACACCGGTTTTTTTGACAGTGAGTACAGCGCCGGCGACCTCGACAATAATCAGAGCAGCGGCTATGCGGCGGCGGTTTGTTTTGAATCGACTTTTCCTTATCAGCTGCGCGAACAGATCCGCGGCGGTGGAAAATTGATTTTAATTTTGACCAATGACGCCTGGTTTGGCCGCACGGCTTTGCTGGATATGCATTTGAGTTTTGCCGCTCTGCGCGCGGTGGAAAACAACCGCTATGTCGCACAGTCCGCGAATACCGGCCGTTCGGCGCTCATCGACAATCGCGGCCGCATTCTGCGAATGTCCGGCATTGACACCAAAGAATTTTTGACCGCGGAGACAGTTTTGCTGACCGAAAAAACAGTTTACACTTACTTCGGCGAACTGATCATTTATCTGGCGCTGGTCTTCTTCTTTTTGTATTTTTATTTATTGCTTTACGCCAAAGGACACGGCAAATAAAAAGGTGATCCGCCGCGCTTGAGGAGCGGCAAGCCTATTATCGCAAAGGTTCGGAATATATATATATTGAAAGAACATTAGTGTTCCGGCAAAAACATGTTTGCCGAAACCTAAAATTTCTTGAAATTCAAAATTTGATTATGGTATAATGTTATTAATAACTAGGATGAAGAGCAGAAAGGCCATCTGCCCGGGAAGTTTATTTTCTTGCCGTTATGAGGAATAGGCCGTCCTCCATCCTAGTTTTTCTTTTGTACTGTTCTATACTTTTTTGCCAAGTCATACATAGCATTACTGCAAGAAAAATGCCAAATGTGTGGACTAAAAAAATATAGCTTTTCTAGAAAAAGCTTTATATCTTCAATTTACCCTTTTTGCGGCAGAGCGATGTAAAAATCGCAGGTGTTGTAATCGATAAAAACATTGATGTCTTTGGGCAAATCGTATTTGGCAAGCATGTCCTGCCACCAAACTCTGGCCTGCGCCATGGCCTCCGCGCGTATGTTCAAGATTGCCGCCAGATAACGCTCTAGATTTTCTTTAGTAACGCCGGACGCCAAATTGACCGGCGCGCTGGCTTGAGCGGCAGAAGCAATAATATTATTGAGCAAAATTATTTTATCCACTTCAGCGCGGTCGGCTTTTACACCCAAATCCTGCCGCACATCATGCACTTTGCCGCAAAGCGGGCAAGTCAAAGAAAGGTCGCTGTCGTTTAAAGATTTTTTGCGTTTTATTCTAGCCATAAAAGCATTTCTCCTAATTATTTCTTACAATTATAACATATTGAGTCAAACCAAACCGGATTATTTCAGCTACAAAAAAGAATGTTTAATCAATGGCTTGCTTTTGACCCGGGTGACCTGTCCCTTTTTATCGAAAACGTAATGATAGGTGTAATTATCGTCAGCGCCGCGCAGCATCTGGATCATATCCGTATTGCCCAGCGCGTTAAATTCGATCTTGACCGGTGAAGGCAGACTACTGATGAACACCGGTTCTTTTTTCTCCGCCCAGGCTTTGACCTCGCGCGCGAGGTTGGCGTGGTCGTCCGCCTGTCCGCTGCCGCAGGCCCCGGCTGGCAGGCCGATCAACGCCGCGTCTTTGTAATGTTCGGAGAAATTAATTTTGGTTTGCATTAAATTGTTTTTGAAAAATGGCTTGAGCATATTCAAAAAATCCTCGCAAAATTTAGTCGGGCGGTGCATGGTGATCACATAACGTCTCTCCGGCTGATGTCCGGTTTTGTTTTTCAGCAGAGCGAGAGTTTCATCGAGTTTTTGCAGGCCGTGCAGTGCGTAATTGCCGGGCTCCAGCGGCGTCAGCACTTTATTGGCGGCCAGTAGCGAATTGATCGTCAGCAGGCCGAGATTGGGCGGCGTGTCAATGAGAATGTAATTATAGCCGGACACTTTGTGGAGCAGGTCTTTCAGCCGGTACTCGCGGCGGTTTTTGCCGGCCAGCATTTGTTCGAGCAGCGCGGTTTTCATAGAGCCGGGGAGCAAATCCAGATTTGGCATTATACTGACCGCAATGTCGGCCAGAGGTTTTTTTTGCAGAAAATCAAAACAAGACAGTTCGATGCGGTCCGGGTCGATGTTCAACCCCAGCGAACTGTGTCCCTGCGGATCGAGATCGATAAGCAGAACTTTTTGTTTGAGTTTGGCCAGTTGATAGGCCAGATTGACCGCGGTTGTGGTTTTGCCGCAGCCGCCTTTGTGATTGGCTAAAGCGATGATTTCCATTTTAGACCCCCCGCCTAAAAGGTTAAAAAAATGAAACTTTTTCACTTTCTTAACGATATATTTTAGTACGAAGCCTACGCGGTAGGTTCGGTACATGGAAATAAGTATAACAGTTTGGGCGGCGGAAAAGCAACCAAAATGTTAAAGAAAAGGGAATTACCCTTTGACGCACTAAATTAGCGTACCAAGCCTGCGTAGTAGGCTTGGTACATAAAAAAGAAATGTTTTAGTGCATCAAGCGGTAATTCCCAATGAAAAAAGGTAGGCTATGCAAAGAAGAGTGGCAATAACCGGCCTGGGGCCAATCTCGCCGATCGGCAAAGAACGAGAAACTTTTTGGCGTTTTTTGGTCAACGGCATTTCGGGTATTCGCGTAGTGCCGGAGATCGCCAATTCGCCGCTGGGTTTTAAAACGCAAATCGGCGGAAATATTCCTGATTTTGATCCGCGGCCGTACCTCGATAAGAAAAAAGGCCGGCATTTTTCGCGGTTTACGCAAATGGCGGTCGTGGCGGCTGGGCTGGCTATCGCTGACGCGCATCTGACGATCACCGCGGACAACGCGCCGCGCATCGGCGTGATGATGGGCACCGGCATCGGCGGACATGAGGCGGTCGAGGAACAGCAGCGCATTTTGCAAAAAGACGGCTTGAGCAAGATCAATCCTTTCTGCGCCAACGCGACTTTTTCACACGCGGCCGCGGCGGAGATTTCCATTTATTACGGCTTGACCGGCGTGAATTATTCTTTGTCCACCGGCTGCTCGGCTTCCGCCAATGCGCTCGGCACGGCTCTCGACGCGATACGCGCAGGCAAGGCTGATGTGATCTTGGCCGGCGGCGCGGAGACGCCTTTTACTGAAGTAGTGTACGCCAGTTTTGACGGCACAAAACAGCTTTCGAAAAAAAACGCCGCGCCGGAGCAAGCGATTTCGCCGTACGATCTTAACCGCGACGGTTTTTTGCTGGCCGAAGGCGCCGGCGTGATCGTGCTGGAAGAATTGGAGCACGCGCTACGGCGCGGCGCTTATATTTACGGCGAGTTGTGCGGCTTTGGCTCGTCGGCGGACGCTTATGACTCTTACCGCATGGAGCCGACCGGCGCCGGCATGGCGCGGGCTATGGAAGCGGCGCTGCGGGACGCGGACATCACGCCGTATGAACTGGACTATATTTGCTCGCACGGCTCGGGGTCAAAATCCGCCGATTTAAAAGAAACGCACGCCATAAAATTGACGCTGGGCGACCGCGCCAAATCCGTGCCGGTCAGCACGATCAAGTCCGTGATGGGCATGCCGTTCGGCGCTTCGACCGCGTTTCAACTCATCGCCGCGGCTTTGATGCTGGAAAAACAAATCGTCATTCCGACTATGAATTTGACCACGCCCGACCCGGAATGCGACCTGGACTATGTGCCCAATACAGCCCGGGAAATGATCCTCAATTATGCGCTTTTGGATTCCATGGGACTGGGCGGCAACAACGCCGCGCTGGTTGTGAAAAGATACAAATAATTTAACTGGTTAGTTCATTATACAGCAATTCTTGAGGAATAATTTTTTGAAATTTTTTGTCTAAAGTCCATATTTTAGCTTTGCTGTGCAGGGCGTGCATTAAAATGATGGCGTCTATTAACCCGATGCCTTTGGCCGATAATTTATTGCCGCTGAAATATAAACCGGCGTCGAGCATGACCTGCGGCAGATTAATTTTAGGCAAATATTCCCAGTATTGCAGGATTATCCGCTTTTCGGCTTTGGTTCTAACGCCTTGCAGTAATTCCGCAAAGACGCACTCCACAGCTAGTATTGCTTTGCTTTCCAGTAATTCGCGAATGTTTTTGCTGTATTGGGGATTTTGTCTTAAAAATTCTATCCAAACAGAAGTATCCAGTATTAACATTAGAACATTCTGTTTAAGCGGCGGATTTTAGCGCCGTTTTTAATAATTAAAGGATTTTTTTGGATTTTTTGATTTAAGGCTTTGATGTGGTATAAAGCTAGCCAGTCTTTTAAAGCGAGAGTAATCGCCTCGGTAATCGTGGCGCTGCTGGAATAATTTTTTACTTCATTGACCAGGCTGTCCGGAATAATGGCGGTTACTTTCATACGCTATATTATACGATATAGTATCGTATTTGTCAAAGCAAATTTTAATTCATTCTAGCACGCAAGTCGTATCCAGGCCGCCGCGCGTGTTGTAAAGCGTAGTTACTTTGAGTTTTTGCGGACACAGAGCTTTTTGCAAATCCGCGAAAATTTTTTGCGTGGCGTGCTCCTGATAAATCCCGACATTGCGGTAAGACAGAAAATAATATTTCAAGGATTTTAATTCAAGAACTTTTTTGTCCGGCACGTATTCTATCGTAACCGTGGCAATATCCGGCAGACCGGAAAAAGGGCACACCGCGGAAAATTCTTTTGTGGTGTAAGTGATTAATTGTTTGGGTATACGGCCGACTTTTAATTCCGGCAAAGTATACGGAAACACTTCCAGCGTCTCCGGCGCGATTTTGTCAGGAGTCTCAAATGGTAATTTTAATCCTTCTGCTTTGACCATAATTGTAATATTTTAGCAGATATGCGAATATTTAAATATATGTCCGGGGAACGTCTCGTTATCAAAATTGGCTCAAATGTGTTGACTGACGCGCGGGGACGCCTCGACCGGCGGAGTTTTCGGCGTATTGCCGGGCAGATCAAAAAGTTACGTAAGCAAGGCAAGCAAATTATTATGGTATCGTCCGGCGCGATAGTCTGCGGTTCGGAAAAACTGAAGCTCAATCTGGCGCAAAAAACTATTCCGCAAAAACAAGCGGCGGCGGCGGTCGGGCAGACTTTGCTGATGAATTATTACGCCAAATTTTTGCGGCCGCTGCCGGCCGGACAGGTGCTGATGACGACTTTTGCCGTTTCGAACAAAGAGCGTTCGCAAAATCTCCGTAACACTATTGAGCAGCTTTTGCGTATGCGCGTAGTGCCGATCATCAACGAAAATGATTCGGTGGTCGTGGAAGAAATAAAATTCAGCGACAATGACATGCTGTCCGCGCGCGTCGCGGCTCTGCTCAAAGCCGATAAACTGCTGATCCTGACCGACATCGACGGCCTCTACGACAGCGATCCGCGCGCGAATCCCCAAGCCCGTCTCCTGCGCGTCGTGGACAAAATCACTCCGGAGATCAGCAAAATGGCCGGCGGCGCCGGCACACACAAAGGCACGGGCGGCATGTTTTCCAAAGTGCAGGCCGCGCGGCTGGCCGTGAAAAATGGAATAGAGACTTATGTTTTGAACGGCTCGCGCCGGAATGTTTTAATTGACGCGCTGGAGCGCCAGACCGCCGGCACGCGGTTTAAGGCGGCGAAGTAGGGGTCTTATGGAGAACACCAAAATCATTATTCTGGCGGCCGGCAAAGGCACGCGCATGAAATCCGACTTGGCCAAAGTCCTGCACGAGGTCAAAGGACGGCCGATGATTTGCCGGGTGCTGGATATGGTCAAACAAGTGTCTCCCACTGAAGTTTATCTGGTCATAGGCCATCAAGCCGAGAAAATTCGTGAAATCACGCAAAATTTTAACGTCATTTATGCGGAACAAAAAGAACAACTCGGCACTGGACATGCGGTTATGGCAGTAGAGCCGGTCTTAAAAGATTACGCCGGGGACACTGTTATCCTGTGCGGCGATGTGCCGCTGCTCAAAGCGGAGACAGTGCAGGCTTTGCTGGCCAAATACCGGCAGGGTAATCTCGACGGCCTTGTTTTGACCGTCAAGCTTGACGATCCGAAACATTACGGACGCATCGTGCGCAATTTCGCCGGTTATGTCGAGCGCATTGTGGAATACCGCGATGCCGACGCAGCCGAAAAAGCCATACAGGAAATCAACAGCGGAATTTATTGTTTCAACACCGCGGAATTATTTGCCGCGCTGAAGCAAATTAAAAATCAAAATGAGCAGAAAGAATATTACCTGACCGACGTGATTGGCATCATGGTTGGCGCCGGAAAAAAAATCGGTACTTTGATAATAGATGACTATTTGCAGGTGCACGGCGTCAATGATGCCGAAGATTTGAAAAAAGCTGAAGCGGCTATAGAAGAATGATTTAAATTTTCAGAATTGCATAACGGCGACAGGGATGCGCTCCCTGAGCCTGTCGAAGGGAGCGTTAGTTTATAAATAAAAAGGCGGTTTAATCAACCGCCTTTTTTGTTTAAAAAATTATAGGAGGTTATTTCAGATTGTCGTCTCTGTTGAGCAGGCGCAGCAATTTGTCGTTTTCCGCGCGCACTGTGGCTTCGGCATTGGCCGCGCGGGTGTTGTATGAAGTATTGATCTGCACCACAATGCCGTCCGCGCCGAGATTATTGACCACTAAAAAATGGCCTTTGTTCGGATTCACTTTGTCCGCGGCGGTGAACGTCACTTCTTCAGAATTGAAAGTATAGGTGTAACCGGCGGCGGCTAGCGCGTTACGTATTGAGGCCAGCACTTCTCTCTGTCCCTGAGAAATAAAAACTTTCTCGCTGGTCAGAATAGTCTGATAAGCGGCGATAGCCTGCGTTAGCTTAAAAAGCTCCTCGCTGACTTTGTCGGACAGAGCTTCTTTAGTCTCATTGGCGCTGCCTTCGATAAAAGCCTCCAGGTTTACGCCAATGGCCGTGTTGATCTTGGTGAAAGAGACCAGTAAATTTAATTTATCTTTGGCCGCGCTAAAAATAAAATTGGCCTTATCCTCATTTTTGACTGTGAAGCCGCTGCCGGCCACCGCGCTGCGGGCGTTGGCGTAAGCTTTGCTGAAATCAATGAAGCGGTAAACCTGCCGCGTGCCTTTTTCGACCACCGGATAAGTGTCCAGATAGGCGAGCAGTTTGGCCGCAAAATCGTCCAGATATTTTTGATTGCCGTTAATGTCGTAATTGCCGTTGATCTCCGCTTTCAAATCGACGATCACACGTCCGGTTTCATTGGCCTCGATAGTGATAGCGCCAAACAGCGGCTCGTTAAATTCGTTGTTCGGCGAATTTTCGCTGATTTCAAAAACTGTCGCGCTGTTGTTGCCGATATTGATGTCGTTGGCGGTCAAGTACTCGCGGATAAACGCGCTGACCCGCGCTACTGTAGCAATCGGGTAAGTGTAGTCAACTTCCACAACGGAATTAAATTTGCCGTACTTGTCCAACTCGGCGATGATGTCGGCCACCGCAGCTTTGGCGATGCGCGTGGATTCTTCTTCATCGATATTGCCGTTGAGCAGCGCCAGCACCGTAACGACTGTTTGGTCATCCGCGCCGTCGCTGACTACGGCCTGCACCGATTTGCTGTCCGTGTCGATTGAATTCAAAACCGCGCTCTCTTCCGGCACGGCGCTTACTTTGTAATCTTCCTCCGAGGTCAGAGTGTAACCTTTAGTTTGCAGAGCCGCTGTGGTAAATTCGTAGACACGGTCTTTGTCCAAATCCGTGTAAATTTTATTGCCTTCCTGTTTAACATTGACGCCGCACCCCGTAAGCAAAAACATACTAACTGCTAAACCGATAACCGCTAATTTTTTGAACATTTTTTCCTCTCCCTTATTTAATATTTTTTTCCCATAACTATCATAAACTGGTCACTTCGGCGGCGTAGCCGCCTTGCGACTGCGAGCGGCCTCAAGCCGCCGCAGAAGTGTCGCTGGCTAACCGAGCCAGCGGCTGGCTTTCGCTTAACGTCGCCAGCAACGCTGGCTTGTTAAGCTCAAGTGGGTCCACTTGGACTTGAACCAAGGACCCACCGGTTATGAGCCGGTTGCTCTAACCAACTGAGCTATGGACCCATTTAACGCCCACAATTATACAGCAGGGTAGTGCTTGTGGCAAGATATTATGTTATAATAAAAGAAATACATTAGAGAGGGGGATTTTTATGCTGGGCGGAACAGAATTATTAGTAATCGCGGTGGTGATCATTTTGCTTTTCGGCGGATCACAACTACCGAAGTTGGCCAAATCGCTGGGACGTTTTATCACGGAATTCAACGAGGCCAAGGATGACGCGGAGGAAGCTCTGCAGCTCAAAAAGTCAAACAGAAAATCTAAAAAAGCCGACAAGTAAATTGGATTTATGCTTCTTTTAATAATCCTAATTTTGACGGGGCTTTTTTGTCTCGGTTTTTGGTGTTCTATTCATATGCTGCAATGGTTCGTGGATTTTTTGTCCGCAAATTACGCCGTGACAGTGGCCACTTTGTCGCCGGTGGAAGCCGTGATGAATATTATGCAGTTGACTTTGCTGCTGATGTTGATCGTTTGTCTGCCGCTGATTTTGCTATTCATTATAAGTTATGTGCGGCCGGCTTTGTACGAACATGAACAGCGATTGCTGTTTTATGTGCCGATCAGTTTTACGCTGGGGCTTGCCGGCAGTGTTTTTGGCTGGTTTTTGGCGATCAAAATTTTTATTCCGTACTTTGACAGTTTTTCGCATTTGCTGCAGTTGCATAGCATGTGGAGCTTAAATTATCTGACCGGCTTTGTGATTACCAATTTGCTGATCTTCTTTTTGATTTTTCAAGTGCCTTTGCTGGTCGTCGTTTTGCATAGCTTGAATATCTTAAAAGTGCAGGACATAGGCCGGCTGCGCCGTATGGTAGTCCTAGCGTCGGTGATTATTGGCGCTATCGTTACGCCGCCCGACGTAATCAGCCAACTGGTCGTCGCCTTGCCGTTTTATCTGCTGTTTGAATTGTCTATCCAGTACTGCCGGTACAAAGAATGGCGGACTGCGGCAAAAGCGGTTTGCTGGGAACAGCCCCCAAAAGCGGCAGGCCAGCCCAAACTAAAAAAACCGGTACACCAGGCCAAGCCGAAAAAAATCAAGCGCGGTGTCCGTTCCCCAAAGGCCAAGCGCCGGAAGAAATGAAAATTCCGCGCAAGTATCTGACGCTGACTATTTTGGCCGTTTTGCTCTACGGGCTTTTTTTGCGTTTGTTTTTGGTCAGCGTGCCGCTTTTGTGCGTGGCTGATCAGAGCAGCGAGTTTTACGATCTGCGCGCGGCCGAGCTGCAAAAGATCGCGGACGGCGAAATTTCTCTGATCGTTTTGAAAAACTGGCGCGGACGTATCCGGCGCGGCGGCGTGGCGGCCGGAGACATCATTGTGGCTGACGACTTGCCGGAACTGCGGCGTTTTTTGCGCGACAAACCGGACGCGCTGGCGCTCGTGCCCTGGCATTATGCCGATATTTCCTGGCGCACTTTGCGTCTGGACGGCCTGTATTTTTGGGAAAATCCGCGCGAGTACCCCTGGCGTCTGTCTGTCTGGCGCTGGGACAAGCAGCCGCGCTTTGACGCGCGCCAAATCAAAAATATCACGATTGGCGGAACGGTGGTGCTGTCGCGCGGCATAGGTAATGTGATCGATATGACCGGTGATGTCAACTATCCGTGGCAGGGGATAACGCCGGTTTTTCGCGCGGCCGACCTGTCTATCGTCAATCTCAAGTCGCCGCTGGTTTACAATTACAGCAAGCCCAAAGACCGCCTGAAGCTTTACGGGCAGGCACGTTATGCCGAGAGCCTGCGGCAGGCGGGTATTGATTTGGTTTCCGTGGCCGGCAATCATATCGGCGACGCCGGCGCCATCGGCATACGCGACACGCTGGACGTCCTGGATAAATTGCAAATCCAGTACACCGGCGTGGCGCAGGAATTAGCCGACGCTTACGAGCCGCGTTTTGTGCAGCTCGGCGATTTGCGCGTGGCTTTTCTAGCGGTAAACTCCGTCGGGCCGAATTATTACCGCGACACGGATCTGCGCGGCGCGGAAATTGTGTATCATGTCGCGTCTTTTTTGCGTGAACGTCTGGCGCAGGCTATCCTTCAAGCGCGCGCGGCTGCCGATCTCGTCATTGTTATGTGCAATTGGGGCGACGAGTACACCGCCCGTCCCAACAAATTTCAGCAAACCTGGGGCGAGTGGCTGGCCGCGCAAAATGTGCAGATCGTGGCCGGCGATCAGGCGCATTGGGTGCAAAAGGCGGATTTTCGCGGCGGCGCGGCAATTTCTTACGGCCTCGGCAATTTGATTTTTGATCAGACCTGGTCAGGCGACACCCGCGAGGGCGTCATCGCGCGTTATTTTGTTTACGGCAAAAAATTGGCCGCTGTGGATATTTTGCCTGTTTTTTTGAACGATCAATGGTATACTGAAATCAGCACTGACCGCGCCAAAATTACCAAAATGCTGGGCAGGATGTTTAATTAAATGAAAGAAATTGTTTTGACGGTCAACGGCCCGGGAGAATTGAACGGTCTGATTTTTCCGCTGGTCAAAGCTTTGCGCCGTCAGTATCCCGAAGTGATTTACACTTTGTATGTCGTGCCCTGCCAGTTTAGCGCCGGCACGGAAGCCGCGGCCGCTCAAGCCAGCGGACTCTTTGACCGGGTTTTTTCCGTGAGCGAATACCGCAAATATATTTTCCGCAAAACCTGGCCGGCCAATTATCAGCCGGCGGCCGGAGGAATTGTTTTTTACGGCGGCGGCGACAGCTGGCACGCTTACCGTCTGGCCAAAAAATATAAATTCGCGCTGTACGGCTACGACGAAGGCAAAGTTACGCACAAACGCTGGTTTAAAAAATTATTTTCGCGCGATGCGGACGGCAATCTCATGGTCGATGCCGCGCTAGAAAGAAAACTGGCTTATCAAAACACAATGCCGGATTCCGGCCAGACGACTGTCGGGTTGTATCCGGGCAGCCGCTTAAAACACCTGCGCGCGCTGCTGCCTTTTTTCAGCGCGACGGCCGCCTTGCTTTCCGAAAAATATCCGGCGCTCAATTTCCGCTGGGGCATCAAGCCGGAATTGCGCCGTTTGGCCGAACGGGATTTTCCGCAGCGTTTTCCAGCGCCTTACGAAAAAGAAAATGAAAAATACGATCTGATTATCTCTATCACCGGCACAAACACCGCGCTCAACGCCGCGCTGGGTATACCGCTTTTGATACTTCTGCCTTTTAATTATCCGGAGCTAGTGCCGTTTGGCGGCCTGGCGGGTTTGTTGTCGGAACTGCCCTGGCTGGGACGCCCTTTGAAAAAACTTTTGATCAGACTGGCCGCGCGGCGTCTGCCTTTTATTTCTATACCCAATCTCAAAGCCGGACGGAAAATCGTGCCGGAATTAACCGGCGTTTTAACTCCGCAGCAGGTCGCGGCGGCAGCGGAAAAAATTTTGCTGGACAGCGCGGCGCGCCGGAAAATGCACGAGGAGCTGCCGCAATCAGTCGGACGCCCCGGCGCGCAAAAAATCGCCGCTTATTTTCAGGAGATACTGCAATGAAAATCGCGGTAACCGGCGCCAAAGGCATGCTGGCCAGTGTGCTGGCGCGGCGTCTGACAACGCTCGGACACACTGTCCTGCCGCTCGATTTGCCGGAGCAGGATTTGCTGCAGTTTACCGCGGTGAAAAATTATTTGCGCGCGGCCGCGCCGGATTTTATCTATAACTGCGCCGCGTTTACTAATGTCGACCTCTGCGAAAGCGAGCCGGAAAAGGCGCGCGCGGTCAATGCCCTGGCTGCTGGAAATTTGGCTGAACTGGCCGCGGAGTTGGACATTCCGATTTTGCAGATCAGCACGGATTATGTTTTCTCCGGCGCCGCGTCAAAACCGTATTTGCCGGACGAGCCAACCGCTCCGCTGTCTGTTTACGGCCAGACCAAAGCCGAGGGCGAACGTCTGGTGCAAAAAACGCCGAAATTTTTTATCGTGCGCACGGCCTGGCTGTACGGACATAACGGCAAAAATTTTGTGGAAACGCTGCTCAAATTGGCGCAGACCAATGCCGCGCTCAAAGTCGTCGACGACCAGCGCGGCGCACCGACTTTTGTCGATGATCTGGTCGAAGTTTTGATTTTATTTTTGACCTGCCGAGATTACGGCATTTATCATTTCACCAACAGCGGCGAGACGACCTGGTATGGTTTCACGCGCGAATTTTTTGATCTGCTGAATATCGCTGTGCCGGTGCAGCCCTGCGCCACGGCGGAGTTTCCGCGTCCGGCCCGGCGTCCGGCTTACTCCGTGCTCGACCTGCGCAAGACGCAGGAAACTTTTGCTCTAAAAATACCGGCTTGGCAGGACGCTATCCGGCGTTATATAAAGGGTAGATAATGAAACTATATTTAAAACTCTGGCCGTATTTCCGCGAGCACTGGGGACGCTGTCTGGTCGTGCTCGTCAACGTTTTTTTGTTTGCCGTGGCCAATATGTATTTTCTGGCGCTGGTCAAAGAATTGAGTTACGACATCGAACGCGGACGGGTGGGGCTTTTTATTTACCGGATTTGCGCCGGACTGACTCTGGCTTTAGTCCGTTCGCTGACTTCTTACGCGCAGACTTACAATATGGAATGGATTGGCCAGCGTCTGGTCATGCGCCTGCGCCTCAAAATGTACGAACATTTGCAGCGGCTTTCCATGGATTTTTTCAACAAATGGAAAATCGGCGAAATCATGTCCCGTTCGACCAACGATTTGCAGGTGGTGCAGGGCGTTTTTGTGTCCAATGTGGTGACCCTGCTGCCGGAATTATTTACTTTTGTCGGCGTTCTGATTTATCTCAGCGTTTTAAGCTGGCCGCTGCTGCTAATCACGCTGATTACTTTGCCGCTTTTCGCTTTTTTGATCCAGCTTTTTACCAGACGCATGAGACGCATCAGTAAATACAATCAGCGCAAATTGGCCGATTTAGCTTCGGTGCTGCAGGAATCGATTTACGGCATCAGCATTATCAAGGCTTTTGCCGCGGAAAATAAAGAGATTGACAATTACACCAAAGAAAATGAGCGGTCATTTTGGATCAGCATGAAAGGCGCGCGTCTGTACGCTTTGCAAGAACCGATTTTATTCATGCTGCAAATCTCGATGATCATGGTGATTTTCATGATCGGCGGCGTTCAGATAATAGAAGGCCATATCACGGTCGGCAATTTTATCGCGTTTTGTCTGGGTCTGGGCATGCTGGTCAATCCGGTGACGATTTTCGGCAAAATCAGCGTGAAACAACAGCAGGCCGAAGTAGCCCTAGGCCGGATTTTTGAACTGTTGGAAACCGAACCAACGGTCAAAGAAGCGGCGCGGCCGCAGAAAAAAAATATCACCGGACAGGTGCAATTTCAGGATTTGAGTTTTGCTTACACGCCGGCCAACGGCCTGGTGCTCAAAAATATCGAGTTGGAAGTCCGCACCGGCGAAGTGCTCGCGCTGGTCGGGCCGTCGGGCGGCGGCAAAACCACACTGGTCAATCTCCTGCCGCGTTTCTACGACGCGACCTCGGGACGCCTGCTGATCGACGGGCTGGATGTAAAAGAATATTCTTTTAATTCGCTGCGCAGCCAGATCGGTATTGTCACGCAGGAGACGATTTTATTCAGCGGCACGATACGGGAAAATATCGCCTACGGCAAAACGGACGCCACGCAGTCCGAGATCGAACAGGCCGCGCGCATGGCCAATGCCGACAGTTTTATAAAATTGTTCCCGTCCGGCTACCTGACCTACGTCGGCGAACGCGGCGTGCGTCTCTCCGGCGGACAGAAACAGCGCGTGGCGATCGCCCGGGCAATCTTGAGCGACCCTAAAATTTTGATCCTCGACGAAGCGACTTCGGCTCTCGACAATGAGTCCGAAAAACTGGTGCAGCAGGCTCTGGAAAATCTGATGCGCAGCCGCACGACTTTTGTGATCGCGCACCGCCTGTCCACGATAGTCAATGCCGACCGCATCGCGGTGCTGGAGGACGGCCGCATCATCGCCATCGGCAAACATGCGGAATTACTGCAAACCTGTCCGCTTTACCAAAAACTGTATAAACTGCAAAAAGCCAAAGAAGAAAATGCCTAAAATCGCTCTCTACACCGCGCGGTTTTTAGACCTGTCCGAAACTTTTATTTACGAGCCGCTGCGTCTTATGCAAAACACAGAGACTGTCGTGTACGCCTGGCAGCGCCGCAATGCGGAAATTTTCCCTTATGCGCAATGCCGCATCGGGACAGAAAAATATTTGCGACAGGCCATACTGGAGGACGGGGTGCAGTTGATTCACGCGCATTACGGCTATGTCGGCGTCTCGGCGCTCGGTTTTTTGCAGAAACTGCCCGTGCCGCTGATTACCAGTTTTTACGGGCTGGACGTCTATCAGCACACGCGCAATCCGGTGTACCGCTGGCAACTGCGCCGGTTATTCAAACGCGGAAGCTTATTTCTGGCCTGCTCGCAAAAAATGCGCGGCGATCTGCTCAAACTAGGCGCGCCGGCGGATAAAGTGGCAGTAGTTTACGGCGGCGCAGACCCGGCTAAATTTCCTTATGTTTTTAACGCTTATCCGGAAAATCAGCCGGTACAGATACTCATGTGCGGGCGTTTTGTGGAGAAAAAAGGTTTTATTTACGGCATACGCGCTTTTTTAAAAACTGCGCTGCGGTATCCTAATCTGCGCCTGAAAATCATCGGCGCGGGCGGGCTGGCGCCGGAGTTAAAACAAGAAGTTGAGAGTTCGGCTTTTAATTCTCAAGTTGAGTTTTTGGGCGGCCACAGCCACGCGGAGTATATCGAGGAAATAAAAAAATGCCATATTTTTATGTCGCCGTCCATTACGGCGCGCAGCGGCGACAGCGAAGGCCTGCCGACTGTGCTGATCGAGGCGGCGGCGATCGGTCGGCCGCTGCTGGCCACCCGTCATTCTGGTATACCGGAAATAGTCCACGAGGGCAAAAATGGTTTGCTCGCTCCGGAGCGAGACGCGGACGCTCTGGCGGCAAATATCGTGAAACTGCTCTCCGCGCCGGAACGCTGGCCGGAGTACGCGGAGTACGGCCGCCGCCTGGTCGAGACGCAATTCAATCTGCGCAAACAAGCCGCTAAATTAGAAAATTATTACGCTCGTTTGACAGCCTGAAAAACCGGCGACAATCCCCATAACTTGACAAGCGGCGGCATCGCCTTTTTATCTCCAGACTAAGACTTGTTGATATGATATAATTCTAACCAGGAGATTAATATGTCAGAATATAATATATCTTTTACTTGGGACGATGAAGCTCAAGTCTGGCTGGCCAGAAATGACGAGTTGCCTATTGCACTGGAAGCCGGGTCGCTTGATGCTTTAATCGAGCGGGTCAAACTTGCCGTGCCGGAAATCCTAGAGTTAAATTCTCAAAAACGCAGCGCTAAATTGCTCTTTCATGCCGAACGAGAAGCGTTAGTAGCCTAATTATGGCCGAGTTTGAGAAAAAAGTCCGCGAGAAGTTAAAAGAAAATAACTGTGCTTTTCACCGCCACGGTAAAGGCGACCACGATATATGGTACAGCCCAATTACCAATCATTATTTTCCTGTTGATAGTAAAATAAAATCCCGTCACACAGCAAACGCCATTATGAAACAAGCAGGGATTAAACACCATTTTTAATATAATTTCTCTGGTTGCGGCCTGGCGAGGTGCGGCTGGTGAGGGGGCAGGCAGAGGTCGGAATAGCGGAGAAGTTTTTCGGTTTACTTGACAACCCTCTCTTTTTCCTTATAGAGTATGCGCGGGGGTTAGCGTATGGCGTACAAATATCTGGTGATCGTCGAATCGCCGGCCAAATCTAAAACTCTGGAAAAATATCTGGGCAAAGATTATAAAGTCGTGGCTTCAATGGGGCATTTGCGCAATCTGCCCAAAAGCCGTCTGGCTATCGACATTGAGCATGATTTTGAGCCGAGCTACTGCGTCATCAAAGGCAAAAGCAAACTACTCAAAGAATTGAAACAGCACGCCGCCAAAGCTGAAAAAATTTTCCTAGCGCCCGACCCAGACCGCGAGGGCGAGTCGATAGCCTGGCATCTAGTGCAGGCGCTCAATCTGCCGCCAGAAAAATTTGAGCGCATCGAATTTAACGAGATCACCAAAAACGCCGTGCTAAATTCTTTTCAAAAAGCGCGGACTATTGATATGAACCGCGTCAACGCTCAGCAGGCGCGGCGCTTATTGGACAGGCTGGTGGGCTACAAAATTTCGCCGCTGCTCTGGAAAAGAGTCAAACCGCGGCTGTCCGCCGGACGGGTGCAGTCCGCCGCGATGCATCTGATCTGCGAGCGCGAGGAATTGATCAAGCAATTTACGCCGCAGGAATACTGGAATATCGAGGCACAGTATCAAAAAGACACAATTTTTAAGGCGAAAGTTTTTAACACTGTGGAGAAAATCCAGGATTTCATTGTGCCCAATGCGGCGGAAGCGGAAAAAATTAAACAGACGATCTTGTCCAGCGAATCCAAAGTGGCCAGCGTCAAACGCAGCGAGCGGCGCAAAAATCCCAAAGCGCCTTTTATTACCAGTACTTTGCAGCAGGAGGCCGCGAATAAACTGGGCTTTAACACGCGCCGGACAATGCTGGTCGCGCAGACCCTTTACGAGGGCGTGGATATCGGCGATGGACAGACCGGTTTGATTACCTATATGCGTACGGACTCGACAAGAATAGCCGAGCAAGCTTTGGCCGAACTGCGGGATTTTATTCGGGATAGTTTTGGCGCGGGATTTTTGCCGGAAAAACCCAATGTTTACAAGCAAAGCAAATCCGCGCAGGACGCGCACGAATCTATACGCCCGACCGCCGTGGCGCGTACTCCGGAAATGTTGGCGCAATATTTGACGCCAGACCAATTAAAACTCTACACGCTGATCTGGCGGCGGTTCACGGCCGCGCAAATGACACCGGCCGTTTACGACCAGACCTCGATCGAAATACAGGCCGAGGATTATTTATTGAAAGCGACCGGCTCGGTCATCAAAGAGCAGGGGTTTTTAAAAGTGTACGCGGCCGTGGAGGAAAAAAATGCCGGCGAGGAAACCGCGCTCCTGCCGGAATTAAGCGAGGGCGAGATTTTAAAAGTGCAGACGGTCGACGCGCAGCAATGTTTTACCCAGCCGCCGCCGCGCTACACCGAAGCCTCGCTGGTCAAAGCGATGGAAGAGCTGGGTATCGGCCGTCCGGCCACGTACGCGCTGATCATCGGCACTTTGCAAATGCGCGCTTACGTGGACAAACAGGGTATGGCGCTGGCGCCGACCGAGCTGGGGTTCACTGTAGACAAACAGATGCGCAAACATTTTCCGAAAATCGTCGATGTGGGATTTACAGCCGGTATGGAACAGGAGCTTGATGAAGTGGAAGACGGCCAGCAGGACTGGCAAAAAATGCTGGGCGCTTTTTACGCGCCGTTTGAGCAGGATTTGGCACAGGCGGAAGAAAAAATGGAAGACATGCGCATCAAAGACCGGCCGACCGATGAGATTTGCGAAAAATGCGGCAAGCCTATGGTCATCAAGTCCGGACGTTTCGGCGATTTTATCGCCTGCACAGGATTTCCCGAATGCCGCAATACTAAATCGATACCCAAGATAATAGAAGATGTGCAATGCCCATTGTGCGGCGGCGAAATCGTCGAGCGCAAAGGCAGCAAAGGGCGTTTCAAAGGCAAGGTTTTTTACGGCTGCACGGGGTATCCGGAATGCACATTTACCTGCAACGATAAACCGCTGAAAGAAAATTGTCCGGTTTGCGGCGCATTTCTGGTCGAGCGCAAAAATAAATCTACCGGCGAAATGCAAAAATTGTGTATAATGTGTGATATCAAGAAAAAAGAAGAGGAAAAAAAGGCCGCGCGCCAGGAAAAAGAAAATGCTGAAAATAGTAACCAATAATCTGCAATTAAAAATTTTGGCCGTAATTCTGGCGGTCATTTTTTGGGCTATAGTGCGGTTTTTGCAATAAAAAATAAAATAAATGCTGCTCGTCAAAACCGCCGCGGAGCTCACCGCCCAAATTTCCGAATTGAAAAAGAACGGCAAGACCATTGGTTTTGTGCCGACTATGGGTTATTTGCACACAGGACATCTTTCGCTGGTCGAGCAGGCCAAAAAGGCATGTGACAGCGTAGTCGTTTCAATTTTTGTTAATCCTAAACAATTTGGTCCGCAGGAGGACTATGCCAAATATCCGCGCGACCTGACGCGAGACCAGGAATTGCTGTCTGCCGCGCGCCCGGACATTTTATTTGCGCCGGCCGCGGACGAAGTGTATCTGCCGGACAGCGCGGTGCGGCAATTGCGCGCGGACGAAAAGTTGTCTGCCGTGGCCTGCGGCGTGTCCCGTCCCGGGCATTTTGACGGAGTGGTAACAGTTGTCGCGCGGCTCTTTGATCTGGTCAGGCCGGACAAGGCTTTTTTTGGCCGGAAAGATTATCAGCAGCTGCGCATCGTGCAAAAAATGACCGAGCTGGAAAAATACCCGGTCGAAATAATCGCCTGTCCGATCGTGCGCGAACCGGACGGTCTGGCGATGTCTTCGCGGAACAAATATTTGTCGCCGGAACAGCGGCGGCGTGCTCCAGCGCTGCAGCTCAGTCTGAAGCTGGGCGCGGAGCTTTTGCGGCAGGGCAAGAGTTTGGCTGAAGTCAAACTGGCCGTCTGGCATACCCTGCAGGCCGCGCCGGAAACGCTGGTGAATTATATTGAAATACTGCGCCGCGATGATCTTTCCGCGCTGCGCGAATATTTGCCGGAGCAGACAGTGATTTTGGCCGCGGTTTATCTCGGAAATACGCGGTTGATTGACAATATAGAAGTATAGCTGCCGCAAAAATATATGGCAATATGGAAGTAATGTTCTCTCATTACAAGCGAATGATAAATGGTGTTTATATTTTTCTTTCTCATAAACATTTTCAAGATTACACAAGTATGTTTTGTTTCAGAATTAACACTAGAAAACTTGATGAATATGAAAGGCTTGATGTATTATTAGGTGGTGTGGTTGATACACGACTAATGTATGCATAGGCGATAGCGTGAAAATAAAAAAAGGATTTTTTGCAACTGGTTATAGTGAATTTATCATTGACATGAAAGCGATAGACGCTCGTGCAATGATGATACGAAAAAGAGTGCTGAAAACCATTAAAAATTGATATGAGCTTTGAGAAATTAACATCTTTGCTTGTGCAAAAAACTAGAAAGGTAGAATTTAGATATGGGATTCGATTTTTTTTATTCGGAATCTATAAACAACCAAATGATTGGTTATGAAACCAATCAGGGTATTTCTTTGCAAGGTAATTCAATCAATTTATTACAAACAATTAAAGACGAGAGTATTAATTTAGTGGTTACCAGCCCACCATTTGCATTGCAAAGACAAAAAAGTTATGGTAATAAAGAGCAAAATGAATACGTTGATTGGCTGTGTGAGTTTGGGAAAGCCGTGTATCCTAAACTCAAAAATGATGGAAGTTTTGTGATTGATATTGGTGGCGCATATGAAAAAGGAACGCCTGTGTATAGTCTTTATCAATTTCGTGTATTGATAAAATTATGTGATGAGATTGGTTACGATTTGGCTCAGCCATTTTATTGGCATAATCCTTCTGCGTTGCCAGCCCCGATTGAGTGGGTCAACAAAAGAAAAGTGAGAGCAAAAACATCAGTAAATACAGTCTGGTGGTTATGTAAAAATGCTGAATTATGCAAAGCCAATGTATCAAATGTATTAACCCCATATTCTGCAAGGATGCAAAGGCTAATCAGACACCCTGAAGAATTTATAAAAGAAGAAGGAACGATAAGACCATCGGGGCATATATTAGGTATGTCTTCTTGGAGCAAAGATAATGGTGGCGCAATTCCACCAAACTTATTACAGTTTTCAAACAGTGAAAGCAATAGCCAATATCTTAAATATTGTAAGGATTTTGGTATCACAAGTCACCCAGCGAGGTTTCCCGTATCCTTACCAGAATTTTTTATTAAATTTTTAACAGATACTGGAGACTTGGTTGTAGATATTTTTGCTGGCAGTAACACTACGGGATATGTAGCAGAGAGATTAAATAGAAAATGGGTATCTTTTGAATTATCAAAAGACTATGTGGCTAATTCTATTTTCAGATTTATAGATGAGGAATACGAAGCCAAAGAACTGTACGATGAAATTATGACTAATCGGTTCGTCCAAGTAATGAACAAACAACCAGTCTTGTTTACTTGTTAATGCTATCTGGATCAATTGGATTACTACTATCAATTGGAAAGACTTTTATCCCATTTTCTTGCACAAATTTTATTGGTATTTTGGGATTGTTTAGATGAGCCATTGTCTTTAATTTTTCTTCCCAATGTTGATAAATTGGCTCTAACATTTTTGCGGTCATAACATAGATTTCTGAAAGTTTAATGCCGTGATAAATGGCAAATGCCCAAGGGACTTTTCTGTATTTTGCAATAATGTCATGATTGGTGTGATGATTTGTGCTAAACCCTGATGCGGAGGTATCTAAATTGACAGATTTCATTTCCCATTCTGCGCCGCTTTTAGAAATGCAGTCATTACCTTCTCGACCAGGTAACAAAGACATATCCAAATATATTAGCTGCTGTAATACTTTTGCTCCGTTATCTTGAAAAATATCTTCAATGCCATATTGTTTTGCCAAATCAGACAAATTATCAAGATTGCCCCATAATTGTTCTAGCTTTTTGATAATTTCCTTATGCTTATTATCATAGAAAGTCATAATCTCTTTATCGCCCTAAAAAAATTTTCAAACGACACTTGTAAACCATTTACAATTTTTTCAAGGTTCACGATAGAAACATTCCTTTTTCCCGCTTCAACAGAAGCAAGATATGTCCTGTCCATATTAATAGACAATGCAAATTTTTCTTGAGACAAGTCAAGTTTTTGACGGAGTTGTTTTATCCTTTGACCGACTAATTCTTTTATCATTTATATTTTTCCATCGTAAACAAACTAGAATTAAAATTATACAGAAGCTTCGGTTTTTAAGACAACGGACTATAGGTAACAATGATAATTTGTTTCCTCCGCAATAAATCTGTAACAAAAAAAGACAATATGCTAAAATACTCTGTCTTTTTTGGCCCTATCGTCTAATGGTTAGGACAGCGGCTTTTCAAGCCGTTAACAGGAGTTCGATTCTCCTTAGGGCTGCCAGCAGTAAAATTTTCGGGCGTTTAGCTCAGCGGGAGAGCGCCTGCCTTACAAGCAGGATGTCAGTGGTTCAATCCCACTAACGCCCACTCGAGCTTAACGAGCGGTACGACCGCGAAGTTAAGCGAGAGCCACAAGCCGCCGTAGGCGGCGAAGTGCCGAGGTCGAAGAAATAACAAACGATATAAAATATAGCCGCTTGTGAAGTTCGCGTCGAACTTCACAGGTGTGCGCCGTGACAAGTTTACAAAACGGCTAAATTTCCGCAACGTTTTTTCTTTTTTGTCGATAACCTTACAGTATGAGAACCTTTAGCCCTAAACTCATCAATTTTACCGATCCGCACGACCCTGCTGCGCTGGCGGACATGCTGCAGAATTATGCCTTTTTTAAGCCCCGGGTGGAACGTTTGCGCAAAGAATTAGCAGGAGTTTCCAATTATAAAAAGCATCCGGCTTTTTTAGCCGTTGGCCGCACAGTGCGGGTTTTTGTTTTGCAGGCGGACGGCGAATCCTATGCGGTGCGGCTGCTGGGAACGGATCATGAACAGCAGCATTTTCGGGCGCGTTTATGCGGCGGCAGTCTGGTGTCCGATCTGCCCGGTCTGGAAAAAATAATAGCTGCTTCTCTGGAGGACGGCGTAACAGTTTCACGTCTGTCGCCCGGCCGAAATATTTCGAAGCTCACCAATGAAGATTTGTCCGCTATTTCGCCGGAACAGTTAAACGGATTTGTCGACAGTTTGACGCAGGCTTACAGGCGCGGCGTTTTGGTCGACACCAGCGCCGGTAATTTATTTTATGACCGGACGCTGGGATTCAGCATCATTGATTATATTTCCGTAAATGGTTTGTCTTATGGGTTGGGTTATTTAACGGCTGAAGTGGCGCGGCAGTTTCGTTTTGATTTTGAACGCAGTGTCTGCGGTGCGCCGGATGCCGTAATTACTCCGGCGGAGTTGAGAAATTTTTTTACACTCAAAATAAATATTTTAAAAACTTACGCGCAGGCGGCCGGTGCAAAATTGCCGCCCAAAGATTTCGAGATAGTGAAAAAAGCCGCGGCTAAAATACTAAGCGCGCTTAAAAGAGCCGCCCGGCGTTGCGGCGTCAGGCAGTAAGTTTTTGGCACACAATATGGCTATGGCTTCAGTAATTAATTCTGCCGGTTACTGTGCTTTATTCTAAATTACCTTGACGTATCTTGGCAAAATAAATTAAATTAACCGCGGAGGAAGCATGTTTTACACCAAACGAATAGCTTATCTTGGCGAAAGTATTTCTTTTGGTCTGGAACAGCTATCCCAAAATTATGCCAATTTTGAACCTTTCGTTCAGCCGTTGTACACGGATTTGCTGAATTGCCCTGACAAGCTCGAGCATCCGGCTTTTGTGAACCGCGGCCAAGAGTCCATGGTTTTCTCACTGACCATTGACGGCGCGGCTTACGCGGTGCGTTTTGCGGCGAGCAAAGATGGTTTTGCTCTGCCGAGAGATTATCAAGATATGAGTTTCAAGCTGCGGCTGCGAGGCGCGGTGCGCTGCCGCGGGGTGGCCGGCACGGAACAAATCGTTGCGTTTTCCGAGCAAGACAAAATCACTGTTGCGGAATTTTTGCCCGGAAAGCCTTTGGGCTGGCTGGCCAGGCAGGACACAAACCGAATCAGCAACGCACAGCTGGCCGGCTTAATTGATATTATGCTGGAATTGAATGAAAGAGAAATATTTATCGATCCCAACCCGGACAATATTCTCTATGATTTTACAGCCGGCTTTAGCCTGCTGGATTATAGCTTAGCGCAAAGTCCGGTTTTGCTGGGAGGAAACTGTTATGTCCTGAGTTTTGCGGCCAGTATGCTGGCGCATTCCGGTTTTCCCGATGTTCTCTACAATGCAAATTGGTCGAGGCAGCAGGCGAAAAACGCGCAGAAACTTTACGCGAACAATTTGGCGCTTTTGCAGCGGTTTTGCAATGTTGTCGAAACTAAATTGACCGGCGAGGAGCTAGCGGATTCTTTGTATAAAATCAAACGGCAAATCAGCGCTCTGCAAAACTGGCAGGCGGTTTGCGGAAGCCGATTTTTTAATTATTCAAACTTATAAGTTGCCGGCACCAGCAGGTATTCATTGATCACGCTTTCGTCAAGCGAGACGCGGCCTTCAGCGGTCAGCGTTTTGCCGAGCTGCTTGGGCGGCAGAGTAAAATTAGGCGAGGTCGGCTCAAAATCGAGCAGGGCTGTGCCGGTGTCGTCTTCCACAAAAGCCCAACCGCCGGTAGTCCGGCTCTGATAAATAATTTTGCCGCGGATCTGCACGAGAGTTTTGGCTTTGGCAAGCTGTTTGTAATTTTTATCCAGCTCGCTGATCTTTTGCGGCTGAGGAAGCGTGAGCGCCGGCAGAGAGATTTCCGGCGCGGTGTCCGGCTGGCAGCCGGTTAACAGCAGTGCGGCCAGACCCAGCAGTAAAAAAGCACGCAGTCGGAGCATGCTTCATTATAGAGCCAAAAGGCCGGCCGCTTCAAACTTTACGAAACGCGGTTTTTACGCTAATATCCCGAACGTTTTTGATACAAAAATTTTAGGAGGAATACCCCGATGGCAGCAAAATCCCAGAAAACAAAAAACGTAAAGAAAGCGTCTAAACCGCTGAAAAAAACTGCGGCGAAAACAAAATATCAAAAGGTTTATTTTTTTGGCAACGGTAAGGCCGAGGGCCACGGCGCTATGAAAGATATTCTGGGCGGCAAAGGCGCAGGCTTGGCGGAAATGACTAATAGCGGCGTAGCTGTGCCGGCCGGTTTTACGCTCACGACCGAAATGTGCGATCAGTTTTACAAAAATAACCGGCAGTTTCCGGCAGGCCTGGCCAAAGATGTTGACGCCAATATTGCCAAACTGGAAAAAGCGATGGGTATGAAACTCGGTGACGAAAAAAATCCGCTGCTGGTTTCGGTGCGTTCCGGCGCCAAAGAATCCATGCCGGGCATGATGGACACGATACTCAATCTCGGCATCAACGACAAAGTCGTCGCGGCCTTGATCAAGAAAACCAACAATCCGCGTTTTGCCTGGGATTCTTACCGCCGTTTTATTCAGATGTTCTCCGATGTGGCGATGGATGTCGACAAACATCTTTTTGAACATGCGCTGACCGAGGCCAAACACAACATCGCGGACAAAATCGGCAAAGAGAAAAAAGATGTGAAAGACACCGATTTGACCGCCGCTGATCTGGAAAAACTCGTCGGCACTTACAAGGCTATATATAAGCAAGCCAAAGGCGCGGATTTTCCGCAGGACCCCAAGACCCAGCTCTGGGCGGCCATCAAAGCCGTGTTTGGCAGCTGGAACAACGACCGCGCGATTTTTTACCGCCAGAAATATAACATCAAGGGCTTGCTCGGCACGGCGGTAAATGTGCAGGCCATGGTTTTTGGTAATATGGGCGAAACTTCGGCGACTGGCGTGTGTTTTTCGCGCAATCCGGCGACCGGTGAAAATAAATTTTACGGCGAGTTCCTGATCAACGCGCAGGGCGAAGATGTGGTGGCCGGTATCCGCACGCCGCAGAAAATTTCTCTCGAAGCTTCTCGCGAATGGGCGGCCGCCAACGGTATCGCGGAATCCGAACGCAAAGCCAAATTTCCCTCGCTGGAAGAGGTCATGCCGGCGACTTACAAAAAGCTTTTGAGCTACAAAAACATGCTCGAAAAACATTACAAAGATATGCAGGACATGGAATTTACGATTCAGGAAAACAATCTGTACATGCTGCAAACCCGCAACGGCAAGCGCACGGGCTTCGCGGCGATACGCTGCGCTTACGACATGGTCAAGGAAAAACTGATTGACGAGAAGACCGCCGTGTCGCGCGTTCTGCCTGAACAGTTAAATGAATTGCTGCGGCCGATTTTTGACCGCACGGACAAAGAAGCGGCGCTCAACTCCGGACGGGTGCTGGCGCGCGGCCTCAACGCCGGTCCGGGCGCGGCCTGCGGCAAAGTGTATTTCAGCGCGCCGGAAGCGATAGCCGCCGCGCAAAACAATAAAGAAAAAGTCGTGCTGGTGCGCATCGAAACCACGCCGGAGGACATCAAAGGCATGGTTATTGCCGAGGGTATTTTGACCGCGCTGGGCGGCGCGACATCGCACGCTGCGGTGGTAGCCCGTCAGCTGGGACGCGTCTGTATCGCGGGCTGCGGCGCGCTCAATATTGATTACGCCAATAAATTGATGACGGTCAACGGCCATACTATCAAGCAGGGCGATTATATTTCTCTCGACGGTTTTACCGGTGAGGTTATTCTGGGGCAGGTCAAGACCAAGCCCTCGGAAATTTTGCAGGCGTTGATCGAAAAATCTCTTGACCCCAAGAAATCCGGGCTTTACCGCCAGTACAAATTTATTATGGACGCGGCCAATAAAATTAAAAAACTCGGCGTGCGCGCCAACGCTGATCAGCCGGATCAGGCTTCCGACGCCCTGGCTTTTGGCGCGGAAGGCATCGGTTTGTGCCGCACCGAGCATATGTTTTTCGGCGGCGACCGCATCAAGGCGGTGCGTGAGATGATCCTCGCGGAAGATGTGGCCGGCCGGCAAAAAGCTCTGGCCAAACTTTTGCCGATGCAGATCGAGGACTTTACTGGGCTGTTTAAAACAATGAACGGCCTGCCCGTAACTATTCGTCTGCTCGATCCGCCGCTGCATGAATTTCTGCCGACCAAAGAAGTCGAGGTCGAAGAGTTGTCCCAGGAAATGCAGGTCAGCGTTGACCAGCTCAATTTCAAGATCAAGCAGTTGCATGAATTTAACCCGATGCTTGGACACCGCGGCTGCCGTCTGGGTATTACTTATCCCGAAATTTTTGACATGCAGGTCGAGGCGATTATCAAAGCCGCCGTGCAGATCAAAAAATCCGGACGGGACATAACGCCGGAGATCATGATACCGCTGGTCGGGCATATCAAAGAATTGCAAATCCTGAAAGACAGCGCTGTGGCTGTGATCGAAAAGGTTTTGCAGGAATCCGGCGTCAAATTGAAATACAAAATCGGCACGATGATCGAAGTGCCGCGCGCGGCCATGACCGCCGACGAGATCGCTTCCGAGGCGGAGTTTTTCTCTTTTGGCACGAATGACCTGACGCAAATGGGTTGCGGTTTTTCTCGCGACGACAGCGGCAAGTTTTTGCCGGAGTACGTGGCCAAAGCGATTTACGACAAAGACCCTTTTCAGACGCTCGACCAGACCGGCGTGGGACGCATGATGCAGTATGCTATTGAGAACGGCCGCCGCGTGCGTCCGGATCTCAAAATCGGCATTTGCGGCGAGCACGGCGGCGATCCTGACACTGTGCAGTTTTGCCACAAAATCGGTTTGAACTATGTGTCCTGTTCTCCGTACCGCGTGCCTCTGGCTATACTGGCTGCGGCGCATGCGGCGTTGAAATAGGCTGCTACGAATTGACGGCGCGTTGATCGGCGGCGTGGCGTTCCTAGCGGCCTCGTTTGAGAAGTCGGTGAGGTTTATAAAAGTTGTTCGTAATCACGTCGACTGTATAAGACGCGCATTACTAATGTCAATTTGGTTTCTTCTTGAATAATGTAGAACGCCATGTAATTTTTTACAATTAATTTGCGGTAATTCTTTTTCTGCAAATACTCGTTAGAGCAAGAAGGGTAGGCATACGGAATATTTTTTAAAGTCATAAAAGCGGCTTCTATATCTGCCATTAACTGGCCTGCCGCCTGTGGATTGTGCAAATTGTTTGAAATATACGCAAAAATACTGTCTAGATCTTCGGCGGCTTGAGGCATGATCCGCAGCCGGTAGACATCAGCAGGCATACTTCGCTTTTAATTGCTGAAAAACCTCATCGCCGTCTAAAGGCAGCGCGCCATTCATCAAGGCCGTTTCCGCTTCGCCAAGTTTGCGGTAAACATCTGCAACGGCCTGATTTTGTTCCCAGGTTTCCATGCTCATGGCTACCATGTCTTTCTGTCCGTCTTTGGTTAGAAAAACAGGTTCTTTGACTGTATGGCAGAAAGCGGATATTTCTTCCGTTTTGCTTAATTCAGAAATAGCGCGCACATTTTGCATGAATACTCCTTTTGCTTATATTATAACATTCTGCCGAATTGTAAACCAATAGCGCAATCGGACAGCGGTAAATCCGCGTGCCTCTGGCTATACTGGCCGCGGCGCATGCGGCGTTGAAATAGGCTGATTCCTCGGCGTAATCTAAAACCAGAGCCGCAAATTTGCGTAAGTGCCGGTGATAGAATCCAATCCCATATCGGCGTAGTGACTGGTTTGCACCGTTTTGCCCTAAATATGGCTTAACCCTGAATATTGACTTCTATATCCTTGTCGGTGAGTGATGTGACAGCTCCTAAAACAGTACCGCTAATTTCTGGATCACTTATAGCCCATTTTCCACTTTTATAAGTTAATAGAAGTGTTTTTCCATTTAAGTCGATGGTGCAGGATGTTTTACCGTTTTTGACAACTGATATTACCGTAACTGGAGTTTCGTTTATAATAACTTCGCTGGGCGGCAGTCCTCCTTGAGCAGTAATTTTATACGGCACAGATTTGATTCCTATGTTGCTATCGGTTACAGTGTCCAGCCCAGTTAAATTGATAAAAGTTGTATGATTAGTAATAGTAGTGGTAGCCATACGAAAGCTTCCCTCGATTTTTGTTTGGTCAGCGGCGAGGTCAGCGTTTCTTGCACTTATAATTTGTTGTATACTCGTTGCCTGATTACGAGTAATTCTTGATTCAATACTTTCTTTAATTTCTGTCGGGAATATATTTTGTAAACCTTGACTAGGATTCGCCCGATCAATGGCGGCTATGTAGGCAGCATGGGCTTGTGTGGGGGTTAGTTTACTTATGAAACTTTCTCCGCCTATACGCACCAACTCATCCATAAAGCCATTACGTCTGGCGACATCACAAAGCTGCTCGATGTCTCCGGCGCTGGCCTTTTCAGTGAAATTGGCTAAAGTTTTTGCTGTTATATCAAGTGTAGTATATTTTTTTCCGTCCTCGCTTCTAGCCGCCTCTGTTGCCAGGTTAAACTTTGTCAGAACTTTGATTTCTCTTGTGCCAACGCCTTCTCTGCCGAAATTGTTTTCGACAATAAGACTATTACTTATTACAGTCTTTCCGGCTTCGCCATCCGCTATGGTGGTGTCATCTTCTCCGTCAGCTATGGTGGCGTCATCTTCTCCATCAGCTATGGTGGTGTCATCTTCTCCGTCAGCTATGGTGGCGTCATCTTCTCCGTCAGCTATGGTGGTGTCATCTTCTCCGTCAGCTATGGTGGCGTCATCTTCTCCGTCAGCTATGGTGGCGTCATCTTCTCCGTCAGCTATGGTGGTGTCATCTTCTCCGTCAGCTATGGTGGTGTCATCTTCTCCGTCAGCTATGGTGGCGTCATCTTCTCCGTCAGCTATGGTGACGTCATCCTCTACGGCTTTGAGTGAGCTTATCTGCGTAATATTTGGTCTTATGACAAAAGGGTTATCTCCAGTATAAGTGGCTCTAGTAACCGCTGTACCGCGCGCTGAGGAATTTTCGGCAAATGCTTCCTGTCCAACTATTGTTTTAGCTGTATCCGACAGAGTATAAAACTCGCTTCCGTCGTTTTTGGTTAATTCGCTTACTATCCAATTGCCTTTCTGATTGTCTGCTCCGATTACAAAAATTTTGCCATTGTGTTCAAAAGTGTATCCGTTGGCATCTTTTCCTGCGTCCTGGATTGGAACTGGTGTGTTATCTATAGTTATATGTCTGTTGCCTTGCCCGTCTGCTTTAAAAAATTTGTCAAAACTTAATGTATGTTTTCCGTCGCCTAAATCAATATTGCTTAATGTTCGTTGATCCCCGTTTCTCCTAACATTTGTAAAACTGATAGACTGATTGATGTTCTGTATTAACATAAAAACCCTCCTAATTTTTTAAACACCAAACTTTAATCGACCGCAAAAGCGGCGTTCAACGATTGATGTTCATTAGGAGAAAATAGAGAGTGGAGAAAACTTAGCTTTTCAGCGTACCTACGCCAAAAATGGGGGGGGGCAATTATTAACAGATATTAAATTTAAAAACTTTTTCATGACAAAACTCCGTTTTTTTGTTTTTGACAAATAGCGCGGCAAATATCTTTGCCCGTAGCGAACGTAACCTACTCGGTCATTGAGCCTGTGGTCATCGAGCGAAGTCGAGATGTCGAAATGACCGTTTTTCGATGGCTTTGACGGTTCGGCGGTTCGACAGGCTCACCGTCCCAGGCTCACCGTCCCAGGCTCACCGTCCGAAGCTCAGCCGCCGAGCGCAGGTAAAGATATTTGCCGCGCGTAAGCATAAACAAATATTTTTACTTCCTCAAAAATCATCTACTGACAAAACAGTAATTACCCACTTATCGATAAAGTATACCTGTGAAATGCATCGAATTTTGCTGTTGATTTTGAAAGCAGGGTATGACTCTATGGGACAAAATAAGTGTGGTATAATAAAAACCTGATTTTTTAGGAGAATAACTATGCAGAAGACTAAAATAAAAACCATCGAAAAATATTTAACCCGTCTGCCAGACTCTGCGGTGGAGCAGGTGATAACTTTTATTAGTTATCTTAATTTTATGAAAGATGTAGAAAGCGAATATCCATATCCAGATGAGCAGGCAGCGATTGAGCAGTACCGCAAAAAGCCCGGTAAAATGTTTGTCTGGGATACAATCAAAGCCAATCTCTAAAATGTACCAACTGCATATTCAAGACAGAGCAGTTAAGTCTTTTAAAAAAATTTCCGAACCATACAAAACTTTAATCAAACGAAAAATGGAACTGCTAAAAAATCTTAATAATAACATGCCAAATATTAAGACGTTGCAGGGCGAGTATAAAGGGTTGTGTCGTTTGCGCGTCGGAGATTATCGAGTGGTTTTCGATGTTAAGGAAAAAGAGATTATTATTGTTGATATTTTTGCGAGAGGAAAAGGATATTGATATGCTTTTAAGTTACTTTGAAACAAAAGTATTCCCCTGAATAAAAAACCGCAAGGGTAATTCTTTACCTGCGTTCAAGCCTATGCGTGTGGAAGTTAGAATGACGGGTTTTTCTTTACTGTCATAAACATGCAAAGGGCCTTTTTGTAAACTCAAATTATTGTGTTTTTTGGTGAGGCCAAAAGCCTGCGTCAATTTGCCCGGGCCGCTGCAAAGATTTTCGATTTTTGGCGTGCGGCGGTTTTCCTGCATGATCTCCAGACCCTTGACCGGCTCCAGCGCGCGGATCAGAACGGCCTCGCCTTCACCAGTCCGGCCGCTGACAATATTCAAACAATGATACATTCCATAAATGAAGTAAACATAAGTGCGGCCGGCCGGCCCGAACATCGGCGCGTTGCGCGGCGTCAGCCCTTTGTGCGCGTGGCAGCCCGGATCGCCGCGGTACAGATAGGCTTCGGTCTCTACGATTTTGCCCCACAACCGGCCGTAGACGAGATATTTGCCGAGCAAAGCTTTGGCCAGGTCAATAGTCGGCCGCTCAAAAAAATTTTGGCGCAAAAGCATTGGCCAATTATAGCTAAAAAAGCGTGTTATAATACACGCCCCCATGATCGACCCAAAAACTATCGAAGAAATAAAACTCAAAAGCGATATTGTAACTGTGATTGGCCGCTATGTGCCGCTGAAGCAAAAGGGCAATAATTTTTGGGGCTTGTGCCCGTTTCACAAAGAAAAAACTCCGTCGTTTGCCGTCTCCAAAGACAAGGGGATTTTCCGCTGTTTTGGCTGCGGCAAAAGCGGCAATGTTTTTTCTTTTATCCGCGAGGTCGAGCATATCGATTTTGTGCAGGCGGTGCGTTTACTCGGCGAACAATGCGGCGTAACTATCGCCGAAGTGCAGGGCGAGCATTACGAGCAGAACAAAATTTTGTACCAAATCAATGAAGCGGCGGAAAAATTTTTTCAGGAGCAGCTCTGGCGCAGCGACCGCGCGCAAAATTATCTGCACGCCCGCCGCCTGACCCGCGAGACGGCGCAGCTTTTTGGCCTGGGCTATGCGCCGGAAGGCTGGACCGGTTTGCTGGCGCATTTGCAAAACCAGTTTGCGCCGGAAAAAATCGCCGCGGCTGGATTGGCCGTGCGGCGGGACAACGGCGAATATCTCGACCGTTTTCACAAACGCCTGATGTTCCCGATCAAAAACGCGCAGGGCAAAACGCTGGCTTTCAGTGGACGTATTGTCGAACAGGAAGATGCTGCCAAATATGTCAATTCGCCGGAGACGCCGATTTTTTTCAAAGGGCACAATCTTTACGGCCTGCATTTGGCCAAAAAAGCCATAACCGAGCAGAACAAGGCGGTGCTGGTCGAAGGGCAGATGGACGTGGTGGCCTGTCATGCCGCCGGTTTTAGCAACGCGGTGGCCAGTTTGGGTACGGCTTTTACCGCGGATCAGGCCAGACTGCTGGGCAAATACAGCAAAAATGTGGTGATTGCCTATGACAAAGACGAGGCCGGCCTCAACGCCACGGATAAAACTATCGAGGTGCTGACCGCCCTGAATTTTCAGACGCGGATTCTGGATATTCCGGTCAAAGATCCCGACGAGATGATCCAAAAACACGGCGCGGAAAGTTTAAAACAGGCCATCGACAGCGCCGGGGATTTTGTGCAGTACAAATTGACGCGTGTTTTGCGCAAATATGATTTGCAGGACCGTTTGCAAAAAGCGCAGGCCGCGCGCGAGGGACTGCAGGTGCTCGACGCGCTGCCGGACCGCGTGCTGGCCAGTGAGTATCTCAAATGGTTGAGCCAGCAGACGGGCATCGGCGCTGAGATATTGCGCGAAAATCAAAACGAGCGTAAAATGCCGAGTTTCGGGTATGTCCCTAAAAAATATGTGCCGCCCGCGCCGAAAGATAAGTATGCCAAGGCCGAGGAAGGCTTGTTTGCCGCTTTGCTCAGCGACAGGGAATTGCGCGGACAGTTTTTTGCGAGGTTTCGGCCGGAGGATTTGGCGGAAAACTGGCGGCCGGCTTTAAAATATTTGCAACAAAATGATTTTGTTGACGATAGATTGCTGGAAGATCTGGAGGACAAACCGGAACTGGCGGAGATCAAAGAATTGATCAGCCGCGCTCTGGTTGGGCAGGAGAGGATCAGCGGGGCAGAATGCTTCAAAGTATTGGAGCAGAAAAAAATGAACGAAACCAAACAAAAATTACGCGGCGAATTAGCGGCGGCGGAAGCGGCTGGCGACGAATTAAAAGCCGCAGAGTTGCTGCAGCAGTTGCAGCAATTACGATAGGAAGTGTTGGCAGGCAATGACCAAAAAACAAACAAAAAAAATAATTAAAAAACCGGCGGCTAAAAAGCCGGCAAAAAAAGTTCAGGCGGTTAAACCGGTGAAAAAGGAAAAAAACCAGGTTGTTGCCGTCAGCAAAAAGACTCTGCGGGACCTCGCGGAAAATATTGTCTTGACCGCGGCGCCGGAAAACATCAAGAAAAAAGACGATTACGAATCCAAACGCAAACTGCTGGAGCAAAAAGCTAAGTCCAAAAACGGCTTGACGCCGGATGATATTTTAAATGTTTTTGACGATCCCGAAGAAGCGATGATGATCACCGAGGATTTCGCCAATCAAGGCGTGGAAATCCTCAACGACGATATCGAAGCGCTGGAAGAATCTGAAGATGTCCTGCCTCCGGCGCATGACGATGATCTGATCGTCGATCAGTCGCCCAATATCGAAACTGCCGCCGGCAAAATCGAGTTGAAAAAACCGCTCTCCTCTCTGCTCAAAAAAAGCGAATCGGCCGGCGTGGACGACGCGGTGCGCATGTATTTGCGCGAGATCGGCATGATCAATCTGTTGACTTTTGCCGAAGAACAGGAGCTGGCCAAGAAAATCCGGCAGGGCAGCGAAGAGGCCAAGCGTTCGCTGGCGACTTCCAATCTGCGTCTGGTCGTGAGCATTGCTAAAAAATACACCGGCCGCGGCATGCAGTTTTTGGATTTAATTCAAGAGGGTAATCTGGGTTTGATCCGCGCGGTAGAAAAATTTGACCACCGCAAAGGCTTTAAATTTTCGACTTACGCGACCTGGTGGATCCGCCAGGCGATTACCCGCGCGATCGCCGATCAAGCGCGCACGATCCGTATACCGGTACACATGGTCGAGACGATCAATAAGATCCGCAAAGTTTCCCGCTCGCTGCTGCAAAAATTTTCGCGCAAGCCGACCGACGAAGAGCTGGCCAAACATTCCGGCATACCGATCGACAAAGTGCGCGAGATCGTCAAAGTCGCGCAAGTGCCTCTCTCGCTGGAAATGCCGGTGGGCGACGAGGACAGCTCGCGGCTGGGCGATTTTGTAGAGGAAGGCTCTAATCTTGATATGGACGAACATGTCGGCAGCCGTATGCTGCGCGAGGAAATGAACGCCGCGTTGAAAACTCTGACCGAACGGGAAAGCATGGTGCTGCGTCTGCGTTTTGGTATGGACGACGAGCGGCCGCGCACGCTGGAGGAGGTCGGCAAGGTCTACAATGTTACCCGCGAGCGCATCCGGCAAATCGAGGCCAAGGCGCTCAAAAAATTGCGCCACCCTTCGCGTAATCAGAGGCTCTTAGAATACCTGAATTAGAGGTGGAAGAGTTATGGATAAAACGTCAATCAAAACTATCAAGACGTTTGAGCCGTAAGACCTATGCTGCGCTGCAAACTTATAGCTAAAAATACTCCAAAGCCAAAGCGCGGCGAATCTTCGCGTGAAAAAGATGATGTCTTGGACTGTGATACGCTAAAGCTTTATTTCAAAGAAATGGCGCGTTATGCTCTTTTAACTCCTGAAGAAGAGCATGCTTTGGGTAAGACACTTTCAGAGCTTCAGCAAAAGAGCCGGAAATTGGCCAGGAAAATTGCACGCTGTCAGGACCCAGGCTATATTTCCGCCAAGCAAATTATCAGGCAAGATATAGAAAAAATACGCAATAAATTTGTGCAGGCCAATTTGCGCCTGGTGATTAACATTGCCAAAAGATACTGTAACAAGGGCCTGGAATTGCCTGATCTTATTTCTGAAGGCAATATCGGTTTGTTTGAGGCGGCCATGCGTTTTGATTATAAAAGAAATTGCCATTTTGCCACTTATGCTGGCTGGTGGATACGTCAGGCTATATCAAAAGCTCTGGCATATAAAGGCAGGCTGATACGCATTCCGGTGCAGAAAGGTGCTTCACTTCAGCGTTTCTTTACGGTGCAGAATGTATTAGCGATGTCTTTGGGGCATGAACCTACGGAGATAGAGCTGGCAGAATATCTTGATTGGACACTGGAAAAAGTGCAGGAGCTCACCCAGTTATTAAACCAAACCTGTACTTCTCTGGACGCGACAATATATACTTCTCAAGAAGGTGGCTCATTTGATCTCAATGATTCGCTGCCGGACGAAGTGTATGTTCGGCCGGAGGAAGCAATTCTGAGTATAGACTTTACGGAGAATATTCATAAATATTTAAACGAATTGTCTGACAAACAAAGAAAAGTTATAGAATGGCGTTTCGGTTTGAACGGCAAAGGACAGCACACTCTGAAGGAAATAGGCGAATATTTTGATTGCAGCAGTGAAAATGTTCGCCACATAGAGATTAAGGCGCTGCGTAAACTGCGCGCGTCCAAATTTGTAAATAGAGTGCGTGATTATGTCGAAAACAACAGTTAATAACTGCGTTTTTGTTCCCACTGCCAGGCGGTGGACTTGAGGCAGAATAAAAATAGCAAAAGAGTGATATATGCGGAGTTTGAATATAAAAAAATTGAGCAGCGGCGCGGAACGAACAGAGAATATATTAATCTTGTATCTGCGCGAGGCCCGGAGGCATCCATTATTAACTCAGGAACAAGAGCAGCAGTTGGACGCCGCAATCTTGGAGGGGAAAAAACCAAACGCTACCCCGCAGGCGCTACAAGCTAAAGAAGAAGCTAAACAGGAGTTGGTTAAGGCCAATTTGTTTTTAGTTGTTACTATCATTTACAAACATTTCCCTAAAACTGTAAAAACTGCTCAACTTATGGATTTGATTCAGGAAGGCAATCTTGGCCTGCTGCACGCGGCGGAAAATTTTGATTATCGCAAAGGTTGTCGATTTTCAACTTATGCTTTAAGCTGCATAATTCCCCGGATAACAAGGGCTATTATCAATGGAACGTACGGATCTATACGCCTGCCCGAACATGTCCTGAAGCGTATTTATAAATTACAAAATGCAGCGGGAGTTGCCGAGCAGGATTATCAGCGCCGCTGGACTGACGAGGATTACGCAAAATACCTGGGTATTTCTCCCGTAGTAGTTCGGGTTGCTAGAAATGCTGGGCGGCTGCAACAGTTGGTTTCTTTAGATGCGCCGCTGGACGATGAGGAGAAAACAACTTTGGTAGATTATCTAAAAACTTCCGGCGCAGAACTTTTTGAAGATCGGCTGGTCGACCGGATGTTTATCCAACAACTGCTAAAGGAGGATACTTTTTCCGAACGAGAACGCAATGTTATCAGCGCCCGTTTTGGGCTGAATAGCGGGCACAAACAATCTTTAGACGATGTTGGCCGGGAGTTTTCTATTACCAAAGAACGGACTCGGCAGATCCAAATCAAAGTCCTAAAAAAACTAAAAAATCTTTTGAAACGACAAGGAATGCCTTAGTAACGGCGGTGTTTTTCCCACTGCCACGCCGTGGCGATGATTTTTTCCAGGTCATAACTGGTCTGCCAGCCGAGAATTTTATGCGCCTTGCCGGAATCCGCGACGAGGTACGCCGGATCGCCGGCGCGCCGGCCTGTTTCTTGGCAATTTACTTTAAGACCGCTGGCTTTTTCGCAGGCCGAAATTATTTCGCGCACCGAGTAGCCGTTTTCCGAGCCGAGATTGAAACAATCGGAAGTTTTGCGCCGCGCAATATAGTCCAGCGCCTGAAGATGCGCGGCGGCCAGATCGTAAACATGCACGTAATCGCGCACGCAAGTGCCGTCCGGCGTGGGGTAATCCGCGCCGAAAATTTTTAATTGTTTTTCCGGATTCAAAATAGACTGCAAGGCCAGCGGTATCAGGTGAGTTTCCGGAGCGTGCGCTTCGCCAATCGCGCCGTCATCGTCCGCGCCCGCCGCGTTGAAATAGCGCAGGGCGGCGTAGCGCAGACCGTAGGCCTGGCTGTAATCGGCCAGCATTTTTTCCACAGCCAATTTGGTAAAACCGTAAGGGTTGATCGGATTTTGCGGCAGTTTTTCAGAGATTTTTTTTGTGTCAGGCGCACCGTAAGTTGCGCAGGTGGACGAAAAAATAAAATGCGCGACATTGTTGTCCAGCAGAGTATCTAACAGTTTTTGCGTTTTGCTGAAATTATTTTCATAATATTTGCGCGGGTTAGTTACCGATTCGCCGACATAAGCGTAGGCCGAAAAATGCATAACCGCCTCGATCTTTTCTTGGCGGATTATTTTAGAGACGAGTTTTTGATCGGCGATGTCGCCGCGGTAAAATTTTATCCGGGGCGGGAGGCTTTCTTTATGGCCGTAAACTAAATTATCCAGGATCACCGGCCGCAATTTGCGGCGCAAAATATAACGCGCCATGTGTGAACCAATGTAGCCGGCGCCGCCGGTAACCAGGATGTTCATTTCAGCAACTCCTGTAGATCGATTTTGTTTTCATACAAAGCTTTGCCGATAATCACGCCGCCCAAAGGCAAAGCGGACAATTGGCGCACATCCGCGTTGGACGCCGCTCCGCCGGAAGCAATGATTTCGATTTTAGTATAAGCGGCCAGTTTTTTATAGAGCGCAATATCCGCGCCGCTCAAAGTGCCGTCGCGGGTTATTTCCGTGTAGATAATTTTACGTACGCCGAGTTTTTCCATTTCTTTGATCAAATCCAGGGCGTCAATGTCGGAATTTTCCAGCCAGCCTGCGGCGGCGACTTTGCCGCGGCGCGCATCGATGCCGATAATGATTTTGTCCGCGTATTTTTCGACTAGTTTTTGGGTCAGCGGCTTGTCTTTCAAAGCAATCGAACCAAGTATTGCGTAATCTATACCGAGCGCAAAGATTTGGGCTACGTCAGCCTCGGTGCGTAAGCCGCCGCCAAATTCCAATTCGCAGGAGACAGCCGCGCGAATTTTTTTCAGACTTTCCAGATTGACCGGCCGTCCGGCACGCGCCCCGTCCAGATCCACTAGATGGAGCAGCCGCGCGCCGGTAGCCTGCCATTTCCGTGCGACCGCCGCCGGAGCGGAGGCATATATTTTGCTTCTGGCGTAATCGCCTTCGGTCAGGCGCACGACCTGTCCGCCGAGTATATCGATAGCCGGTATGATTTTGAACATGTGTCCTGATTTTAGCATCCCTTGTCCGTTAGGGCGATGTCTAATCTGGAAATACTGATTTTTGCAAGATTATTCAATGTTTTACCGATAAATATTGTGTAAGTATTAGTGATGTGCTAATATTTATATAAGCAATAAGTCCGCTGTGAGTTGTTTTGGGCGTTCCCTTCTATCTTGTTGGCCACAGCCTAAACGTGAAGATTCACAGCGGCGTGCTTTAAGCAATTATCCTTGATAAAGCTGTTCTTGAGAAACTTTGCTGGCGAAAACATTCAGCCAATCAGTTTTGTTATGTTCATATTTTTGGAATATGCCGGAACAAAACATATCCACAGCCTGTAATCCGCTTTGCAATTTAGAATTTTCGTGAGCTATAAACAACGGAATGTCAGGATTAAGCCGTGAATGCAAATGTTGTCTGACATAATCATTAAAGCGCGCTATTTCTAGTCTTCCTTTACTTTTATCGATTATAAATTTGATCCCTTTTCGATCAACATTTTCCAGAGGAATTTGGTCCAGGACAAGTCTGGCTACATAGTTATAAAGCCAGGCCTTATTGTCACGCGCGTAACGCATAGTTTTTTGTTTATCCAGGGTAACAGCATAAATTTTAAAATCAATATGTTGAATTTGCCTGTATAGATATTTTTTTATGTCGAGAGTTGTGTGAGCGCCCTTTAATTCCTCGATCAGGCATTTGCGATGGCTTCTCTGATTTAATTTTCTGAACAGTGTTCTCCTAACAGCGTACCCCAGTTCACGATTTACTTGTGCTTCCTGAAAACAAAGGATAGTTATTGTGAAATATTTAGAAGGATGCTTGTTCTTGAAGTCAAAGCCCAAATCGCCACTTTCATCAAGATACAGATACCACATCAATATATTTTATACCAGTTTGACTTAAAAATCTTTTTATTTAAGAGGAGGGGTTATTCTTGTCTGTCTGCGGCAGGGCCAGCCACTTATTGATCAACTCCAAACCTTTGTCCAGTATAACCGGCAGTTGTTCCTGTTCCGCGGCGGTGAATTGGCCGAGGACATAATCCAGCGTCCGGCCTTTGTCCGGCGGCTTGCCGATGCCCAGCTTGATCCGCGCGAAATCTTCGTGCCCCAGACAGGCGATGATGGACTTGAGGCCGTTGTGTCCGCCGGACGAGCCGTGAGCGCGAAAGCGCGCCGCGCCGAAATCCTGATCCAGATCGTCGGACAAGACCAGCAGGTCTGGCGCGGATATTTTGTAAAAATCCAGCGCGGCGCGCACAGCCTCGCCGGAACTGTTCATAAAAGTCTGCGGTTTGAGCAGAATAATTTTTTCTCCGCCGCGCCTAATTTCTGTATAAAGCGCGGAAAATTTCTTTTTGCTGAATTTTTGTCCGGCGGCCAGTTTATCCAGCAGCAGAAAACCGATATTATGCCGCGTCAGCGCGTACTCCGGCCCGGGATTGCCTAGGCCTGCGATCAATTTTCGGGACATGGATTTACTGCACACCGTATTTTGCGATGCGGCTGCGCAGAGTGTTGCGCGTGATGCCGAGCAGTTTGGCGGTGCGCACCTGATTTTCCTCAAGCTTGTGCAGGGCTTTGACGATCAGCGCTTTTTCCAGCTTGCCGGTCAGGTCCCGCCGCTCTGGGTCGTCTTCCGGCATGATGAGCATGCGTTCGAGCAGAGAGTCGGCCGCCGCGTCGATCAGCGCGTCCAGCGGAGTCGCCGGATCGAAAGCTTGATTCCGCAGCGTGGTCTCGCGTGCGGTTTCCGCAGCCGCCGCGCCGGCGCTTCTCAGATTGAGCTGCAAAATCGGCCCCGTGGTCGTAACAACCGCGCGCTTGACGATGTTTTCCAGCTCGCGCACATTGCCGGGCCATTCGTGTTTTTTGAGCTGCTCAAGCGTGCGCGTCGGGATTTCAGAAATGTTTTTGCCAAACTCATAATTAAATCTTTTCAAAAAATACGAAACGATGTCGGGAATATCCTCGCGGCGTTCGCGCAGAGCCGGCAAACTGATCTGAATGCCGTTGAGCCGATAGTACAGATCTTCGCGGAATTTAGCGGCGGCGATCAGTTCCTGCAAATTTTTATTGGTGGCGGAAATAATGCGCACATCGACCTTGATGGTTTCCGTGCCGCCGACCCGCTCCAGCTCATGCTCTTGCAGGACGCGCAGGATTTTGGCCTGTATGGACATCGGCATATCGCCGATCTCGTCGAGAAAAATCGTGCCGCCGTTGCATAATTCAAATTTGCCGATCTTGCGTTCATTAGCGCCGGTGAACGCGCCTTTTTCGTAGCCGAATAATTCCGCTTCGAGCAAAGTCTCCGGTATGGCCGCGCAGTTGATCGCCAGAAAAGTTTTGTCTTTGCGGTTGGAGTTGTGATAAACCGCGCGGGCGACCAATTCTTTGCCGGTGCCGGATTCGCCGATCAGCAAAACCGGAATGCTCGTGCCGGCGATTTTGCCGACGCTTTTGTAAACTTCCTGCATTTTGGGCGAAAGGCCGATAATCGAGCGTACGTTGAGATTGACGTTTTGCGTGTCGGTAACATTTTCCAGCACCACGACTTCGTTCATGATCTCGCTGGCACGCAGCGCGGCGTTGACCATGGGCAGCAGAATTTCCGGCAGATCCGGAGATTTGGTGATGTAATCGTACGCGCCCAGTTTCATCGCTTCAATGGCGGTGTCCGTCGTGCCGTAGCCGGTGATCATGATGACGAGCTGCTTGGGCGCGGCTTTTTTGATCTCCGCAAAAGTTTCCAGGCCGTTCAAGCCCGGCATTTGCATATCCATGAGTACGAGCTGCGGATTTTCTTTTTTGACCAGTTTCAGCGCCTCTTTGCCGTCGCCGGCTTTCAGTGTCTCTAGATTTTCAAGATTGCTTTTGAGTATGCGCTCCAACTGCAGCAGCATGTTTTTGTCGTCATCGACTAAAAGTATTTTGGTCATTGGCTCTCCAGTTGGCCGCGCAGATCCGCGCGGTATTTGGCGATGATCTGCTCGATTTTGCCGAGCTCTTCTTTGAATATGGTTAATTCGTCGCGCATTTCCGGCGCTTGGGCTAGATGATTTTGCATAGTGGTGTGCAGCATACCCAGCACAGTCAATGGCGTGCGCACATCATGGATCATCTGGGTTGTGAATTTTTCGATAATTTCCTTGACCGGCATAAGCTTTAACCCCCACGAACTGTAAGTCTAGCACAATTTTTTCGAAAAAGCACTTGAACTCCCGGACCGCTTATTGTAAAGTACTGTCAAACACTAAAGCTATGGAGCGGCTATCTATCGGTTATGCCGGTGTATGTTTTTTTCCGGCAAAATTAAAAATCTTATCCTTTTAGGTAATGCAAGTTTTTAGGGCATTACCGCCGATATAAAATGCATCAGAAAAAATAGATGCATCAATTTGAAACAAGTTACGATAAATTGGCATAGGGAAAAGGATATTTGGCAAAAAATGTAATAACAGTAAAAAAAGTGAAACGATTAAAAATAACTTACGATAAATTTGTGAAGTTATGAAAAGGAGATAATTATGGTTAGGCAATTATATACAGAAACTGTCAGCGGATTTGGCAATAGCATTAGACTATGGCAGGTCCCGGATAACGCCACAGAGTCCGATCTTGCCAAGCATAGTGAAAGAGATTTCACCAGTGTGGACGAGTATATTAACCCTAGATTATTTGTAACAAATAAAGATTGGCTGCGCCGGGACTTGTATTTAAGAATTGAGGAAAATGAGATCGACGCCGGCACGCTGGCGGAAATCTTGGCCAGCTCTCAAGACGCGGCGGTCAAAGCGCTGATCGAGGATATATACCAGGACATTCAGGCTGGCGCGCAAAGAGTTGATAACAATAGCGCGGATGCGGTTCATGGCCATAAAGTTTTAGGAGTGCTACTAGAGGCTTTGAGTAAGCTATATGAAACACCGACCCAGACTTCCTTGTCCGGAACGCGTCAAATAATTGACACAACGACTAATAGAAAAGATACAGTCTATATGCCGCTTACTTTTGACTGGCTGGAAGACACTTTCCCTTTTATAAAAAATATGCGCCAGCCGGACGCGCCAAATCAAAGCGCTTATGTTTCGGAAATAACGGACACGACAAAGCCCAATCTCGGCCTTTCTTATGCTGAGGCGGCCAGGCGGTATATCGATATTGCTTATGCGCCGGGCGGCCAGGCCGAAGGCGAAATAAGTTTGGAAACTGTGCCGGGATTTAGCGTAGTATTTGCCAAACAGATAAAAGACGGGGCTGCCGCGCCGAAAGATACCAAACCGCTGATGTATGCGGAGCGGCCGGAAGGCAAGGAGATCACTCCGCCGCCCTCTCTGCCCGCTTATTATAAGGAAGAAAAATCTAAAGATTATGAATTACCGGGAAGCCCCCAGCAGGATGGCAACACATATCTTTATTCCGCGGAATATAACAAAGCTGGAAAAAACATTGATAAAGATAGAGGAACATGGCGAACTGACGCAGGCCGTGCTTTTTTAGAATCGTTAAATAACAATGATGTAGAAGGATTGACCCTAAGCAGGCTTTACGTTACGATGAATGCTCAGCGCAGTGAAGAGGCGCTTCGTGATGGTTCACGCATTGATGAAACTTCCCTAAAAGACGGGCTTTATTTAAATCTAAAAAGACCCTTGGTTTACTTAATGGATTTAGCTTGGCTGGCATTGACTGAATTAGGAGTGAAAGATGCTGCTATAAAGGAGTGGATACCGGATACGCCAGTTATTCCAGATGGAAAGTCTTATAGTTTGTATGAAAATCAAGAGCATTTTTTATTGAAACTTGCTGAATTACGAAAAATAATTGATCAAAACAAGGATGTTTCTGACAAAACATCAAAATTTTATGTGCAGTTATTGCAAAGTGTAGTAGATATATTTGATGCTTGTACATTTGCTAGGGGAATAGGGACAGATTCTAAAGGTCAGTCGGTTAATGTCGTTACGGTAACGTTTAAACCTAACACTCCTGATAGCATAAGAAATCTAATAAATGTTATTCTAACTGTTAGTGATTATCAAACAGCTAAAAGAACTATCGCTGGTTACAATGAAAATACACCTGCGACACCAAAAGGTACAATCGAGCGGCTTGAGCAGGATGGTAGTAAAACAATACTGAGCGTAAGAGAATTTGTTTATAATGCCCCGAAAAGTACTGTTACTGTAAGAGAAGAATATACGCGCGATGAATCCGGCACGGAAACGATTGAGCGAGCGTTTTGGAACGGGCAGGAAGTTAGAGTTATAACTGTTGCCGATGGCAATAAAAATGCAGGGTCTCGCACTGTTATTGCGGAAATGACCACAAAGATCAATAAGATATCAGAAACACCGGGCGAAATTACTCCGCCTCGTTTTGAGTATCCAGACTGGACGCTGACTTTCACCGAAACAACGCTTATTTACCCGCACTTGAACGAAAAAAATCCCCAGGGCATAGTCGGTCTGCTCAAGGCCGGCAAAATTGACGCAGCCCGCGCCGCCTACGACAAGCTGACCGGTGAAGTGTACTCGCATATTTTGGCGCAGCTGGACTATAGCAAAGACCCGCAGGCTTTACGGGCGATAGCCCGCGTAACCGCGCAGCTTGAGGCTTTGGAGGGTTTGATCAAGGCGCACAATATTGCTGAAATAGAGCGCGCCTATATAGCGCGGAGAGCAGGAGAAATAAGCGATCTGGCCGCGCAGGTGAACAAATACGACCTCAACAGCGGCTCTTTGGCCGCGCGGCAGGCCAATTTGCAGAAATATTTGCTGGAGCTGGAAGCGCAGCAGGCGCTCCATGCTGAAGAGGTCAGGAAACGCCGAGCGCAGCCCGGTGCAAAATATTCCCTCCAAATGCCGCTGTTAAAACAGTCGGCGGACGGCGTGTATACCGGCGCAGAGCGTGATGAGGATAACGACGGAGTTATTGACACTATTGCGGAATTTAATATATCGGCCACATATACGTCAGACATGGACAGGGTGGATAAGACGCTGGACAATGAAATTGCCCGTATCCGCCAGATGCTTTGCGGCCACAGCAGCGCGTCCGCGGCGCAAAATTATTTGATTGGCGCTTTTAGCGTCAGCACAGAGGAAGAACAGGCGGTTTTGCTAGGTTTGGCACAGCGTCTCCAGGCCGAAGCTAACGCCCAAAAAGCGGCCGCGGGCAATGACCAAACTTATCAGCCGCAAATTGCTGAAGCGACCAAAAAATTCTGGCTGAGTTTGCTGCTGGCGCATTTACCGGCGGCTGATGCTCCGGAAACCTGGATCACTCCGGCCGACCGCGCCTTTGTGGAAAATTTGGCCAAAGAATTAAAGGTTACTAAAGCAACTGCTCCGGCTACTGCCCCTGGCGCTAACAGCGCGGCGCATGTTTTGGCCACACAGGAAGCTGTCGAAACCGCTAAAGCCGATTTGCGCGAAAATTTGGTTCAAGAAGTTTTTGACAAGATCAGGGAATTTTATCTTGAGTCCGGCGGAAAATCTCCTACAGAGAAAGATGTCGCGAACTGGATCGCGGATGCTTTGACCGCTTCCGGTTTACAGCCAGCGCTGAATATTTTGATCGAAGACCGCAATGCTTTGCAAGACGCCCATAAGCTGAAAGATGGCTATGTTTCGGGCACTGATGCTCTGGCCGAAGCTCTGGCGGCTAAATCCATTTTGGTTTTTGACAATACTAATGTAATGCCGGTCGAGATCAGATGCAATCCGGGCACTGAAGAAGAAATGCTTCAATTAGCTGAGAATATGCTGGCCGCTTTGCAAAATGCTGACAGAGCTGAGGCGGATAAACAGGCTGGAGAACTGCAGGGGTTGATCGCTTTCAACGCGGCGCTGGCCGAGGATTTTGGCCGAACAGTTGAGAATTTTGGCCAACAGCTTAAAGGTAAGGATTTTGGCCAAAAGTTTAAAACAGATTATTTGGAGTTGATGCAGGCCACCGATCCCGACGCGCCGCGCAAACTGCTGGGCGCTAATCCGGATTACATAGACGGCCGCGACGTGAAATGGAGAGTCGGCGACGCGATCCCGCCGGATTGGGGAGTGGTGGACACCGCCTGGCACAGCATTGTGCCGCCGGAGGGCACTGATGGACGTATTCAAGCGATGAGCCATAAATATGAAGAACTGGCCAACACTCTGGATGCCTTGAAAAATGTTGATGAGGATAAACTGCAGTCTGATCCGGAATACTACAATGCGGTGCGCGGCGCGTATCAAACAGCTTATGATTTGCTGCGCGGCGGCCAAAACGAAAAGCCGGGTTATGCTGTGGATCATTCCGCTGAATACGCCGGTGTTTCACCGGACAAAGGTATTTTCGGCCATCTGACCGACGAGGCCAATCCCGACGCCGGATTGCCGGCGCTCCGGCCGCAAACAGAAAACCCGGAGCTGCTTTTGCAGAAAGTAAAAGACGCGGTGTTTCCGCAGCTGGATGCGGTTTTGGAGGAGAGGCGTAAAGAGCGTAATGAAGCTTTTCGCGCGGACTACGGACGAGAGCTTGACGCTTGGTTAAAAAATAATTCTTTGGCCTCGCCTGAACAAAAAGTTGAGGCTGCCGCTAAGATCATTTCTGATCTCTTTGAGATTAAAGAAAAGGAATGGGAAGCCGAGCGAGACCGCATCAAAGCTGAGTTTACAGAATATCCGAACGACACCACGCTTTTCCCGTTTAAGCAGCATTTTGGTGAATATCCGCCGCCGGAAGATGATAAGGGTTTTCCGCGGACAATGCTGCCGCCATTAATAGCTTGGATTGTTGCCAAAGCTTTAGATGAAAGCAATTTGCGTGATTATAACCATTATTTTTTTGATCCGGTTTCAGAGTTTGATTATCCAATTTTTGGTAGGGATCAGTGGAAAAATCTTGGTCAAACCCTGCTCCCCGGCAGCCGGAAAATTACCGACAGAGCTCGTCAAAAAGAAAAAGATTATGCGGATACAGTGGAGCGGCTTAAAGCGGATAAGCGCAACGAACTGAAAAAGCAGTATCCGAATGAGGATATGGATCGGGATATAGAAATATTTACGGCAATACTGCAGGATACAGCCGATAAAATAGCGCCGAAAAAATCGGGACCGCCTATTCTCACGCCAATAATGATTCAGCCGTTTGGCTCGATTACCCTAGAAGGCTACAGTGCGGGCTTTTCTATAGCAAGCAAATACGTAGATATTAAAAGTTTTTATGAAGGATTATTTTTACGTAATGATATTAATGAACGTGGTGATGACCTTCTTGAGTCGCAGCATGTTTTCGTAGAAGCAAGATTGCGTCCGTTTGCCTGGCTTTTTGAAGAAGAAACAGGATTGACTCCGTTTGCCAAAGTTCTTAAAGGAGCGTTCAATCCGTTAAATTTAGTTCTGCAAATTGATTGGAAAAGAGAGCTCATTAGGATTACTGAGAAGTTGCAGCTTAGCCAAAAGATCAAAGGGCCGCCCTATGAGAGGACAGATGAAGAGATGGCCGGCGAAAGGGAGTTGAGAGAATTTCTCAAAAACGAGTTAAAGATCAATGATGAAAATAAAATAAATGAAATTGTGGAGGCGATGCGTGAATCTAAGCCTGGCACACCATATAGCGGATCAGTAAAAGCTATCCTTGATGCTATGACTGCCGCTGGATGTTCTTCAGAGGAAATTGAAGAGGCCAGGAAAAAATTTCATGCGTATAATACTAACGAAACATTGCCGCCAAGCGAAGAATATAAAGGCATTCATACAATAAACGAAGCTTCTGCTGAGGACCAAGAATTATGGGCTTGGATTGTGGCTAACAATTACTGGCACAAGACTACTGTGGATTCAGGCTGGGAACTTGGCGATACGTCGCTCGGCGAATTGATCAAGGATGTTGATAAAGCCACAGCTATGCTAAAAATAGCTGAGTATATCGAAGAATGGTGTGGAAATAATAATATCACAGAGGCCGAGCAAATTCAGAAAGTGAAAGATGTTTTGCTGCCGATCTATGAGGCCAAAATAAATGAATCCACCAGTTGGGCTTTAGGTGCAGAGGATACCGCACAAGAGTTAGCCAGAAACGCAAACAGGAGTACAGTTGAGGCAGCTATAGAGCAGGATATAAGAGATTGGTGCGCGGCGCATAACATTACAGACGCTAATATTATAGCGCAGGTGGTGGCCGCTGTAGCTCCGGCTTATAAGAATGCGATAACGAGAACGCAAAGCTGGGCTTTAGGTGCAGAAGATACCGCACAAGAGTTAGCCAGAAACGCAAACAGGAGTACAGTTGAGGCAGCTATAGAGCAGGATATAAGAGATTGGTGCGCGGCGCATAACATTACAGACGCTAATATTATAGCGCAGGTGGTGGCTGCTGTAGCTCCGGCTTATAAGAATGCGATAACGAGAACGCAAAGTTGGGCTTTAGGTGCAGAGGATACCGCACAAGAGTTAGCCAGAAACGCAAACAGGAGTACAGTTGAGGCAGCTATAGAGCAGGATATAAGAGATTGGTGCGCGGCGCATAACATTACAGACGCTAATATTATAGCGCAGGTGGTGGCTGCTGTAGCTCCGGCTTATAAGAATGCGATAACGAGAACGCAAAGTTGGGCTTTAGGTGCAGAGGATACCGCACAAGAGTTAGCCAGAAACGCAAACAGGAGTACAGTTGAGGCAGCTATAGAGCAGGATATAAGAGATTGGTGCGCGGCGCATAACATTACAGACGCTAATATTATAGCGCAGGTGGTGGCCGCTGTAGCTCCGGCTTATAAGAATGCGATAACGGAAACTACACAGTCGTCAGATGTTACACTAGATCCTGCATATGATAATTCTGGTTATGTAAAAGATGGCGTTACTTATACGCCAACTGGCGATGTAACTAATATTGCTTATTCCTTGATCGAGGATAACACGCGTCCAGCTTTGGCTGGCGCTACAGAATCAGATGTTCAAAGTCTGATAGAGGGCAGATTAAACAATTTTCCCGCCGAAGCTGCGGCTCAAAAGCGAGCCGAGTGGTATAGCAAAATAAATCCGGTTTCACATCCGCCAGTGGCGCAGGATATTTGCACAACCAATTTCGATTCTGCAAATAGTCCAGCAGGATCAACAGACAATAGCGTAATTACCTTCGCAATCACTAATGCCACGCCAGATGGCTATAAATATGAGTGTGAGGTAGTGTATGCCAATGGCACGCCTGTCGATTGGACTGCTCTTGGTTTTGATGAGGGGCAGAAAACTATTTCATCTGACGGCAAATTGGCTGAAATACATAATGACGCAATGCCTGGTGGTGAATATAAACTTATTTTTAAGCTTGTCAAAAACGATGCTTCTGCGCCGGATGTAATAGAAAACACAAAAAATGTTTTGAGCGTTGATTTTAAAGTAGAGGTTTCTCATACTGGCGGCCCAGGCATTAATGTAAATGCTACGCTTAAGCAAAATCCGCAGAAACTTGTGCCTGTCGCAGACACTTACGAGGCTCCGGATTGTTTGATAGGCAGAACGATTACAGAGGAGACTGTCATTTACTCAGTAAACAAACATGATATTGATGCAAGCGAGGTTTATTCTGTAAACAAGCATGATATTGATGCAAGCGAGGTTTATTCTGTAAACAAGCATGATATTGATGAGGGTATTATCTATTCCGTGAATAAACACGGCATTGATGAGAGTGAAGTCTGCTCGGTGGAAAAATTTGAGATCACGCAAACAGACACGACCACCAAGGAAGTGTTGACTTATGATACGCCTAGCGCATCCGTAAGTTTTTATAAACCCGCCACCGAAATTGACTGGGCGCAGGTAGATATTGAAGAATTAAAAAACAAATTTGTATTTGCTGTCGGCCCTGCTTGGGCCAAAGAGCTTTTGAATACTGTAAAGCCGGTTCGGAATGAAAAAACTGGAGAACTTAAGGAAGAAGGCTGGGTTTTGCGCCTGGCCCTAGAATTATTGTTCGTTTCGGTTAAAAACAATATAACCTATAACGTTGATCCGGATTCGGCGGAGGCTATTGGACTTTCGCCAGACGAGGCGCTGGCCATGCTGCGGGAGCAATACCCTGCTCAATATGAAAATGTTGACGAGCAGCAGTGGGATGTGGCCTATAAACTTGCTTTAGGCGTTACTTATCAAATCGAAAAAGGACACACAATTGGTTTGGAAGCCCTGACGAAGAAGATCGCTACCAATGATCCTGACAGCTCCGTAAAGCCGCTTTCTGACTGGCTCTCGAGTACAACACTTGCATTTACTGTGAGTTATAGAGTGCCTTTCTCTGAAGAGGTCGGAATGAAGGCTAGCTTTTTCTATGGGGCAAACGAGTTATTTGACAGCTCTAAATTAAGCCATGATATGTCTCTTAAGCTGGCTTTTCCTTGGCGGTTAGCCGACAAGCTAATGCTTGAGCCGGGAGGACAATTTTTTGTCAGCGGCTTGAGAAAAGACAATTATGATTTATTAGGAGGTACAATCGGGGCGGCCTTTGGCTGGGGTATAACAGATCATATGACCTTGTCGGGAGGTCTCGACTTCCTGCTTACCAAAAAACATTATGAAAGCGGTGTAACACCTGGTGTGAAGGCTAGTTTGCTTTTCAATTGGCGGGTTTTTTAAAAAACCATTATTTAAAGCAAATTTTTCTAAAACCGCGCTTGAATTAGCTTTAGTTATATATTATTATTATACTTATGTTAAATATTCGTAAAATGCTCTTGTCTGCTTGCGCCGCCGCTTTGGTGTGCGGTGGTTTCTTACAGGCGGATGTTCTGGTTGCTGATCCTGTGCGCGGTTTTTCTACGGAGTTAGGCGGAAAGGGTTTTGAGGTTGGTGGTATGTACTCTGTGGACGGCGGACATAAGCTGGTTACTTCCAATTATGGTTTTCACGCGGTCTTTCACGATAGAATAAGCGTCGGTAATTTTAGATTGCTTTATGCTTTTTCTGCCGATGGAGTAAACTGGAGCTACAGAGAACTTGACAATGTGCAGCAAAATAGTCATGACAATTATCATATCTCTGATCCTTCTATAGCTTATTATAACAATAATCTTTATATTTCCTATTATAAAAATTCCACACCGCCCAATCCTCAAAGACAGGTGCATTTGCGTATACTAGACGCTAATCCGGCAGTTTCAGGAACAGGAACGGATCATGTTTTAGAAACGACGACTGGCGGTGTTTTTCGCTATACAGATGTTTACGTTAATTCTACAGGTGTATATGTGGCCGCCACATATACAAGCAGCACTATCTCACATAATGTTAGAGTGTTTAAGTGCGCTTTTGACGGCACAGTACAGGAGACAAAAATATTTGGCTATAGTTATCCAGAAGCAAGCCTGTTGCCAGTCTTTTATCCCAAAAGTGGAAATGATTTTTATTTGGCTTATGGCTTATATGGACGTCAAGACACTCATGCCACCAACCCCACTTCAAGTATTGTTGTTTATAATGGGTTGAGTTCATCAATAAATATTAAAGATGGATACAGAATTGAATATGTTAACTTGATTTCGAGCGGCAATGGATTTCTGGCGGCTTACGTTAAGCAGCCCAGCGAAGGCAGTCTTGAAGATCGATTAGTTTACCGTGTATATCATTCATTCAGTGAAGGTGATTACACAGAGATCGACACCAAAGTTACCGCCAGCGAGATTTATACTACTCAACTCGGCCTGACCACCGCCAATGTTCCGGTCATTCAATATGTATTCCATGACGGCCAAAATTATAAAATAGGGCAGATTCACTTAAAATCGCCCACAGAATGGTCTGCGCCGACTAAATCTATCACCACAGCCGGAAGCGAAGGCGCGGGCAGCGCTTCTGTTTACGCGCATATGCTGCCCAACGTTGATAATGACCGGCCGTATATGCTCTGGTATGATTATCAGAACAAAAAAGTTTGGTTCAATAATGCCCCGGACAAGATCGCGCCCTGGCAGCCGCTGACGCCGAAGATCACTTGGGTTACCTCCAATGTCAACACCACCGGCAATCAGGTTGTTACCCTTTCGTTGACCGCGGCGCCGCTGCATTCGAGCGAAATGTATTATGAAATATTCAGAGTATCCGCCAGCGGGACCCGGACCGGCATAGCTTCGGGCAATTGGCTGGTCAATGCCTCGGCGCTGAATGTAACCTTAAACAATATTATCAGCGCGGCCGGACAAAAAGCCGCTGTGTCCGCGGACAATCAGCGGTTGGTCTTGCGGGCAATGTCCAGAGATGAGGTCGGCAATGAATCGGTTTGGAGCGATTATACACTCACTATCAATATTCCCGACCGCACGCCGCCGAATATCGCTTCCCTAACGATACCGGCGGATTATGCTCGCTATGTCAGCAAGAATGCCGTGCAGTTAAGTTTGTCGGCCAGTGATCAGCACAGCGCTCTGACCACAATGAATATCGGCAATACATCGCCGCCTGGCAGCGCCTATGCTTATGCCGCATCGCGCGGGTGGACTTTGACGGCGGGCGATGGCCTCAAGACTGTTTACACGCGTTACTATGACGCTATAGGTAATTATACCGATGTGTCCGCCACGATCAATGTGGACACCACGCCGCCGGCTATGACCACCACCAGCAGGATCCAGTCCGGCGCTCAATCCGCGCCGGCGCAGGTTACCTGGGCGGCCGCGGAGGATGTGCTGTCCGGCAATGTGCGTTCCGGTGTGCGGGGCTATTATGTGTACTGGGGCAGTGATCCCGCTGGCGTTGTTTCTACCGGTTTGCAAACAGCCGCGTCTACCTCTAATCTAGCGGCAATGTCCGCTCCGGGCGTTAATTATTTGCGCGTGCAAACTGTGGACAATGTGGGCAATAAAAGCGGCTGGCAGACAGTGCTGACCTATAGCTATACGGCTGGTGTTACCGGCTCTATTGTTATTAATGACACGACGCCGCCCGGCCCGGCTTACACCAATACGCCCACAGTGTCGCTTACGTTTATTTACAGCGATCCGAAAATTGAAAGAATGCGTTTTCAAAATGACAATGACATTTGGGCAGGAGTTTTGGGAAGCCTGTCTCCCAGTGTGGCGAACTGGCGTTTATCCGCCGGCGACGGCGAAAAACGTGTTTATGTGGAATATAGCAATATTTCCAAAACCGCTACGGGCAGCGCCTATGATCTTATTTATCTGGACACGCTCAGTCCCAATATGACCGATACTGGCCGGCTCACGACTACCACCAATCAGCAGGTGATAGCGCAGGGCGGTTATACTTTGACCGCGCTGGACAGCCTAAATCAAGGTTATGCCTCCGGCCTGGATGAATATTATGTATACTGGGGTAAATCTATTTCCGGCGAGGCCAGTTATTATCAGGCAAATACGAATTATGCTAATGCTTCCGGACAATTGCTTGCCCTTGATGGCGCGGGTACTTATTATTTGCGCGCGCGGCCTAAAGATAAAGCCGGCAATATCGGCCCGTGGGCGACTGTCTTGACCTATCAATACGATCCGGTGCCGCCGACCGGAAGCGCTGCCCTGGCCTCCACTTATACGAATAGCACGCAGGTCAATGTGGTCTTAACGGCCAGCGACAACGACAAAGTTGAGAAATATTATATAGCCAATAGCTATGTAGATATTAATCAGCAATTGGATAGTGTCTGGAAGACCTGGAATGGCAATGGGAACTACGGGCATACCTTGAGCGCGGGCAGCAGCGGCGAGCGGCAGGTGTATGTTTGGTTTAAAGATCGGGCCGGCAATATTTCCGTGGAGGAATATACCGCCACTGTTAACTATATCAATCCTAGCGGCAAGTCCGGCTCTATACTGATCAAAGGCAGTCAGGGCGATGATCGCTATACCACCACCGCCAATGTCAGGTTAGAGCTAAGCTATGACAATACCGCGGTGGGGATGTTGATTTGGAATGAAGGAGTGTCCAGCGCCAACAGCCAGTGGCAAGTGGTTAGCAACAATTTAACCAATCACCTGCTGCTCTCCGGCGATGGCACGAAAACAGTCCGGGTGGCTTATCGGGACTCGGCCGGCACGATCTGGGAAGCCAGCGATTCTATAGAGTTGGATACCGCTGCGCCTTATGACGGTAGAGTTTTGATTAACAACGATGCCCAGTACACCAACACGCGCAATGTGCTTTTAACTATTACCGCCGCTGGCAATCCTTATGAAATGCAAATAATCAACAATGAATCCGGTTCAGCGCCGAATTGGGCTTCCGCGGCTTGGGTGTCTTATAATCAGTATTCACCATGGGTGTTAAGCGGGACTGGCCAGGAAGTCAATGTAACCAAAACTGTGCAGGCGCGCTTTCGAGATGAAGCGGGAAATATAAGCGTTTACTGGGGGGACTCGATTATTTTAAATACCTCCGCTTTAAACGGCAGTCTGCTGATCAATCCCGGACAGCCGCCTTATACAAACACGCGCAATGTCATGCTGACGCCTATTTCGCCAAGCGCAGACTGGATGCTGCTTAGCAATCGGGCTGATTTTAGCGACAAATGGGATGCGGGTAATAGTGATTGGCAATGGATTCCCTATGAATCGAAAGTAGACCCGTGGGATCTTTTTGCGCCAAATGACGCGCTGGCAGAGGGCGTGCGCTATGTTTATGCGGTGTTTAAAAATCAGGCTGGCACTCTGTCGCCGACAGTAAACGCGGCGGTAATAGTAGATATGACGCCGCCATACGGACCGGGGCCTGGTAGTCCCAGCGGACCAAATCCGCACAATCCCGGTGATCCCGCCTTGTCGCATGGCTGTGAGGTGGTCATTAACGACGGGGACGAAAACGCTATTATGAATATAGTGAGGCTGAGACTGAATGCGATAGATGCTCAACAAATGTTGATTAGTAATTACGCGGATTTCCGCGATGTCAATGACAATTACTGGCGGCCATATGCGGACACGGTGGCGGAATGGCCGCTGCTTGCCGGAAGCGGACAGCGTACGGTCTGGGTCAAGTTTCGAGATATAGCTGGCAATATATCCCTCGCTTCGGATAGCATTGTCTTAAATATGAACGCCGGCTATTATTTTCATTTTATCGAGCCGGACGGCATAGATGATGTGGCCAGCGACAATTTTACAATTAGCTGGGAAGCCGAATATCTGGGTGATGATCAGGCGAATGTCCGCCTTTATTATGTCGGTGTTACCAGCGATGGCACGAATATTGGCCTGGTTTCTGGCGATATCAAAGATATTATTACCGGCGGCGCGGCGCGGGACATACCGCTAAACGATCCTACGCGCGGCGTGATCTGGGATACGCGCGATCTGGACAGCGGTTATTATTATATTTACGCGGTGGTCAGCGGCAGTAGCGGTTCTTTTGAGGAAAAAGCCCTGCATCCTATTTACATCAGACACGAGAAAGGGGTTATTCCGCCTGATCCTGGCGATCCTGATCCGCCGTCTATACCGACCATGGAAGGTCAGGCTGTAACGAGCAATCCGCCGTCTATCCTGATAATCGAGCCTTGGACTAATTATAATGTGCCGCCTATCACCAAGCTGCCGATTTGGTGGCATGAAGCGCACAAGCCGGGGGACGGCGCGCTGATTTCTTTGTATTACAGCAGCAGTCCTTCGCTGAGCGGAGTTTTAGGTGTTATCACTGAGAATATACCGGCTTCCGCCGTGGCGACAAGCGACAAGCGGCAATTAGACGGCGATTGGACTGTGCCCGATTTGCCGCAAGGGACTTACTATATTATCGGCGTGATTAAAACGCCTGATTTTACGAATTGGGATGCTTCTACCGGACGCGTTATTGTCAATAAAGACGATACCACAGCGGGCAATGGCGGGACAGGCGAGGGTATTTGGACTTATCCGAATCCATTTGCGCCGCAATCGCGCGGCGAGATTGCCGTGATCGCCTACCGCGTGAAAAAAGATCAATGGACGCGAGTGTATGTTTACAATATCCGCGGCGAAAAGATCTGGCATATTGACAGTTACGCCTATGCAGGGCAGGACAATACTGTGCGCTGGGACGGCCGTTTGCCCAAAGGCAATTACGCCGGCAACGGCATTTATGTTCTGTTCCTGACGGACGAGAAGCGCAAGGTTCTTGAGAAAGGCAGGTTGACGCTGCTTGATTAGAAAGTGTTTTATTTTTTTCCTGCTGCTGCTCGGCCTGTCCGTCGCCGAGCTAAAAGGCACGTACGGTCTTGAGCCGCTTTTGACCGGCGCGGACACTTACGGCCGCGGCGGAGCGTATTTAGCCGCCGAAGATAACAACAATTATGTTTTTCAAAATTATTCTTTTTTAAATAAACGCGTAACGCCGCGCGTTGCGCTGACCGCGTTCAAACTCCTCAGTGAGATCAATTATTTATCCGCTTCCTACAGCCAGGACAATTTCAGTCTGGGTTTTTTGACTATTCAAGAGACCGGCGGTTTTGTCCGCGACAGCCGAAACAATTTGCTGGGCGGCCGTATTGGTTATAATGATACGACGCTTTACGGCGCGTACGCTTTTCAGTTTGAAAATTTCAATCTGGGCGCGCGGGCTAAATATTTCAGCAAATATTTTTCAGAAGTGGACACTTCCGCCTGGGGTCTGTCGCTGGATCTGGCCGGTTATTATGAATACGGCCGCTACTGGACTTTTGGCGCGGCGTTGGACAATGTGGTCGGTACGGCTTTACACTGGACCAATGATTTGCAGGAACAATTCCCGCTAGCGCTGGGTGTCGGCAGCCGGTTTAGAGCTTTTGGACCGGAGGGTTTTTGGCAGGAATGGGATTGGCTGAGCGAACAAATGGATTTTTACGCTGATTTGCGTTTGGAGGAGAGAAGTTCTTTGTTTAAGGCCGGCGTGGAATATTGGCCGCATCAAATGATCGCCTTGCGCGCTGGCCTAGCGCAGTACAACGATGTGCAGGACGGCGAGGATGTTCGTCCCTGGAAATTTACAGCCGGCGCGGGCGTCAATTGGAACGGCATTTATTTTGACTACGCATTCAATCCGGGCGACGATCTTGCCGAAAACATCACACATTTCTTTACTATTTCTTATCGTTTTGCGCCGCCGGAAAAGCCGGCCACTCCGGAGATCGAAGTTATGCCTGAGCCGGTGATTGTGCTGGCGAAACCCTTGCGCTACAAAATGTTTACGGATATTGACGATTATCCTTCGGACGAGCAGTACATTATGGAAGATTTGGGCTACCTCGGCTTCATGATCGGCTACCCGGGGGCGATTTTCCAACCTGAGCGGCCGCTGACCCGTAAGGAATTGATGCTGATCCTTGTGCGTCTGGCCGAAAGAGAAGGCGTAGAGCCGGATCGCGTTTTCCTGAATTTCAAGGATATTACGAAAAATGTTTCGCTGGAGACTGCCGACACTGTGCTCAAAGCTTCCGAGCGCGGCTATATACGCGGTTATACGGACGGTTCGGCGCGGCCGGAGATTCCGGTGCGGCGTTCCGAGGCGGCCGCTGCCATAGCGCGTTATTACGGCGTTGACGGCGGAGTTTTGCCGCGCGCTGATCTATACGTTGACGTGCCGGTCAGACATTGGGCTTACAAAGATATTAATCAGACCAAACAGCATGCTCTGACTATCGGCATTGGCCGAGAACTTTACCAGCCTGATGAACCCATGAAACGTTTGGATGTGGCGCGCATTCTCTCACGCATGTCTTTTGTCCAGATTCTGCGCTCCGATTTGCCGGATATTGTCGGTTTGCCGCGCAGCGGCAATGTTACTGAGGAACGCGAAACAGAATTTGTGCCGGTCGCTCCCGCGGAGATAACTCCGGCTGAGGAAACGCAAATAGAATCTTGGTATGAGGAAGAGTTAGAAAAAATCGAAGAAATCGAAGAAATAGAGAAATATGAGGAACAAGCAGAGCCGGAAGTTGAATATCAAATTGAGCCGCTGGATACGGAGGAAGCGCCGGACGAGACCGCTTCTGGGGAGGAAAATTACTTGAGTCCGCCGTCTCCGCTGCCGGTTGATAATGCCGCGGAGAGCGTCGAAGACGAGGATGGCTGGACTATTGATTACGAGTACTAGAAAAATCCGGTAGTGCGGTGATACACCGGATAGCTCATATTTTTATTAGCCGCCTGCGCTCTCACCGCTAGGGTTTCCGGCTGTTCGTTGATCTTGACTTTAAAACTGCCGTCGCTAAGCGTGGCGCTTTCACCCAAAATAGCGTCTGTCTCCGAGGAAAAAACGCCTATCCAGACGGCTGGCTCTGCGCAGCCGGCCGCGCCGGAAATTTCTAAACCGCCGCTGTTTTTTTGCACGGAGATCAAACTGCCGACCGGCAAATTGGTCGTTTCCTGCGCTTGGGCTTTAGGGTTGGGCGGCGGATCACCCAGCGTGTCCCCGACTGTAGTGCCGCAGCCGCCCAGGATCAGCGCCGCCAGAATAATTCCCAGTATATATTTTTTTGTTTTCATAAACCTAATACCTCCATAGCTTTGTTGACAGATGTATACCCACTTTTTTAAAAAATATACGTTCCGATTTTTTATGTTATAATTTCTGCTCGGGAGGTAATTTAAGATGAAATTAACAGTCCACGGACACGGTTTGAAAATCACGCCGGCGATTCGCGAACACGCGGAAAAAAAATTTGCCAAATACAAGGGCATGTTCCCGGAGGCGCTGATTGCCGATCTCAATCTGGAAGTAAAACACATCAAAAACCGCGACCGCGCGCATGTGGCGACGGTTAATATGCAGCTGCCGCAGAAAAATATCTTGCGCGCCGAGTCCATGACCGGCGATATTTACGCGTCGATAGATGAACTGACCGCCAAACTGGATGCGCCGCTGCGCAAATATCAGGACAAATTAAAAAATGACCGCAAGAAAAGAAATTTTGCCGCTCCGCCGCCGCTGCCTAGAGAGAACGACGAGCCGGAAGAACAGGGCATCAAGATCATACCGGAGCCCAAAGCCGCGCCCAAACCGATGGAGCCGGTGGAGGCTGTGTTGCAGCTCAATAAATCGCGCGAAGCCTTTTACGTTTTTAATAATTCCAAGGCCGCGCATATTATCAGCGTCGTGTACGCGCGCCGCAACAACACTTACGCGCTGATGACTTTTAAAAAGCTGTATATGAAGCGCGCCAAACTGCGCAAATTTAAAGAAACTCCCTCGACTGTGCCGTACACTGGCGGCGGCGTAAAGATCACCAAGATTTGCGATATTGTCTCCGCCGCCAAACCGTTGACCGCGCGCGACGCCGCGTTCAAGCTCGAGAAAAATAAGAAAAATGAGTTTTTGCCGTTCCTAAATATCGAGACCGAACGCGTGAATGTTATTTACAAGAAAAAACAGCCGCGGCAGTTTGGCTTGATTGAACCAAGCATGTAATAAAGCGAATGAAAATTCTAGAAGCGATCAAGGGTTATTTTAACGCCAAAAAATTAGCCCCTTATTGGGAAAAAGTTAAAGCGATAAACGCGCTGGAGCCGCAGATCAGCGTGCTGACCGACGCGGAATTGCGCGCCAAAACGGATTATTTCCGGCAGCAATTGCAGGCCGGCCGGACGCTTGACGATATTTTGGCCGAAGCTTTTGCCGTCGTCCGCGAAGCCGGCAAACGCGCGCTCAATATGCGGCATTTTGACGTGCAGCTGCTGGGCGGCATGATCCTCCATGAGGGACGCATTGCCGAGATGAAAACCGGCGAAGGCAAAACGCTCGTGGCCACGCTGCCGGTTTATCTCAACGCGCTGCCGGGGCAGGGTGTGCAGGTCGTTACGGTCAACGATTATTTGGCGCAGCGCGACGCGGAGTGGATGGGGCAGATTTACAAATTTTTAGGTTTGTCCGTCGGCGTGATCGTTGCCAATCTGGATTTTGAGCAGCGCCAGGCCGCTTACCGCGCGGATATTACTTACGGCACGAATAATGAATTTGCTTTTGATTATCTGCGCGATAATATGGCCACAGACCGCGCGCAGTTAGTCCAGCGCGAGACCAAATATTACGCGATTGTCGACGAAGTGGACAGCATTTTGATCGACGAGGCGCGCACGCCGCTGATTATTTCCGGCCAGGTTGATGACAACACCGACAAATACCGCCGGATCTTGCAGGCCGCCAAAATGCTGACGCCGGGCAAATATCAGACCAAAGAAAAAGCCGAGGAAGAAAAACAGCCGGACGAGTACCGCGATTTTACGATTGAGGAAAAATCCAAACATATCGCGCTGACCGAGAGCGGCATTCAAAAAGCGGAAAAATTTTTAGGCCTGGAGTCACTTTTTGAAATCAAGGAAATGGATTCCGCCCACATGCTGATCCAGTGCTTAAAAGCCGCGTATCTTTTCAAAAAAGATGTGGACTATATTGTCAAAGACGGAGAAGTTGTGATCGTCGATGAATTTACCGGCCGTTTAATGACCGGCCGCCGTTATAGCGATGGTTTGCATCAGGCTATTGAAGCCAAAGAAAATGTGCGCATTCAAAATGAGTCGCAGACTCTGGCCTCGATCACTTTTCAAAATTTTTTCCGCATGTATCAAAAACTGGCCGGCATGACCGGCACGGCCAAAACCGAGGAAATGGAGTTTGCCAAAATTTACAATTTGGCCGTAGCGGAAATCCCGACCAATAAGCCGGTAACGCGGCGGGATTTTGCCGACGTGATTTACAAATCCAAATATGAAAAGTACAAAGCGATCACGCAGGATATTAAAGAACGTCATGCCAAAGGCCAGCCGATTTTGGTAGGCACTATTTCGATAGAGGTCTCCGAGCACTTGTCCGGTCTGCTCCAGCGCGAAAATATTCCGCACAATGTGCTCAATGCCAAACAGCACGCGCGCGAAGCCGAGATCATCAAAAGCGCCGGTCAGCGCGGCGCGGTGACTATCGCTACCAATATGGCCGGCCGCGGCACGGATATTGTGCTGGGCGAGGGCGTTACCGCGCTGGGCGGTCTGCATGTGCTGGGCACTGAGCGCCACGAGTCGCGCCGCATCGACAATCAGCTGCGCGGACGCTGCGGACGCCAGGGCGATCCTGGCTCCAGCCGTTTTTATATTTCGCTGGAAGACGATCTGATGCGGATTTTCGGCGGACAGAGAATTATCGCCATGATGGAACGGCTCGGCCTGCCAGCGGACACGCCGATCGAGCACGGCATGATTACCTCGTCCATTGAGCGCGCTCAGAAAAAAGTCGAACAGTATCATTTCTCGATCCGCAAACAGGTTTTGCAGTACGACGACGTGGTCAACCGCCAGCGCGAAACTGTTTACACGCTGCGCCATAAATTGCTGACCGATCAGGACGTTACGGAAAAAATTCGGGAGTTTTTGGTCAAGACAAATTGTCTTGATAAATATAAAGAAAAAGAAGCGCAAATCCCGCCGGAGATTTTGCGCAATATCGAGCGGCTGGTGCTGCTGCGTGAAATCGACCGCAAATGGATCGACCATTTGCACAATCTTGATGTGCTGCGTGAGGGCATCGGTTTGCGTGCTTACGGACAATTAGACCCCCTGACCGAATACAAAATCGAAGGCTTTCGTCTGTTTCAGACTATGCTTGACCAGATTGCCGGCGATACAGTGGAAACTTTGCTGCGCGTGCAGGTCGTGCATGAGCTGCCGCAAAACGTCGAGGAGCATTACCGCAATATGCGTTATTCCGGCGGAGAATTGCCGTCAGGACTGCAATCGCCGATGCAGGGACAGTCCCGGCCGGCCGGCGACGCGCCCAAACAGGAGCCGATTCACGCGGCGGAAAAAGTCGGCCGCAATGATCCCTGTCCCTGCGGCTCGGGCAAAAAATACAAAAATTGCTGCGGAAAAAATTAAAAATTAAAAGGAGGCTTAAAGATGCTTCAGGATAAAAAACAAGAGTTAAAAAAATTGGCGGAGAAAATCGCCAAAATCCGGAGCTATCTTTGACCTGCCTGGCCTGCAAAAAGAACTTCAGGAATTAGAAGCCGAGAGCGCCGATCCTGCCCTCTGGCAGGACCAAAAAAAAGCCCAAAAAGTTTCCACGGAATTAAAAAACAAGCAGGATTTGCTGGAACAGATCCAGACTTTGGAAAGAGAGCAGGCCGACGCGCAGGCTTTTTATGAATTGGCCGAGGCGGAAAAAGACTACAGCGTGGAGACGGAATTATCCGGCCTGATCGACGCTCTGCGCCAAAAAACCGATGGATTTGATCTGCGCTTGAAACTTTCCGGCGAGCATGACCAGGCCAATGTGATCCTGTCCATCAACAGCGGCGCGGGCGGCACGGACGCGCAGGACTGGGCGGAAATGCTGCTGCGTATGTATTTGCGTTTTGCCGAGCAGAGAGGTTTTGCGGCGGAAGTGATCGACTGCTCGCCCGGCGAAGAAGCCGGCATCAAATCCGCCACAGCGCTGATTTCCGGACTGTACGCTTACGGCTATCTCCAGTCCGAAAAAGGCGTGCACCGCCTGGTGCGTATTTCGCCGTTTAACGCGCAGGACAAACGGCAGACCTCGTTTGCCAGCGTGGATATTGTGCCGCAGCTTGAGCTGGACGAAACTGTCGAGATCGATCCGGCCGATCTGCGCGTTGACACTTTTCGTTCGTCGGGCGCGGGCGGCCAGCATATCAATAAAACCGACTCGGCGGTGCGCATCACCCATTTGCCGACCGGCATTGTCGTGCAGTGCCAGAACCGCCGTTCGCAAATCCAAAACCGCGACACCGCCCTGCAGGTGCTGCAGGCCAGACTGCTGACGCTCAAAGAAGCTCAGCACAAAGAAAAAATTTCCGAAATTCAAGGCGAGCAAAAAGATATTACCTGGGGCAGCCAGATCCGTTCTTATGTTTTGCATCCGTACTCACTGGTCAAAGACCATCGCCTGCAGGTCGAGACCGCCAATGTACAAAAAGTTATGAATGGCGATATAATGCTTTTTGTGGAAGCTTATTTACAGCGTAAGGAGCGGTAATGTTCGGGTTGCCCAAAAAAGACTGGTTTAAACTTTTTTTGTTTCTGTTGGCGATTTTAATTTCTCTGGGTGTTTTTGGCTATCGTTTGTATCTTGAACAACAGAATATGACTGTTGAGTTGGCTTATGATCATGAAGAGATTTTGTCTTTGCAGGCCTACACGGGGCAGACCCAGGCGCAGATTTTGAAAATGCTGCAAAGAGCCGGAGTAACTTCGATAGTAGTGCCGGAGGACACGCTCAATAATCTGACCGCGCGCGGTCTGGCCACTTGGGTTACCGGCCAGGATTTGCTCAATATGGCGCGTTTTGGCCAGATCCAAAATCCGGTTTTACTGGCGCTGATCCGTTCTACCGATGTAGTGCCGGAGAATAATTACATCATGGTCGATCAGGTCGCCACTTTTCAACGCGCGCAAAATTCGCTGATCAACGATTTGGGGCCGGAACGCGCCAGAGTTGCCGGGCGCAACATTATTGAGATACGCGGCCAGGTGAATAATCTCGGCAATATCGGTCTTGGCATCGATGAAGCGATTATTGAAAATTTAAAGATTTACAAATTTCAAATTATTCCTAAATTGGCTGACAGCCGACGCATTGACGCGGTGTCGCTGGGTTTAAAAATTGACGCGATTTGCGCGCTGACCGGCGCGCGCACCTTGATCTTTGGCGGCAATGAAATATTGGGCTACGGCGGCAATCTTACTTTGGTCGCGGAAAAAATGCGGAAAAACAATGTTAATTTCGGCGTAATCGAATTTATGGAACAAAAAGGCTCGCGCACTTTGGCGGAATATTTGCCGGGCAGCAATATCGGCGTGCACACGGTAACTTCCGCGCAACTGCAGCGAATGACTAAAGAGCGGGCGTTAGACCGTTATTTGCTGGCTACGCTGGACCGCGGCATGCGCATTTTGTATTTGCGCGCGTTTACCAATGAAAATCTGGCCAAAGATTTGCTGGCTTACAATGAAGATTTTATCTCAACACTGAAAACCCGTCTGGAACGCCGCGGCACGACAGTTTTGCCGGTGGAAAAAGTGTCGCTGGGTCTCAATCCTGATTTTTCTATAATATTCAGTGTTTTTATTTCGCTGGGTTTAGTGCCGGTCTTTTATTTTTTCTTAAAACTATTTTTTAAAAACCTGCCGGAAAATATTTTTTGGTGGGGTTTGGTTTTGGCGCTTCTGCTTAGCGCGGTTTTTTGGCGTTTGGATTATTTTAGCCAGTGGCGGGCTTTAATGGCGCTGGCTGTGTCGATAGTTTTCCCGACTATGGCGATGCTGACCCAGCTGCCCAAGACCGACGACTGGCCGGCGGATAAAATAACTTTCCGCGAGACGCTGCTTTTGGTTTTGCGCATCGTCGGCATCACCATGCTGGGCGCTTTGCTGATCATCGCGCTGCTTTCCGACAGTTATCACATGCTCAAGATTTATCAATTCCGCGGCGTCAAACTGGCTTTTGGCCTGCCTCTGCTGATCGTGGCGTTTTATTATTTTATGTATCCTTACCGGATCAAATCGCTGCGTTTTATTTTTAAGCGTTTTTTGCAGAGTAAAGTTACGCTAGGCTATGTCCTGGCCGGCGGCGGCGCTCTGATTTTCCTGGCGTTTTATTTCCTGCGCAGCGGCAATTATCAGTTGCCGGTATTCAGCGGCGAAGCGGCCATGCGCAATTTTCTCAGCTATGTCATGCTGGTGCGGCCGCGTACCAAAGAATTTTTAATCGGTTATCCGCTGCTGATCTTTATTTTTCACAATCTCGGCACGGTCATCGATTACCGCTACAAATGGCTGTTTTTCACGCTGGCGACTATCGCGCCGATTTCCCTGCTCAATACTTTTTGCCATTTGCACGCGCCGCTGTGGGTTTCGCTGCTGCGTTCATTCAACGGCCTGCTGCTGGGCGTGCTAATCGGCTGTTTGCTCAACTGGAGTTATAAAACGGCGGAAAAGGTCTGGCGTTATATTTTCTAGAACGTGAAAATCCTGCTGGCCGGTTATTATGGTTTTGGCAATCTCGGCGACGAGCTGCTGGCGCAAACCGCGCGCGAGTTGCTGTCCGCTAAACACACCGTCACTGTCTGCCGCGCGCGACGCAATTTTCTGTTTCTGCTTTTACCTGCTGACTGTCTGCTGCTGGCCGGCGGTTCATTGTTTCAGGACGTTACCGGCCGCGGTTTATCCGTACTGTATTATTCCGCGTGGGCTTGCGCGGCCAAACTTTTCCGCAAAAAACTTTTTTTGGTGGCGCAGGGCATTGGCCCGATCCGCGCGCCGCTCAACCGCTGGCTGACCCGCGCTGTCTTCCGGCGCGCGGACTTCGTCTCTCTCCGCGACCGCGAATCCGCGGAGTTTTTGGGTTTGCCGCAGAGCCATTTGACCGCCGATTTATTATTTGCGGCAAAATTAAGGACGCTCAAGACCGCGCAGCGGCAGCAAGCCAAGACCGCGCCGCTGCCAGTCGGGGCCGCGCGGCGGCGGCAAGCCAGGGCCGCACGGCGGCGGCAAATAATTGTCAATCTCAAAAAAAGTGCGCCTCAGATTTTGACGGAATTTCAGCCGGTTTATTTGGCCATGCAGCCGTCCGCCGATTGGGGGCGTCCTTGCGCGCCGCCGGATTTTGCCGCCGCGCGTCTGGCGGTCGGTATGCGTTTGCATTTTCTTATTTTGGCGGTATTGCACAACGTGCCGGCGGTCGGTATCGCTTACGATCCCAAAGTGGAGAATTTTTGCCGCAAATTTGACTTGCCGTATGTGACGCTGGACGAATTGGAGCGTCTGCCGCAAATAATCCGCCGCGAATTAGCCAAACCTGCCGCGGCTAAAAAACGTCTGGCGGTTTTGGTCAAGCAGGAGCGGCGTCTAGCCCGGGAGGGCGTGAAAGTTTTGCTGGAGAAATTAAATGGCTGAAGTTTTAGGCACGCGCGTGGATATTTTGCCGCGGAGGGAAATCGAACAAAAAATCCTGGCTTATTTAAAAGCGAAAAGTGAAAAGTCGTACTTTATAGTTACGGCTAACGCCGAGATGTGTTACCGCGCCGCCCAAGACCGGGCTTTGCAGACCGCGTTAAATACCGCCGATCTTTGCGTGCCGGACTCTATAGGTGTGCGCTGGGCTTTGCGCCGGCAGGGTCTGGCCGCTGAATTATATCCGGGTGTGGAATTGGCCGAATGGATTTTAAAGCAGGGTTTTAGCGTGTATGTACTGGGCGCTAAAGCAGAAGTTTTGCAGAGGCTGAATTTTCCCAATATAGTCAGTAAACACCACGGTTTTTTCGATGCTGACGCGGAAAAATCGATACTGGCCGAAATACAAAGGCTAAAACCGCAGGTTATTCTAGCCGCTTTAGGCGCCGGAAAACAAGAATTATGGCTGTCCCGCCACAAAAACGACCTAAAAAGCCTTTTAATTGGCGTAGGAGGGGCGATTGACGTTATCTCAGGGTGCAAAACCCGCGCGCCCAAAATCTTCCGCAAAGCCGGTTTGGAGTGGTTTTACCGCCTTTTAAGAGAACCGCGAAGATTGTTCCGCCAGTTCGATTTACTGCGTTTTGGCCTGGCGGTTTTACGAGAAAAACAGGGTTAATTTGAGTTGGCGCGGCAAATATCTTTGCCCTTGCGAACATGGCATAGCACTGAAGGTTACGTTCGCTACGGGCAAAATATTTGCCGCGCTTAATTAACCCGTGCCTGTCCCAAATTAAATCACTCGCGACGGTGAATATTTTACCGGAGTGCGCTCTGGTTCGAACTTAACAAGCAGCACTGCTGAGACGTTAAGTGAGAAGCCACCAGCGCACGCAGGTAAAGATATTCACCGCCGCCATACACGCTTATGGCAAAATATTCGCTCAATCTCAAATATTGTTTGTTTCGAAATAGTGCCTAAAAAACCAACCCATCGAAAAAAACTCTTGCATTTTTTTGGCGAGTTGTTTATAATTCAAACATTCAGAGGCCAATTATTCATACCCCCCATTGATAATTGGTCTCGAAAACAGCCCCGTCTTCGGACGGGGCTTCTTTTTTATATCAACAGCAGATGATATACTTCCTGCCATGCGTATTTCCAAACTATTGATGCCGACGCTGCGTGAGGACCCGTCCGACGCCGAAGTGATCAGCCACAAATTGCTGGTGCGCGCCGGACTAATCCAAAAAACCGCGGTTGGTATTTACAATTATCTGCCTTTCGGCTACCGCGTGATCCGCAAAGTGGAAAACATTATCCGCGCGGAAATGAACCGCGCCGGCGCTCAGGAAGTTTTGCTGCCGGCTGTAGTGCCTGCCGAGCTGTGGCGCGAGTCCGGCCGCTGGGCTAAATACGGCAAAGAACTGTTGCGTTTCAAAGACCGCAAAGAGGCGGAGTATTGTCTGGGGCCGACGCACGAGGAAGTCATCACCGCACTAGCGCGCGCGTTTGTGCATTCGTACAAACAACTGCCGCTAAATCTGTATCAGATCCAGACTAAATTTCGCGATGAGCTGCGTCCGCGTTTCGGCCTGATGCGCGGCCGGGAATTTATCATGAAAGACGCTTATTCTTTTCACGCGACGCAGGAATCGCTCGACGCGGAATATCAAAATATGCGCGAAACGTATTGCCGGATTTTTGCGGCTTGCGGTCTGCAGTACAAAGTAGTGCAGGCGGACAGCGGCAATATCGGCGGTTCGGTTTCTCAAGAATTTATGGTGCTGGCGGAGAACGGCGAGGACGCTCTTTTGGCCTGTCCGCAATGCGCTTATTCCGCCAATGTCGAGGCCGCTGTCTCGGCTCCGCCCGACAGCCGAATTGTGGCCGCCGCCCAGGAAGCTGTCCGTGAAGTTTCCACGCCGGATAAAAAAACGATAGAGGAAGTTTCCGTATTTTTAAAAACGCCGCCGGAAAATCTGCTTAAAACTTTGGTCTATTATTACAAAGTCAATGAAAAAGAAAATCACATCGTAGTTTTATTGCGCGGCTGCGATCAGCTCAACGAAGTGAAACTCAAAAATTATTTGCAGGCCGATTTGATCTTGCCGGCGGAAGACAGCGCGGTAGTCAAAATTACCGGTGTGGAGCCGGGCTTTTGCGGTCCGGTCGGTTTAAAAAATGTCCGTATTATCGCCGATGAACTGGTCAAAACTATTTCTAGCGGTGTGACCGGCGCGAATAAAAAAGACACGCATTTGCTCAACGTCGCGCCCGGCCGCGATTTTGAGTTAAAAGAAACCGCTGATTTGCGCCTGGCACAGGCTGGTGAAAAATGTCCGCATTGCGGCGCGCCGCTGCAAGCCATACGCGGCATTGAGGTCGGACATATTTTTAAACTCGGCACAAAATATTCCGAGGCGATGCAGGCGGTGTATCTAGACCAAAACGGCGCGGCCAAACCTTTTATTATGGGCTGTTACGGCATTGGCGTCGGACGCACAGCCGCCGCCGCGGTGGAACAGCATTTTGACGCCAATGGCATTGTCTGGCCGCCGGCTCTCGCGCCGTACCATTGCGTGGTGATACCGGCCAATGTGCAGGAATCAGCGCAAATGATTACCGCGGAAAAAATTTATCAGGAATTACTGGCCGCTGGCGTGGAAGTTTTGCTTGACGACCGCGAGGAACGCATCGGTGTGAAATTAAAAGACATGGAATTGATCGGCATTAGCAGCCGCGTGGTAATCGGCAAAGCATTGGCCGAGGGTAAAGTGGAATTCCGTTTACGTTCGTCCGCGGATAATGAATTATTGCCGGCAGACTCTGCCGCTCAAACAATTTTAGCGAGACTGCAGGCATGAAAGTTTTTTTGGCCGGCTACAATCTCGACGCCGACGTCATCGCGGAATTAAAGAAAAATAATTCCCGTCAGGACATCACGCCGGAAACTCTGTCCGCGGCCTACGCGCGTATTTCCCGTGATCCACGGCCAATTAACGAATTACGGCGAGATGCACGTGCCGAAGTAGAAAAATCCCGTAAATCCAATCAAAAAATTATTTTTGGCCTCGGCCATAGTTCCGTGGCCGAGCACGCGGTTTTCAATTTTGACGTGATCGATGTGAGCCGCCGCGCTATGGAGGAACTGGAAAAATTCCGTCTGTGTTCATATACGGAAAAATCCCAGCGCTATATCACGCTGGACAGCGCGTATATCACGCCGCCGGAAATTTGCGGCACGCATCTGGAAACGGATTTTCATAAATTGCAGAAAAATTTAATGGCTTTGTACGAGCGGTGTTACGCCAAACTAAAAACTTACGTTTGGGAAAAACATGCTGCTTTAGCCGCCGAACCGCAAAATAAAAATCTGCTGGAAGGCTGGGCTAAAGAGGACGCGCGCTATATCACCAGCCTGGCCGTCGGCGCGCAGGCCGGTCTGACTCTCAACGCGCGCAATCTGGAAAAGATGCTGCGGCGTTTTGCTTCACACTCTCTGCAGGAAATACGCGACCTTGGTGTCCAGTTGCACACACTGGTCAAGGATATTGCGCCGTCTATTATCAAATATCCCGAAGCAAACGCTTATGACCGGGACACCTATGCTGATTTGCGTAAATACACACAGAAAATCATTAAAAAAAATAGCCTTATTTCACAAAAAAATAAGACATGTCGGTTAATCGATTACACTAAAAGCGGCGATGCCAAAATACTTGCCGCGCTGACCGCTAGATCGACAAATTTGCCCTATAAAGAGGCTTTGTCCGCCGTGCAAAAGATGACCATGAAACAAAAACGGGATATTTTTAAAATTTGCGTGCAAAATATGCAAATGTGGGACGTTATGCTGCGCGAATACGAATTGGCGGAGCTTACTTTCGAGTTAATTGTTTCGGCCAGTTGTTTTGCCCAACTCAAAAGACATCGTTTGCTCACTTTGCTAGCTGCGGACTACGAACCGGCTCTGGGTTTGCGCCTGCCGCCGGCGCTCGAAGCGGCCGGTCTGGCCGGAGATTTTGTCCGCGCGGCTCACGACGCGGAAAAACTTTACGCGCGGCTCAAAAAAGAAAATCCCGCGGCGGCGGATTACGCGCTCACCAACGCGCATCAGCGCCGCGTCATTTGCAAAGTAAATCTGCGCGAGCTGTATCATATTTCGCGTCTGCGTGAGGACGCGCATGCTCAATGGGACATACGTGAAATCGCCGCGCTGCTGACCGCCGCCGCCCGTGAAGTTTTTCCGCTGACCGCGTCTTTTCTCGGCGGCAAAGATAAATACGCTGAATTGCACGCTGAGATTTGCGGCTAAACAAAATTTTCATTTTTAAAATAACCTTAAATTGATATGTTATAATTAACATTATGTTTAAATTGACTGAAATTCCAGCGCGGTATCGTGCAGATATTGAAACTGCGGTAGATTTTCTAAAAAAAGAAGGCGGCGAATCGGTTTATTTGTTTGGTTCGCTGGCCGCTGGAAAAATAAAAGATGCATCAGACATTGATTTAGGTGTCAAAGGTTTACCGCCGGAAAAATTTTTTTCTGTTTGCGGAAAATTGTATTTAACTCTGAGTAATGAAATTGATGTAATAGATTTTGATAAAGAAAAAGATTTCTATGCTCTGTTGGAAAGTTTGAAAGAGGTAGTCAAAATTGGATAACAAGCTGGAAGCTAAAATTGCTAATGAAGTTTCCCGGATTGATAAGCTGTTGAATGATTCCGGTCTTTTGTTTGAGGTTTGTGCTGCTCGGGAACCGGATTTTATTGAGATATCTGCCGCTGCCCTGACTTTACATTCGTTCTATAACGGACTGGAGAATATTATTCTGCTGATAGTTAAAAATATCGACGGTGCAGTTGAGCAAGATTCGCAATGGCATAAATTTTTATTTGAACAAGCTTTTAAAGCTAACGCTAAAAGAACAGCGCTGTTTAGGGCTGATTTAAAAGAGGCATTGGAAAGTTATTTGTATTTTAGACATTTTGTCAGGCATTCTTATGGTTCGGAGTTAGATTGGGATAGATTAAGGCCGTTGGTCGAAAAAATAAGAGAAGTCTGGGACGCTACTAAAGCTGATTTGAACAATTTTAGGCAAAATAATTAAATTGCACGCCAAAATCTGCGCATAAATCAACGCGCCGTAACCAAAAAACCAACCCAAAAAATTCAATGCATTTTTCTCTCTCGGCCAGACGATAACTATTTGTCGCAAGAGCGGTAAAACAAATCTTACTATTCTGGTACGACCGCGCGCGAGTCTCAATACGCGCGTGGAAGTACCTGGCGCATTGGCGGCGAAATAAATGTTTACAATTATGGCACGACCGACAGCGACCTCAAGTCGCGGAGGGAGTACCTGGCGCATTGGCGGCGAAATAAATGTTTACAATTATGGCACGACCGACAGCGACCTCAAGTCGCGGAGGGAGTACCTGGCGCATTGGCGCCAGGTATATTTTTTGCCAAAAGAGGGTATATCTATGAAAGCAAATTTCGTGGTGAGAGAGAAAAATATTATGGCCGAAATAAAACCGCAAATATTGTCCATGGAAGACATTGTCCGCCAGCAGGAGTTGGCCAAATACGGCCGCTCGACAGCAGCGGCCAAACCTAAAGCGCCGGTTATTGAAGGTTGTTTGATGCCGGCGACGCGAAATAATAAAAAATAACAAAGGAAAAATATGAGATTTTTGCTAAGCAGTGGTGTACAGATAAGATTCGGAGGTGTAGGCAATAGCTATTCCTCTCCTGCTATGAACTATGAAAAAGAAAGGCGAGAAGAACTAGATCAGGCTATTTTTGCAAAATATGAAAAACTTGGTAAAAACCAAAGAGCAGGCGATGCACAATCTTTTGATTTACAGGATTTTCATGAACTTAATGCAGGTGAACGTAGAAGTTTTGTTAAAGAATATTTGAACAACGGGCATACTCTGGCAGAATTGCTGCTGCACTTGGGTCTGAGCGATAAAAATAATTGGGACGAAGGCAACGCCAAGCTGAAAGAATTGATTAATACTATTTCTTATCTGGCCAAGGATTTTAATACAGATATTCAGCGCGAGTTGTACAACTTGTTTGATGGAGATAGTACAAATGATGGTATAAACAATAATGAAGATGGCGACACTACTAGACAGATACAACGCTTGTTTTTAGACAACTGCACTTCCGGTGATCTGAAAAATATTATAAAAGACGCTTTAAATGAAATGAAAAAACGCCCACTACCAAATAGCAGTAGTATATTTCTGGAAAATTTACTGAAAAATGATCGTAACAACAAAGCTGGCGTTATTATAGAGGAATTGGGATTTAAAGGCTGGGCTAATGAACGCGAACAAATTGGGAAGTTATCGCCGGATAGAGCGAATAATTTTAATTTGATCCGTGAATTTGGACTGCAAAAATATAATAAAGCTGCTGACGGCTCGGTCACAATCAGCCGGGCTGATATCCGGCTTTTGACCGGCAAGGAAAGAGAAAACCTTTACTGTGACATAATTGCCAAATTTCCGGACCCGCGCGCCCAAACTTTGTTGACAGACCTGATCGCTCAGGGCTTACTAGATGGTTTAAGTAAAAGCTCCTTGGATAATTTCGGCGCGGCAAATATCCGAAAGGTTAACACTGCAGGTGAAGACAATAAACAAGTTATGGCGAGTGCCATTGCCTCTGCGCTGGAAAATGGTATAAATAGAGGAATAGAAGCTGGTGTCTATCCCCAAACAGCCACTGTAGACATACCCGATAGAGATGCGGCCGGAAATTCGTTTTATATAATGGTGTATGACAATATGTTTTGTAATGATGTGGTGGCTGGAGTGTCTCATCCACGGGATGTCGCCACCAAATATTTCGGTGAATTTCAAAATTCCAACTTATTTCAAGGGATTAACCAGCTTGTAGATGATGATTATGACAAAGCAGTTAAAAGCGCTAGAGAAATTGTAAACGCCAAGGAAATTAAGACAGCTCCCAAAGCAGAAGCTTCGGTACACACAGCACAGGCCGATGAGGACAACAAGGCATATCGAGATGCTCTGTCGACGCAAATATCAATTAAAGAGCACGATGAACCGGACAAAACGTACTACGTATCGAGCACTGTCAGGCCTCTAGGTTACAATGTGGTGGCAGCCGCGGCAGCAAGAAGCACGCCGACATCTTTCCCTGGAGATATTAATAAGCTTATCACATCTCCTTATTCTTGTGATTATCAATCTCCCCCAGGAGTAAGTACTATTTCTTATAAGGAAGCAAAATATGAAATCAATAATGAATCTCTAGTTGCGGTTGTCTTACTTATGAATGCTGGTTATAAGTTGGATGGTATAACTGCTGATCAAATTAAGATTAAAGACCCTGATGGTTTAACATACACGATAGCTAGCAAGATAGAGAACAATGGCCCTGAAGTTATTGTTACCGGCTCTGATGGAGTTAAATATCAATTAACTATAACAAACAATTCTATTACTTCTGTTAAAGTTTCTGCTGGTGAGGATAGTTTAGAATACAATATAACTGATAATGACGAACATTTTAATGTTATTTTTCCAGATGGTTATACTATAAAATCGGACAGTGAAATGGAGTTTTCTTTTGATTTACCGGATGGTGTTGATGTGGAAAAATTTAAAGAAACGGCTATATACTTTGTTTCTGCGACTAGAGATGGAGACTCGATTGGCAATCCGACTCCTGCCGATGTGCGAAAAGCGCTAAAGTTTATGCAAGGACTGGCAAACATTGATTTTAATGTACAAATCCAAAACGGAAACAAAGAAAGCATAGAAATTTATATGGAAAGGGTAACCGCTGCCCTGGAAAGTGTATTTGTAGAGCTAGGCGTGCCGCCGCGCGGCGCTGATCCGAATAACAAAAACTGGCTGGATATAATGTTAGGGCCGAAAGATTTCTCGTCGGATTATATTGACAACTGTCCGGGTCATTTTCTGTGTAGGACGCTAAAGGATAGTTATAAGAATGCTGACAACGATGGCAACGTTAAAACAGATAATCTGCTTAATGCCGCGCATAATATCTGCACTTCACAAAACGGACAACAAGAACTCTTCCGCAACAACAAATCTCTGTTGATGTGCGAAAGTATTCATGTTTATAATGGTAGTGAACGCGCCGCAGCCGAGGTAACGGCTTCGCGTATTAGTTCCGGACAATTCGGTGACAGCGCGGCTTTTAAGAATTTTGCGCTGCAGCATCAGGGCAATAATGGCCCCTTGCTATTAGCCGCTGCTATATACGGTTTGGGCAAAAATCCGCCGCCGACCGGCTTGCCAGAAATTTCTTTACAGTCAGATAAGGGTACAATTACCGGAATTAAATTTAAATCTGCCAGCGGTGAATTTATCCTGAGTATTGACGGCGAAAGTCTGAATGATAATAACGATTACAAGCTCTTGCTTGCGGAACTGCGGTTTCTTGAGAGTATTAAAGAAGGAAAGAACTTTGAGAAAGCGCTTGCGGAATTGAAAAAACAATTTGAAGAAAATTCAACTCCAGTTCCGAGCTATGTAAGAACTAACCCAAACAACGAAGGCCGGGTTGAACAAAGCATCAGAGAAAATACTATAGAAAACATCAGAGAAAACGCCTTGAGCCGAATGCGCGATTACGCGGACACACACAGCATGCAGTTTAGTTTTGCTGCTGTACCGGAATGAAATACACGTAAGTTGAATTTCTAAAAATATATTTGTTATAATTGATAAATGAATTTATACCTTGATTTATCCACTGCTCGTTACTCCAATAGAGTAAAAAAATAAAAATACCATGCCCACCCCCAACACCGAACGCATTTTAGCCGAGATCGCCGGAGCGCAGTTCACGCAGCCGGAAAAATCTTTTGCCGAACGCAAAGCCGAGCTGTATCCGAAGTTTGAATATTTTGCTAAAATCGCAGAACAATACATCGATGATCCGCGGATTTTGACGGAACTGGCCGCGATCAGAAAGAAGCTGCAATGAGCGGTAAGATCAAGATCGGCATTATCGGCGCGACGGGCTACACCGGCGCGGAGTTAATCCGTATTTTGCTCGACCATGCGCAGGCGGATATTCAATATTTGACCACCACTTCGGCGGCCGGGCAGGACATCGGCGAGATATATCCCTTTTTGCGTCCGCGTTTTTCCCAAAAACTGACCAAGTACGAATTGTCCGCGGCGCAAAAACTCGACGCGGTTTTTATCTGTCTGCCGCATGGCAGATCCATGGAGCTTGCGCCGGAATTGGTGAACGCCGGTGTAAAAGTCATCGATCTCGGCGCGGATTTTCGTTTCCGTGACCTGGCCATTTATGAAAAGACCTATCAAAAACATACCGCGCCGGAAATAAACGCGCAGGCTGTTTACGGTCTGCCGGAGTACAATCGCGCGCAAATCAAAAAAGCCAAATTAATTGCCAATCCGGGCTGTTATGTTACCGCGGCGACGCTGGCTTTAAAACCGATTGTCGAAAATTTGGCTTTTGTCGAGGGCTCGCTTATCATCGACGCCAAATCCGGCGTTTCCGGAGCTGGCCGCGCTTTGCGTCAGGACACGCATTTTCTGGAAGTGTATACCAATTTCTCGACTTACAAACTGGGCGTGCATCGCCATCAGCCGGAAATAGAGCAAAATATCGGCGCGTCTGTAGTCTTTGCGCCGCATTTACTGCCGGTAAATCGCGGTATTTTAGCGACAATTTATGTGAAATTACACGAAAAAACTAATACAGACAATATATTATCTATACTGCAAAAACAGTACCAAAATGAGCCATTTGTGCGCATTGTAGAAAAAGCGCCGACCTTAAAAGACGTGGTGGGCAGCAACTATTGCCTGATTTCTCCGACTATTGTCGGCGACGGCAGCCAGTTGATTTTAGTGTCCGCGCTGGACAATTTGGTCAAAGGCGCGTCTGGTCAGGCTGTGCAGAATATGAATATAATGTTTGGCCTGCCAGAAACTACGGGTTTGGAGCGACTTGCTCTTAATCCGTAAGTTGCGTTTAAAAGTTTAGCGCAATAAATATCTTTGCCTCCGTGCGTGGTGGCTTCTCACTTAACGGCGCTCACGCTTGTTAAGTTCGAACCAGACGCACTCCGGCAAAATATTTATTGCGCTGTAACATACGATGAATAATTTATAGCGCGAGAAATACCTTTACCTGCGCGGCCACGGCATAGCACTGAAGGTTACGGCCGCTTCAGGCAAAGTATTTCTCGCGCTATAATACTAAAATGTGCGAAAAGAAAAAGGAGTAAAAAATGCTGCCCAAGGGTTTCCAATATGCCGGAGTGCATGCCGGTTTGAAAGATAGCGGCAAAAAAGACATGGGGCTGATTGTTTCCGAGAAAAAAGCGGTTTGCGCCGGCGTTACCACGACCAATCTGGCCTGCGCGTCCTGCGTCAAACGCAATCGCAAAATTTTGCGCCGCGGCACGGCTAAAACGATTATTGTGAATACCAAATACGCCAACGCTTGCACCGGCAAACAGGGCGATAAGGACGACGCTGAATACGCCAAAATCGCCGAAAAACTTTTTGGCGGACCGGCGCTGACCGCTTCGACCGGCGTGATCGGCCAAAATCTGCCTATGGACAAGATCAAAAAAGGCGCGGAATTACTGCAAAAAAATTTAAAACACGATTATGATGATTTTGCCGAGGCTATTTTGACTACGGATTTGGTGGTGAAAAAGATTACCAAGACCATTCATCTGCTCGGCCGCGATGTTACTATTTGCGGCACAGCCAAAGGTTCGGGCATGATACACCCCAATATGGCCACTATGCTGGCGTTCATTACTACCGACGCCTCAATAAATCACAGTCTTTTACAGCGAGTTATTCGTGAAGTTACCGCTATTTCCTTTAATCAGGTTACAGTGGACGGCGACACCAGCACCAATGATATGTGCCTTTGCCTGGCCAACGGTATGTCCGGTGTGCGTATTGACCGCCAGACTTTGCCGGTTTTTCAGGCGGCGCTGACCGAAGTGCTGATTTATCTAGCCAAAGCGATAGCCGCGGACGGCGAGGGCGCGACCAAGCTAATGGAGGTCAATGTAACCGGCGCGCGTTCGCTCAAAGAAGCGCGTCTGGCCGCCAAAGCGGTAGTCGGTTCACCGTTGGTCAAATGCGCGGTGTACGGCGGCGATGATAATTGGGGCAGGGTAATCGCCGCAGTTGGACGCAGCGGCGCCAAATTTGACCCCGAAAAAGTTAAAATGAACTGGGACGGCCTGCAAAGCAAGACCGTTACTATCAATATCGACCTCGCCAGCGGCCGCGAGTCCGCGCAGGCCTGGGGCTGCGATTTGACCGAAGGGTATGTTAGGATAAATACTAATTATAATTGAGTTAAGAAAATTTATAAGGTTGATGCAATATGACTTACGATGAGCAAAAATATAAAACGGTAATAGATAAAAATACGTTTTATTTTTATAATCCAGTCTTTCAAGAAAAATATGAAAGTTATATTAACTCGTTGAAGGAAATACTGCTTGTTTTAAAAAACCAAGTGGAAACGCAAGGACTAAAAAAAGACATTTTTGAGAATTTACTTGCTACAAAAGAGAATGGTTTACGGGCTTTACTGGCTTTGACAGGATTTGCGAACGAAAGTCTAAAACGCTTGATTACAGTTGTTCGAGTTTCGAATAATAAAGAACTCTCAAAGCTCCTTTATACAAATAAATGGACAAATAGTCATGAAAAAAATAATGATCTAAAAGAATGGGGCGACAATAAGATTATAAACTTGTTAAAAGAAAATCCTTATTTTCGTAAAGGCATTGTAAATCTTTTCTTTGAAGGTTCAACAACACCATTCTTAGCGCAAACATTGCCGTTGTTTGAATTAAAAAAATTGAGTATTGCAAAATTAAAATTTGAAGCAAGTGCAATGATTGATTCTTTAGTGCGTTATAAAGAAAAAGGCTCTTATGCAGGACAAGCAGAAAATAATCCGGAGTTTTTTCTTGCACAAATTTTAGACGAATTGAAAATTTCATTCGAAAAAGGAGATTTGACAGAGCTTTTTGAAAATGAGCCTATTGAAAAACGGACGATGGACTTTATCATACCAGACAAAAGGTCGCCAAAAATAATTATTGAAAGTTCTTTTCTGGTAACTACATCTTCGGGACAAGGTGATAAGTCAAAGACTGAAAAAAATATAAAAAAACTTATTTTGAGATATTATCCCAAAGCAAAATTCATTGGTTTTGTTGATGGTATTGGCTGGTATGTTCGCAAAGGTGATTTAAAGAGAATGGTGGCGGCGTATGATGATATTTTCACATTTCATGAAGACGAAATAACACGCTTTAAGTTGTTCTTGAAAAAATGCATGGAAAAATGATAGGAAAATTTTTAAATAAAGTTACGCAAGGTGATTGTTTGGAACGGTTGAAGCAAATTCCGGACAATTCTGTAGATATGACTTTTGCCGATCCGCCGTTTAATTTGAAAAAAGTATACAATAGTTATAAAGATAGTTTGAAATTGCAGGAGTATTTAGATTGGTGCGAACGTTGGATTACAGAAATGGTGCGTGTTACAAAATCGACGGGTTCTATTTTTGTGCATAATATCCCTAAATGGCTTACTTACTATGCTGCGTTCTTGAATAAACAAGCTGATTTTAAGCACTGGATAAGCTGGGATGCGCCGACTGCGCCAATGGGAAAAACTTTGCAGCCTGGACACTATGGCATTTTATTTTATGCCAAAAATTGCAAGCAGCTTAAATTTTATGAAATACGTTATCCGCATAAAAGAGCCAGAAAGTCAAATATTCTAGCTAAAGACTATGGCGGAAAAAAAAGCTTATTACATCCTTTTGGCCCGCTAGTTTCTGATGTTTGGACGGACATTCATAGGATTAAACATAATAAATTTAGAGATGAACATCCTTGTCAACTGCCTGTTCATTTATTGGAAAGAATAATTTTAATGAGTACCGATGAAAATGATATTGTGCTTGACCCGTTCAATGGCACTGGCACAACAGCGATAGCTGCAAAACGGTTGGGGCGGCAATATATCGGTTTTGATATGGACAAAAAATATGTTGAAATTACAAAAAATAAATTGAAACGAGAAAAATCTAAATCAAAGATTGGTGATTGCTGGGTGAGTTTTTATCTGGACGATGTAGTAACTTTGCGGAATAAGGACTGGGCGTATTTAAAAGATTTTTATTGTATACCTAATAATGTGGAAAATATTGATAGCCAACAAATTATTTTGCTTAATAAAGCGTCTATTCGATGACCAGTGAATAATTCTTTAGCTTTTAAACTACTAATCCCAAACAATAAAGCCGATACAATAAATTCATTTGAGTTTTTGCCAGTTATTTAGGTCAAAAAGAGCGTAGATCATGTTATAATTCCGTCCTATGCAGAAGTTCCAGGACAAAGTTGAGGTTATTTTAGACGCGCTGCCGTATATACGTAAATTTCAGGATGCGATAGTCGTCATCAAATACGGCGGCTCAGCCATGATCGACCCGCGCCTCAAACGTAATGTCGCGCGCGATGTTGCTTTGCTGAATTATATCGGCATGAAACCGGTCGTGGTGCACGGCGGCGGCAAAGAAATCAATAGCTGGCTGGACAAAGTCGGCAAAAAGGCGGAGTTTGCGCCCAACGGCCTGCGCGTAACCGACAAAGAAACCATGGAAATTGCCGAAATGGTGCTGGGGCGCATCGGCAAAGAAATAGTCGAGTTGCTGCACCGCGAGGGCGAGACCAAAGCCGTGTCGCTGTCCGGCAAAGACGCCGGTCTTTTCGTGGCGGAGAAATTGCAGTCCGACTATGATCTGGGTTTCGTCGGCGAGATCAAAACTGTCAACGCCGAAGTCGTGCGCGGTTTGCTGGAAAAAGGTTTTATTCCGGTCATTTCGTCCGTGGCGATGAGCCGCACCGGTGAGACCTACAATGTCAATGCGGATATTGCCGCCTGCAAAATCGCCAAAGAACTGGAAGCGGCGAAACTTTATTTGATGACCGATGTGGACGGTGTGCTGGACAGTGATAAGCAGCTTATTCAGCGCCTGAATAAGAAAAAGGCCGAGGAATTAATCGAAAACAAAATAATTTCCGGCGGCATGATACCCAAAATTAAAAGCGCGCTGGATGTTTTGAGCATCGGCGTAAAATCGGTGCATATTATCAACGGCACTGTCGAACATTCGCTGCTGCTGGAAACTTTGACCAGCACAGGCATCGGCACAATGGTGACTTTGGATTAATGTGATGCAGTAAATATTTTGCCAAAGCGCGGACGTAACCTTCAGTGCTATGCCGTGTCCGCGCGGGAAAAATATTTACTGCAAAAGATAAGGGAAGTTTAGCGATGAAAAAAGATTTTATATCGATCAAAGACCATGACGCGCGGACGATCAATCATCTGATCCGTCAGGCTTACAATCTCAAAGCGCAGGCGCGCGCCGGCAAAAAACACGAGCTGCTGCAGGGCGAGTCGCTGGCTATGATTTTTGACAAGCCTTCGACGCGGACGCGCGTGTCTTTTGACGTGGCCATGTATGAACTGGGCGGCCACGCGATCAATATTACCGCCGGCGAATGCGGTCTAGGCACGCGCGAATCCGTGCCCGATGTGGCGCGGACTTTGAGCCGTTTTTGCGACGCTATTATGATCAGGACTTTTGGCCACGATACTGCTTTGGGGCTGGCCGAACATGCCAGCGTGCCGGTCATCAATGGCCTGACCGATTTGATGCATCCCTGTCAGGCTATGGCGGACGCGCTGACTATGTACGAAATCACCGGCGACTTGAAAGGTGTGCGTTTGACTTATATCGGCGATGCCAATAACGTAACCAATTCGCTCATTCATCTGGCCGAAAAAACCGGCATTGAGCTGACGGTCTGCACGCCCAAAAATTACGCGCCGGATAAAAAAATGACCGCGGAGAATGAAGCGTTATTGACTAATGATCCGTCCGCCGCGGTGAAAAAAGCGGATTTCATTTACACGGATGTTTGGGCGAGCATGGGTCAGGAAAAACTGGCCGCGCAAAAAAACAAGGCTTTCAAAGATTATCAGGTCAATGGCCAGTTGCTCAAAAAAGCGCCGAAAAATGTGAAAATAATGCACTGCCTGCCGGCGCATCGCGGTCTGGAAATCACCGACGAAGTGATCGATGATCCGGTGCGGTCGATTGTTTTTGAGCAGGCCGAAAATCGCCTCCACGCCCAGAAAGCGATTTTGGTGTATTTGTTGAAATAATTTTGAACATTGAAGTTTTAAGGGGAGAAATATTTGCCGGAGTGAACGTAACCTTCATGACAGCGTACGAAGTACTTTGTCGTGTTCGCGCAGGTAAATATTTCTCCCCGAAGTAAAAAGGAGTAACAATGGTTAAAAAAGCAGTATTAGCCTATTCCGGCGGATTGGATACCTCGATCATGATCCACTGGTTGAGAGAAAATTACGGCTGCGAGGTCATCGCCTATGCCGCGGACGTGGGGCAGGGACTGCGCGAGCTGGACGATTTGCAGGAGCGCGCTAAAGCCGCCGGCGCTAGTAAAGTATATGTGTTGGATTTGCGCCGGGAGTTTGTCGAGGAATATATCTGGCCGACGCTCAAAGCCGGCGCGGTTTACGAGTCAAAATATCTGCTCGGCACATCTTTTGCCCGTCCGGTTATCGCCAAACATCAGGTGGAAATCGCCCGTAAAGAAAAAGCGGACGCTGTGGCGCACGGAGCTACCGGTAAAGGCAATGATCAGGTGCGTTTTGAGTTGACTTTTATGGCTCTCGACCCGTCTTTGCAAATAATCGCTCCGTGGAGAGACCCCAAATGGAATATCAACTCCCGCGAAGAGGCTGTTGACTACGCGCACAAACACAATATTCCGCTTAAAATCACGAAAAAACGCATATATTCCGAAGATGCCAATCTCTGGCATATTTCACATGAGGGCGCGGAACTGGAAGACCCGTGGCAGGAAGCGCGGGACAGCGTATTTAACATTTCTAATACTCTGGAAAAAGCGCCGGACAAAGCGGAGTATATAGAACTGGATTTTAAGCAGGGCGTGCCGGTCGCTCTCAACGGCAAGAAATTATCCGTGGTGGAATTACTGCTGCAACTGAATGAAATCGGCGGCAAACATGCTGTCGGGCAAATCGACATAGTGGAAAACCGTTTGGTCGGCATGAAGTCGCGCGGCGTTTATGAAACGCCGGGAGGCTCTATACTTTACGCGGCGCATGACCAACTGGAGCAGCTTGTTCTGGATAAAGAAACTTATCATCTCAAACAGCACTTGGCGCACAAATATGCCGAGTTAGTTTACAACGGCCAGTGGTTTACGCTGGCGCGCGAGGCGCTGGACGCTTTCGTGAATAAAACGCAAGAAAAAATGGACGGCACGGTGCGCTTAAAATTATACAAGGGCAATATTGTGCCGGCCGGAGCAAAGTCGCCGCACTCGCTGTATCTAGAAAATCTGGCGTCTTTTACCAATTCGGAATTGTACGACCAAAAAGACGCGGCCGGTTTTATTCGTTGTTTCGGCCTACCGCTCAAGGTGGCGAAATTGCAACAGCCACCAAAATCTTAGCTTTACTAGCGCCTTTCGGTAAGCGCGAAAAGTGCGGCAAACAGTTGAGAAGGTTCGATGTGAACATTCGCTTTAGCATACAATTGAAAAATATTCTCAATTTCTTCCTTGTATGTTGAAATAAGGCCTCGATTATGCAGCAGCGCGTTCAGAGCGCAAAGCTCAATGTAAGTGTTATTGTCAAAATTAGCTGTTTCCAGAGATTCTGGAGAGAGACAAGTGATGTAGAGCGGATCGATCCCATTTTGGGCTAAAACGGAGGACATATTGCAGAGCAAAGCAAAAACTTTAGTGTCTATGGCTAGTTTAAAACTTAAAACTACTGTGTTATGAGGCTCGTTAATTTCAAAGTTAATATAGGTATTGAACAAAGTATTAAGATAATACTCAGGCGCATGAGATTTAAATATGCCCGTGTGCTGTTGTTCTTGAAAATAGTTATTTAAATTATAAGCATAATTATAAATATGCTCTTTGATCTCCGCATAAATACCTCCGCCGAGGCCGCGGCGGTTTGTAGCCAGTATTTCTGCATAATTAATAACTTTTTTGTACATAACTATATATTATATCGTAACTTCTGGAGATTTGTTGCAAATATTTAACAGCAAAGCCATTCTCTGTCCATTTAATAAAATTTTTGCTTAATATATAATCAACGAACGGAGAGCTTTTATGACCAGAGATAAATTTTTAGTTTTTGGCAGTCCGCGTCTCGAGGCTGATGATATTCAAGCCGTGGTCAAAGTGCTGGAGTCCGGCTGGCTGGGCACAGGGCCGCAAGTCAAACAATTTGAGGAGGATTTCAAAAATTATCAGGGCGCGCCGTACGCTATGGCGCTCAATTCCTGCACGGCTGGCTTGCATTTGTCTATGGTGGCGCTGGACATTCAGCCCGGCGCTGAGGTCATCACCACGCCGCTGACTTTTTGCGCCACGGCCAACGCGGTGATTCATGCCGGCGGCCGGCCGGTTTTCGTGGACATTAACCGCGCGACGCTCAATATTGACGCGGATAAAATCGCGGCCGCGGTTACGCCGCGCACGAGGGCTGTATTGCCGGTGCATTTTGCCGGACGCCCCTGCGAGCTGGACAAGATCATGGCTGTCGCGAAACAGCATAATCTAAAAGTGGTGGAGGACTGCGCCCACGCTATCGAGACGGAATATCACGGCCGGCATGCCGGCACTTTTGGCGATCTGGGCTGCTTTTCTTTTTATGTAACTAAAAATGTGGTAACTGGCGAGGGCGGCATGGTCATTACTAATAATGAAGAATACGCCGACAAAATTAAAATGTACGGACTGCACGGCATGTCGCGCGACGCCTGGAAACGTTTTTCCGATGCAGGCTTTAAACATTATCAAGTGCTTTTTCCGGGTTTCAAATACAACATGATGGACATTCAGGCCGCGCTGGGTATTCAGCAGCTCAAGAAAGTGGAAAAATTTTATCAGCGGCGGCTGGAGATCTGGAATGAATACAATGCGCGCTTGAAAAATTTGCCGCTGATTTTGCCCGCGCCGTTTGCGCCGGACACCAAACATGCTTTGCATTTATATACTGTGCTGCTGGACACGGACAAAACCAGCTTGACCAGAGACGAGTTGCTTAACGCGCTCGTTAAAGAAAATATCGGCGCTGGCGTGCATTACACAGCTCTGCATTTGCACCCGTATTATCGTAAAACTTTCGGCTACCGAGACGGCGATTTTCCCAACGCTGAATATGCGGCCGAGCGAATTTTGAGCCTGCCGCTTTCCGCCAAACTAACACCGGAGGACGTGGACGATGTGGTCGCGGCGCTGGAGAAAATCCTTGGTTAAACTTTCCGTTATTATCCCGACGCGCGACCGGCTGGACTGCCTCAAGCAGACGCTGGCCTCTTTGCAAAAACAGACTTTCACAGATTTTGAAGTGATCGTCTCGGACGACGGCAGCACGGATCGGACCAAGTCGCTGGCCAAACAAAAATTTCCTTTCATTTTTAAATTGGTTTCCCAGCCCAATCTCGGCCGCGCCGCCGCCCGCAATCACGGTTTTAGCGTGGCCGAAGGCGGGATAATCGTGTTCATTGACGATCATATTATTTTGGATAAAGATTTTTTGAAAGAACATTATAACACGCATCAAAAATTTGCCAAAAAAGGCGTCGCTGTGGCGCGCGGACGGGTAGAGTACGTTAAAGACGTTTCGGCTGTTCCAAAAAAACCGCCTCGTTTCACGAAAAAGATTAATAAATTCAACGAAAATTCGCCGTTCGTCAATTTCATCACAAACAATCTTTCTGTCTCGCGCGACGTCCTGGAATTGACCGGCGGTTTTGATCCGGACTTCAAAGAGTACGGTTTTCAAGACCAAGAGTTGGGTTTTCGGGCGCGGCAGAGAGGTTTTAAGTTTAAGGTCAATCCCAAAGCGGTGGGGTATATTTTTAAAGCGGACGGCGAGGACACGCCGGAGATTTTAGAAAAACGTTTGGATAAATTTCGGCAGGCCGGACGCTCGGCGGTGCTGCTTTCGCGCAAACATTATTGGGCTGGTCTGCGTGCCGGCGTAAATTTGTTCAATGTTTTTTTAAACGCGATCCTTTCTTTAGATAATGATTGGTTTTTGCGTTTTTGCCGCGCGCAACAAGCCCCAACCAAAGACGGAAAACGCTGGCAGTATTGGCGCGCCAAAATGCGCTGGGCAATGTTTCTCAAAGGTTTGCGCGAGGGTTTTGACAAATATCCGGCGGATAAATACCAGCCGCGCAGCGGGGACAATGTCGTGATGCTGGTGTCGCATCAAGCCGATCTGTCCGGCGCGCCGATCTCGCTGGCAATACTGGCCAATCGTTTGCGCGGCAAAAGTTATTATCCGATTTTGGTTTTGCCGCAGTCCGGACCTATCGAGCAGAAAATTGACAGCGCCCGCGTTAAAGTGCTGAATCTGTCTAAATATTTTAAGGCGCTAAAACTGTATATTTATGTGGCGCGTTTTCGTCCGGCGATCATTCACGCCAATACTTTTTTGACTGAGTACGCGCTGGACATTGCCCAAAAATTTGGTATCAAAACTATTCTGCATGTGCGCGAGGATTTGAGCGGTTTTCCCGCGCTGGCCAAAAGACTGCTGCGCAAAGCGCGACGCTTGATTTTGATCTCGCACAGCATGGTGCGCTATTTTGACAGCGAACCGACACGGCTGGATGTGGTTTACAATGCGGTCGAGGAACTGCCAAAAAATGAGCCAGCCGCGGAAATTCCTTACAATTTACTGTACGCGGGGTCTATCGAAAAACGCAAAGGTTTGTGGGATCTGGCGCGCGCTTTTGCGCTCGTGCATCAGCAAAACCCTAAAGCGACTTTAACTGTTTTGGGCCAGGCGCTGTCCTCGGAAAAAATGTATTTTTGGAAAATCCGCCGTTTTTTGCAAAAACACGGCCTGCTTCCTGCGGTAAACTTTGCCGGCGTGGTGAACAACATCGTCCCTTATCTGGACAAAGCGTCGCTGGTCGTCGTGCCGTCGCATCAAGAGCCTTTTGGCCGCGTGGTTATTGAGGCCATGTCCCGCAAAAAATTGGTGATCGCCGCGGCAGCGGGCGGCATACCGGAAATCATCGAGCAGTACCGCAGCGGATTTTTGATTGAGCCGGGTAATCCTGAGCAGTTGGCCAAGATGATCTTGTATGTGTGGAGCAAAACTGCCGAGCAAAAAACGCAGATCAGAGAAAAAGCTTATCAAACTGTCGCGGAGCGTTTTTTGCCGGACGCTTATGTTGAAAATATCACGGCCTGTTACCGGAAATTGCAAAATGACGAATAAATTTAGCCGGCCGGAAGCGATTAAAAAAGCTTTGTTTACCACCTCGGCCTTAAATTTTAGCGCGCGCTGCGCCGGTTATTTAAAAAATATTTCTATCGCCGCGCTGCTGGGCTTCAATTATCAGACGGACGCCTATTTTTTTGCGGCTGGTATCATTGCTATTTTCAATATTTTTTCCGGCACAGTTTATTCAGTGGGCATACCCTGGCTGACCAGGGCTGGACAAAAGAGTAAGCAAGTTTTTGCCAGATCCGCGGCACAGTTACTGGGCTTCAATTTACTAGTTTGCGCCGCGATAACTTTAATTGCTTTAATTGCTTTGCCTATTATTTCCATGTCATTTTTACGTGAAGTTAGGCCGGTTTTTTCGGCGATTTTGTGGATTTTATTTCCCATGATAGTTTTAAATTTTTTGTCCGCTTATTTTAGCACTATTTTGCGCTCGCAAAGACTGTTCACTATTCAAACTGCCGCCGATTTTTTAAATTCGTTTTCCCAATTTGTGCTAATTACGGCTGGTTTGTTTATTTACAGGACAGTTTGGGTTTTGCCCTGGGCCTTGTTGATTTCCTTGATCCTGGCTGTGTTCTGGCAGTTATTTTTTGTTTTCCGCCATTTGCGGCCGGATTTTCGTCTGGACAAACAATTCAAAAGTCTGCTCGGACAATTTTTGGTTTTTGCCGCATTAGGCGCCGCCGCTTCGTTGTATGCGGTTATCGATAAAGCTTTTGCTTCTTATTTGCCGGAAAAGGCGATCAGCGCGCTGGTGTACGGCGCTTTGATCAGCCAACTGCCGCAGGGCATAATTAATTTGAACAACATATTCTTTACCGCCATTTCTGAAAAACCGAATTGGCAGACCTTGAATAAATTTATCTGGATCGCGCTGGCGATCAGCGTGCCGTATGCCGCGCTTTTGTTTGCCATACCGGATATTTTGGTCGAGCTGATCTTGGGCTACGGGCTTTTTGGCGGCGCGGACCTGGCTTATACCGCGGCGGCGGTGCGTTATTATGCGCTGGCTTTGCCGGCTTTTTATCTGAATAGTTTTTTTAATAATGTATTAGTTGTAAAAAAGATTTTTGGCGGTTTGTTCATGCTCTCCATCTTGAATATTTTGCTGAATGTTACCGCCAATTATTTGTTTTTGTTCCGCTGGAATATGGGTTTGACCGGTTTAGTGCTGGCGACGGTTATTGTCGCTTATATTAGTTTGGCCGCGCTGTGGCTGCTGATGGTCAGGAAGGCAAAATTGTGATGAGCAAAAAATATGATTATCTTATTGTCGGCTCTGGTCTTTTTGGCGCGGTTTTTGCTTATCAAGCCAAACGCTCCGGCAAAAAAGTTTTAGTCATTGATAAACGTCCGCAGCTCGGCGGTAATATTTATTGTGAAAATATCGCCGGCGTCAATGTTCACAAATACGGTCCGCATATTTTTCACACTAGCAATAAAACGGTCTGGGATTTTGTAACTTCTTTGGTCGAATTTAATAATTTTATCAATATGCCGCTGGCCAATTATCGCGGCAAATTGTACAACCTGCCGTTTAATATGAATACTTTTTATGCTTTGTGGGGCGTAACCACGCCGCAGGAAGCCGCCCAAAAAATTGCGGAGCAAAAACGCCGCGCGGCCGCCGAGCCGCAAAATCTCGAGGAACAAGCGCTCGCGCTGGTCGGACGGGACATTTACGAGACCTTGATCAAAGGCTATACCGAGAAACAATGGGGACGCCAATGTACAGAACTGCCGGCTTTTATTATCAAGCGTCTGCCCGTGCGTTTTACTTTTGACAATAATTATTTTAACGACCGTTATCAAGGTATCCCCGTCGGCGGATACAATAAATTGAGCGCCGCTTTGCTGCAAGATGTAGAAACAAAAACCGGCTGCGATTTTTTTACCGACCGCTCTCACTGGGAAAATCTGGCGGACAAAATTGTTTACACCGGTGAGATAGACCGCTACTACGACTATAAATTTGGCAAACTGGAGTACCGCTCGCTGCGCTGGGAGACGGAAATTCTCGACTGCACAAATTATCAGGGCAGCGCGCTGGTCAATTACACGGAAGCCGCCGTGCCCTACACACGGATTATTGAGCATAAACATTTTGAATTTGGCACACAGGCACAGACCATCATCAGCCGCGAATATCCGGCGGAGTGGCAGGAAGGGGCGGAGCCTTTTTATCCGATCAACGACGCTAAAAACACCGCGCTTTACAATAAATATGCGGAGTTGGCGCAAAAAGAAAAAAACGTGATTTTCGGCGGCCGCTTGGCGGAATATAAATATTATGATATGGATAGGGTGATGGGGAGGGCGCTAAAAAGTTTTGAGGTGGGAAATAGACCTTAAATTCCCCAAAATATGTATATTTTGGGGAATTGACTCCCCGAAATACTAGTATTTTGGGGAATTGTATGTTACAATAAAAACATGATCCAAAGAATGTTAATTTTAAAACAGTATCTTAAACCTGGCAAAACTTTAATTCTGCTGGGGCCTCGCCGGGTCGGTAAAACAACTTTAATGAATAGTTTCTTGCAGAAAAGCCCTAAAAAAATTCTGACTTATGACGGAACTTCAGTTGATACTCAAGAATTATTTTCTACTCCGTCGCTGGAAAAATTAAAACAAATTGTCGGACAAGCGGATATTTTAGCAATTGATGAAGCCCAAAATATTAAAAATATCGGGCAGTCTTTAAAATTAATAAACGACCATCTGCCGGACACGGCGGTGATCGCCACAGGCTCATCCGCTTTTGAGATCAACGGACAGGTCGGCGAGCCGCTGGTTGGACGCAAGACCACTTGTTACCTTTTTCCATTCTCGGTGGAGGAAATATTGAACAGCCAAAAAACTGCCAATCCAGAATTAACCTTGAAATACCTTTTGGACAATCTTTTGGTTTTTGGAACATATCCTGATGTTATTAATAACGCTGACCGCAAAACCAGAAGATTCTTTTTGCGTGAACTGGTTGATTCTCTATTATTAAAAGATATTTTGGCGTATCAAGAGGTTAAGAGCTCCCAAGTCCTGCTGGATTTATTAAAGCTTTTGGCCTTTCAAGTCGGCGGCGAAGTCTCTCTTTCCGAGCTGGGTGGCAACTTGGGCATTGATAAAAAAACTGTTGGCCGTTATTTGGACTTGCTGGAAAAGACTTACATTATTTTTCAATTGCGCGGCTACAGCCGCAACTTGCGCAAGGAAATCAGCAAAAAAGCCAAATATTTTTTTTACGATCTTGGCGTGCGCAACGCTATTATAAATAATTTTAACAATTTAAACACACGCGATGATGTGGGCAGACTTTGGGAAAATTTTTGCCTTGCGGAGAGAATGAAAGCCAGAAACTACAAACAAATTTACGCCAATCAGTATTTTTGGCGGACATGGCGCGGACAGGAAATTGATTTGTTGGAAGAAAAAGACGGAAAAATTTTTGCTTATGAAATGAAATGGAATTCCCAAAAAGCCCGAAACAAACCGCCTACGGAATGGTTGGCAGAATATGGAGAAAGCAATTTCACCGTAATCACGCCGGAAAATGTTCTAGATTTTTTGGTTAAAAATTAAATATGTTATAATAATTTTAGAAGACCAGAAAAGGAGAATCGCTGTAAATGCCTGATCAAATAAAGGATGAGTTAAAGGCAATTATCAAGATATTTTCGGACAGCGGACTAGTTTCTAAAGTGTTTCTTTTTGGTTCGCTAGCGCGTGGAGAAGAAACACCGGATAGTGATATTGATTTATGCGCTTTGACCACAAAGGCGAACCGGCGGCCTTTGGATATTGCGATCGAATTGCGCAAAAAATTATACGGAGTGCAAAAACGTCCGCTGGATCTATTGGCTTTTGAGCAAACGCGTTTTGAAGAAGACGCGGCGCGCAGCACTTCTTTTGCCCACTTAATTGAAAACGAAGGAATAGTATTATATGAACAATCTAGATATTAAAGAGTGGATTCGTTTTGCTCAAACTGACTATGATACAGCCAGAAAACAGAAACAGATTTGTGGCAAGCTCTGGCAAATGCCAAAGAGGTTTTAAATTTTACAAAGGCGCAATTGGAAAATTTGGGTTATGTTTAAAATTTTCGGCGGCCGCTTGGCGGAATATAAATATTATGATATGGATAGGGTGATGGGGAGGGTGTTGGAGAACGTAAAATGTCAGATAACAAAATAAAAATATTAGTTTGCACGTACAAACAGGCCGAGTTTCCGCAGGACGATATTTTCTTGCCGATCCATTGCGGTAAAGCTTTGTCTAATGTTGATTTAGGCATACAAGGCGATGACACCGGTGATAATATCAGCGCGAAAAATAAAAGCTTTTGTGAGTTGACCGCGTTATATTGGGCCTGGAAAAATCTGAAAAAATTATATCCTGATGTGGAGTATGTGGGAATGTGTCATTATCGGAGGTATTTTGCTTTGGGACAGGCATTCTGGCGAGACTTAAACGGGTGTGGTGTGTTTGTAAACGGACTGCCGAATATGTCTGATTACGCTGATAGATTGAGTGCGATTTTGTCTTCCAAACGAGTGATTTTGGCGCGTGAAGATTGTAATCCGTGCAGTAATTTTATGTTCTTTTCTTCCATGCTGAATAGTTCTGATTATTTTACTCTGCGGCAAATTATTTGCGATTTGTGTCCGGAATACGAAACTTCTTTGCTGTCTGTTATGGAGCACAGTAACGGTCTTTCGCATTATAATATGTTTTTAATGCCTTACGATTTCTTTATAAGATACTGTGAATGGTTGTTTTCTATATTGTTTGAAGCAGAACACCGCATCAATACTTTAAAGTATAGGGAAAGGGTGCTTGCTTATTGGGGAGAAAGTTTACTCAGTGTTTACGTTTTCCACCATAAAACAAAAATAACAATTAAACGGTTACCTATTTATTTTCTGCGTACACCGCCTAAACATTCTACGTGGGTATATCTGTATATAAGATTTAGAAATAGATTGGCTTGGTGGTTGTCGACGTTTCCAGAACGAATTTGGTGGCAGCATAAGAAAAATCGGGTGAAAGCGTAATACAATGACAAAGAAGATAATAAAACATCTGACGAATATTTATCACAAACTTGTGCCGGAAGATATTAGGGCAGAAGTATTTTATCTGCGCAAGCTGAAAACATTAAAAGAACAACGCTTAAAAATTATAAATTATCTTCGGCAAGAGTTAATTAATGTTCCGGACGATCAATCAATAAAGGAAGCTTTAGATTTTTTAAACAATGATCGAAGTCGAAATATTCCTTGTATTCCTTATAAGCTTGTAAAAAAATACGATTGGCATACTATAAATGTTTATACGGATGCTGGGTTACACTATGTATTGCATGCTGGTAAACGTTTATATTTTCCCTGCGGCTGGTCTAAACGAAATATTCAACATTACTACAACGGCCTTTTACTGGAACAAGATATTAAATCACCTCATCGTTATGAGGCGTCGAACTTTTGCGTACAAGAAGGAGATACCGTCGCTGATATTGGTGCGGCCGAAGGCATTTTTGCTTTGTCTGTGATAGAAAAAGCCAAAAAAGTATATTTATTTGAATGTGAACGCCAATGGCTGGAACCTTTGCGCAAAACCTTTGCTCCTTGGCCGGATAAAGTGGAAACCATCAGCAAATTCGTCTCCTCATATACGGGGGAAGGTATAATTAGTATCGATGATTTTTTCAAAGATCGGACAATTAATTTCATTAAGGCCGATATTGAAGGTGCTGAAGTTGCGTTGCTAAATGGCGCACGGAATATTCTGACCGAGCAAAAAAAATTAAGATTGGTTCTTTGCACCTATCATAATGAAAATGACGCGCAGAAATTGCAGAGTTTGTTGACCAAAAATAATTTTAAAATAGAATTTTCACCTGGTTATATGTTATTCTTTTCTGGTGGAGAAAATCCTTTGCGCAGAGGAGTGTTGCGAGCAAGCAATTGGGAAACCACTCGTTAAAAATACGGAAGCCGTTTTGAGAGGGTAAAATGAGCAAAAAAACTATACCAATCTGTTTTGCCACCAATGACAAATTTGTACCGTACATGTCCGTGGCAATGCAGTCCATTATGGAAAACGCTAGTCCAAAGCGTCGGTATTGTTTTTTTATTTTACAACAAAACTTATCTTCAGAAAATCAGGAAAAGCTATTAAATCAAGTGGTTGCTTTTCCACAATTTTCTTTGAGTTTTATAGATGTAAAACAATATCTAAAAAGTTATGCGTTCAAAATTAGAGAGGAAGACAAAATTTGTTATACAGCGGAAACTTTTTTTCGTTTGTTATTACCCTGGATTTTAGCCGATTATGATAAAGCGCTTTATTTCGATGGAGATACGGTTTGCCGTATTGATGTAGCGGAGATTTTTGATCTAGATTTACAAGATAAACTACTGGCTGCAGTAAGAGAATTTCATGGCGCAGCTTGGTATTACAAACCGAATAAAACCCACAATCAGAGTAAAAAAATTTATAACGAGGTTTTAGCTAATTTACAGCAAAAAGATGATTATTTTCAGGCTGGAGTATTATTGTGGAATTTAGCCGGATTTAGAGAAGACTGGTCTATAGAAAAATTACTAACTTTAGCCGTGTCCAAAATTTGGCGTTTGGTAGACCAAGATGTGCTTAACTTTATAGCAGAAAACAAAACGCTGCTCCTGCCAGCGAAGTATAATTATACTGTTCTTTTTTCTGAGCTTGTGAAGTATTTGCCGAAATATTTACAAGAGGAATACTATGAAGCCGGTAAAGATCCTAAGATCATTCATTACAAACCGTGGGATTCGTTGGCCTATATCCAACATTTTGAATTTTTTTGGCAATACGCAGTAAAATCCCCTTTTTTAAAAATTATTATTGCCAACATGAAAGCTAAAGATTTAATTTTAACCACGCCCTTGCATAGACACATTAGAAAATGCGGTTGGAAATTTTTGCTGAAGTGTCTGTTTAGTCGAGAGTTTTGAATTTGAAATTTGTGTTATAATAGAAATAATAGGGGAAAATAGTGTTTAAACAAACAATAGAGTTGTTTTTCAATATAGGAGTAATTTAAATGAATGCTGTTAGAAAAATCATTGATACCGCGCAGCTGTCAGCCTTTGTGGATATGCCGCAGGATATTTTGGACAATAAACAGGTGGAGTTAATTGCATTGCCTGTAAATACGCTGGAGCCTCTTGAACAAAAAGCTAATGAATTGGATAACTCCGCAGAAAAATTAGATGGCACAACATTTGATTTGCCGCTTTTTTTGGCTAAATGGAGTGGTATTATTTCAGAAACTGCCTTACACAAATTAGCCGCGGAAGACGGGCGAGCGCGCTATATTTTGAGACCAGACAGATGAGCCGGAAAGTTTTTATCGACTCTGCGAAAGATATTCTTGTTCAGACAGCAGAAGACCATTTGCATTCTTATTTTTAGCAGGTAACCGGAAATGCCTATCCCCCAAAAAATTCATTACTGCTGGTTAAGTGGAGAGTCAATGCCGGAAGATGTTTTGCGCTGCCTGCAGACCTGGCGGGACAAAATGCCGGATTATGAACTAGTTCTTTGGGATAAAAATAAATTTGATATTAATTCTGTGACTTTTGTCCGCGAGGCCTGCGCGGTGAAAAAATGGGCTTTTGCCGCGGATTATATCCGCCTCTATGCTTTATATACAGAGGGCGGACTTTATCTGGACACCGATGTTATTGTAAAAAAAAGCTTCACTGAATTTTTAAAATATGATTTTTTCTCCGCGGTGGACTATGTGCCAGGCCTAGCCGAAAAATATAAAGCGGAGGTTTTTTTAAAGCCAGACGGAACCTTAAAGGATGCAGCAACATTGAGCGTGCCCGGTATAGGTATCAATGCTGCCATATTGGGTGGGATAGCCGGCCATAATTATTTGAAAGAATGTCTGCTTTGGTACGAGACACATCATTTTGATGTTTATTATAATACTAAATATCTTGCGCCGGATATTTATGCCAAAATAGCCTTAAAATACGGCTTCCGTTATAAAGACGAATTACAATATTTAGACTGCAATATGGTAATTTTCCCTTCTTCTGTTTTTGCCACAAACAGATTATTGGTCGGCAAAAATGCCTACGCTATTCATTATACTTTAGGCAGCTGGGTCGAGCGAAATTTTTGGGAAAAGTTATTGTTTAAACTTACCACCAATAATTTCCTGCGTAAAATTTTTGGCAAAAAACATTATCCATCAGCAAAAGAACTTATTGGATAAATATAATGACCATACCTAAAACAATCCATTACTGCTGGCTGAGCGGCGAACCCATACCCAAGCCTTTACAGAAATGTATGCAGACCTGGCAGGATAAAATGCCGGATTATAAATTAGTCCTTTGGGATAAAAATAAATTCGACACCAATTCTGTGGCTTTTGTACGCGAGGCCTGCGCAGTCAAAAAATGGGCTTTTGCCGCGGATTATATTCGAGCGTATGCTTTGTATACAGAAGGCGGCATTTATTTAGATACGGATGTAATTGTACGGAAGTCTTTTGCTGAATTTTTAAAGTATGATTTTTTTACAGCGGTGGAATATTCGCCCAACGTGGTAAAGAAAGCCAACAGTCTGGCGCGGCTAAACGCTGACGGAACGCCTAAAGTTCCTATTGATGGAGATAATGCGTCCGGCATTGCTCTACAGGCTGCCATTATGGGTGGTCGGGCCGGGCATCCCTATCTCCAAGACTGCCTAAATTGGTATGCCGGCAAGCATTTTATTTTGCCGGATGGTTCTTACAATATGCAGCCCATAGCTCCGGCCATATATGCCAATCTCGCGCAAAAATACGGATTCCGCTACCGAAATGACTTTCAAAGATTAGCCGAAAATATGGTCATTTTTCCGTCCTATGTCTTGGCGACCAACCGCGCCGAAGCCTCGCCCGAATCCTATGCCGTGCACTGCTGCAACGATGGCTGGCGGAGCTGGCAGTACCGGCTGTATTTAAAATTAGCCCGTAACAATCTGGTGAGAAGATTAACTGGACGCAAGCCGCTGGCATCTATCAATGATATAATCGCTAATAAGCATTAAACGTTGTAAATTTTTAAGAAGTAATTATTGTGGATTATTTATTTTGATAAGCCGTTGGGATAATAAATCACCAGGACGGATATACAGATAAAAAAAGAAATTTTTAACTATCTTGAACATAAATTGGGCAAAGCCTATAAAAAAGTAATTGCGTTTTTTTTCTGTAATAAAATAAATCGGTTTGTATAAAACTTTTAACTTATGATGATAAATATATACATTAAATAACACTTCGCTCACTATAGCTAAGGTTCTAATTTGCCAAACGTTATAATCAGACATATTGATTTTAGTTTCGGCTTCAAACAAGATAGGGAACAACCATTCACAATATTTTTCCAAAAAAGAATATTTTGAAATAAACAAATTTCCGCCAGCAAATTTGTTATTGTTCTCATATATTTTCGCAAAGGACTTGTCGTAGTCTGGATATAACTTATGAATTATTTGTTTAATCGTTTGATAATCTTTTATGTTAAGGAGCAATGAATGTGAGTGCTCTGTTTTTAGGGAGTACCGATAAACCTGCTTTTTACAAAGAATAACAGCATATTTGAACAAATTTTCACTTATCAATCGTGGATATTTTGCTGTTGCTAATA